>CAIMWA010000519.1 GCA_903845045.1 uncultured delta proteobacterium | reverse complement strand
GCTCCAGGACGAACTCTCCAAGATCCGCCGCGGGGCCGAGGAGTCGAGTCCACAGCGGATGCGCTGGAGCGCCTTCGCCGTGTCGTGTCTCGAGCGTCGCCTCGCGACCAAGAAGATCAAGTCGGCGAAGAACCGGCTGGTCTGGGGGAGCGTGCTCAAGCGGCACCTCATTCCCGCGTTCGGTGACTACTTCGTGGACAAGCTCCGGTTCGCGGACTTCCAGGAGTGGCAGCTCCGGGACGCCGCGCGCATCAACGCGGGGGAGATCGCGCCGACGACGGCGAACAACCACCTCCGCATCCTCAAGACGATCATGAACGACGCCGTGCACTACTTTCAGCTCGAGCGGAACCCGATCGACGGGATCGAGCCGTTCGACGTGAGCGAGCACGAGGTCTACACCGACGAGGAGCCCAACTCGCTCCTCGTCGATGAGGTCCCGCGGTTCCTTCACGGCATGCGGGAGCTCTACCCTCAGCACTTCGCCGAGGTGGCGCTCGGATTCGCGACGGGGCTGCGCCCGTCGAGTCTCCGCCCGATTCGAAAGAGCGGGGCGACGCCGGACGTGCTCTGGGAGCAGGCCGTCCTGTTGGTGCGGCGGTCGAACACCGTCGGCGACGAGGTCATGAACACGACCAAGACCTCGCGTCGGCAGCGCATCGCGCTCCCGGAGGACCTCATGGAGATCCTCCGGTGGCACGTGGCTCGGCTCCCCCCGGGGCCGATGGCCGACTCGGAGTTGCTCTTCGCCACGGCGGAGGGTCGCTTCCAGAGCCCGTCCACGCTTCAGAAGCCGTTCGCGGCGGTCTCGAAGGCCATCGGGTTGAAGAAGCGGCTCACGCCCTGCGGGATGCGCCGGACCTTCCAGGACCTCGCGCGGGCCGCGGAGGTCAAGGACATCGTGACGCGGTCGATCTCCGGGCACGCCACCGAGCAGATGCAGCAGCACTACTCGACGGTGAACCCGGAGGAGATGCGTAGCGGGCTCGCGAAGGTCATTTCCATCGGCGGGTTCCGCGAGGCCCACGCCGAGGGGGTGCGTCGCGAAACCGCGGCCGAGCGCGGTGCGGTCGGGGAGGGCGCCCCGAGTGGGGGGCATGGTGGGGGGCACGGCTCCCGGACGGGCTCCGGGGGCTGAACGTCTCGTGCCAACTCCCCGTATTCTTTAGCTTATCTTGGAGCGGGCGACCGGGATCGAACCGGCGACGTTCAGCTTGGGAAGCTGACATTCTACCGCTGAATTACGCCCGCGGCCCCTCGCGACGAGGGACGATTTGAGTGCCACACCCCGTCGGAACTTGTCAAGCGCGCGCGGCGCCCGCACCCTCCGCGCCAACGCCATGAACGACGAGACCGACGGCACCGCGACGACCGACTCCGAAGCCACTGCGCCCGCGCCCACGCCGGCGCCGGCACCGACGCCCCCGACGCCGGAGGAGGAGCGCGCCATCGCCCTCGACGCGCTCGTGTGGTGCACCGCGCATCCCACCGAAGACACTGCCGTCGAGACGCTGAACACCGTCTACACGCTCATCCACGACGCCGCCGTGCGAGCGCCCTGGATCGCCGCCGCGCGCGCCGTGGTCGAGGCCGTCGCGCAGCTTCCGGAGCCCACGCCGGCGCTGCACGCGCACATGACCGTGCTCTTCGCGCACCTTCTCGAGCTGAGCACCGACAGCGCCATGATCGACGGGCTCCTCGCGGCGTGGCTGCGACACCCCAAGTCCTTCGGCGGCGAGCACACGACGCCGGCGTCGTACCAGCGCGAGAGCTTCGTCCAGCGCCTCGGCGACCTGCTCGGCTGGAACTCCCTCGACCCCGTGGCCGACCGCGACGCCCTGCGCCGCTTCGCCGAGTGGGTCGACTCCTGGAACCCGCGGAACAAGTTCCGCTCGCGCCGCGCCCTGCAGGCCCTCGCGCGCAACGTCCCCGCGCCCGACGTGTGGTCGCGCATCTACTTCCCGAGCGAAGCGCCGGGCTCGCGTCCGCACGGCGGGGGAGGGCGCTCGCACGACCACGGACGCGGCCCCCAGGGTCACGGCAACGCTGCGCCGAACGCGCCGAACGCGCCCGCCGTCGACGAGGCCGAGGGCGATGCTCCCGCGCCGGGCAACGAGGCGGCGCCGGGCACCGCACCCGCCGCGACGCCCGCCGACGGAGCCGACGGAGCGCCCGTCACGGGCACCCCGGGCAAGCGCCGTCGCCGTCGCCGCGGTGGCCGCAAGAACCGCGGGGCCGCCAACGCCGGAGCCGCACCGGGAGCCCCCGACGCCGACGGCAACGCCGCGCCGAGCGGTGATCACGACGACGGTGGCGGTGACGACGGCGGGGACGACGACGGTCCCGGCGGCAACGTCGCCGACGCCCCCAACGGCAACACCGCCGACGCGAACTGAGGAGCGCCATGGGCCTGCCGTTCACCGACCACCGCAAGGATCCGGCCGCGTGGGCGCAGGCCCTCGGCATCTCCCGCGAGGCCATCGAGCTTCACCTCGCGTCGGACGTGCTCGACCTGCACGTCGACTCTTTCATCTGGACGCGCATCCTCGGCTACGACCTCACCAAGCGGCACACGCCGGGTCCCTTGAACGCCGCGTTCGCGCGGCAGGCCGACATCCCGCGGCTCCGCGAGGCCGGCGTCACCGGGGCCATCTGGGTCATCACGACGAACCCGGCGCGTCCGTCGGAGAGCCGCGCGCACGCCTTCGCGCGCAACATCGAGCGCCTTCGCAACGAGCTGCGCCGCGCGCCCGAGGACGTCGCCATCGTGCGCAACGTCCGCGAGTACCGCGAGGCGCGCCGCGAGGACAAGCACGCCGCGTTCATCGGCATCCAAGGGGGCAACGCCCTCGACCACGCGCCCGACGGCAGCGCCCTCGACCTCATCCCCGACGACCTCGTGCTGCGCGTGACGCTCGTGCACCTCTCGACGTCGGCGCTCGGCACCACGAGCTCCCCGCTCGGCGTCGGCGGCGACGACGGGCTCACCACCCGCGGCAAGGACTTCGTGCGCGCCCTCAACGCGCGGAAGATCTTCGTCGACCTCGCGCACATCTCCCGCAAGGGCTTCTTCGACGCGCTCGCGGTGCACGACCGCTCGCAGCCGGTGCTCGTCACGCACACCGGCGTCACCGGCGTCACGCCGCACTGGCGCAACCTCGACGACGAGCAGCTCCGCGCCGTCGCCGCGCTCGGCGGCACCGTCGGCGTGATGTACCAGTCGAGCTTCCTCGGCGACCCGACGTTCAGCGGGCGGCTGTCGTCCATCGTCGCGCACCTCGCCCACATCGTCGACGTCGTCGGCGAGGACCACGCCTCCCTCGGCAGCGACTGGGACGGCATGATCGTGCCGCCGGTGGACATGCGCACCTGCCTCGAGCTCCCGAGGCTCGTGCAGGCGATGCTCGATCGGGGTTGGTCCGACACGCGCGTGCAGAAGATCCTCGGCGGAAACTTCCTGCGCGTCGTCGAGGCGCTGCGGGGCTGATCAGCCCTTCGACTTCTTCGCGGCGGGCTTCTTTGCGACGTGCTTCTTCGCGGCCTTCGCGGGAGCCTTCTTCGCGGCGGGCTTCTTTGCGACGGGCTTCTTCACCGCCTTCGCCGGTGCCTTCTTCTTGGCGGGCGCGCGCTTCTTCTTCGGGGCTGCGACGAAGTGCTTCGCCATCGGCGTGAAGTAGAAGTCGACCCAGCCCTTCTCGTAGTTCACGCCCTGCCCCGCGGGGATCTCCGTGTGCACCAGCGTCACCCGCGTGCCGCCGTCGATGGCGTCGAGGAGCACCTCGAGCAGCGAGTCCGCGGCGTCCGCCGGAAAGTCGGCGCTGCGCCAGCGCTGCACGATGCGCTTGCCCGGGTCGAGCGCGACGTTGCTCCCCTCGATGTAGCCGTCCCACGCCTCGTGGCGGCCGCCCACCTTCGCATCGACCTTCGCGCCCGCGCCGGTCATCGCCGCGTGGCCCTCGCTGCTCAGCCACGCCTCGTAGATGCGCTCCGGCGCCACCGGAAACTCCGCCACCATCCGCAATTCGTCCTTCGCCATGGAGACCTCCGCGCAGGAGCGTATCGCAGCGCCGCGCACGCTTGCACCGCTGTGGGCCATCGGGCATTCCTCGCGCCCCTCGATGAGCGATTCCACGCACGACGCACCGCACGCCGCCTCGATGTCCGCCCTGACGCTCGGCGCCCTCGGCGTCGTCTTCGGCGACATCGGCACCTCGCCGCTCTACACCCTGCGCGAGTGCATGCACGCCACCGGCGGCGCCGAGGCCACGCGCGCGGACCTCTTCGGCGTGCTCTCGCTGATCTTCTGGTCGCTCACCCTCGTGGTGACGGTGAAGTACCTCTTCTTCATCATGCGGGCGCACAACCGCGGCGAGGGCGGCATCTTCGCGCTCCTCGCCATCGTGCCCGAGCGCCTGCGCGCGCCCGTCGAGGGACGCGTCTCCGGCGTGGCGCTGCTCGTCGTCGTCGGCGCCGCGCTGCTCTACGGCGACGGCGCCATCACCCCCGCGATCTCCGTGCTCAGCGCCACCGAGGGGCTCGCCATGGTGCGCCCGGGCCTCGCGTCCGCCGCCGTGCCGCTGACGTGCCTGATCCTCGTCGGGCTGTTCTCGTTCCAGCGCTACGGCACCGGCGTCGTCGGCAAGCTCTTCGGTCCCGTCATGCTCGCGTGGTTCGGCACCATCGGCGGCCTCGGCGCGTGGCACATCGCGCGCAACCCCGCGGTGCTCGCGGCCCTCGATCCGCGCTGGGCCGCGCGCTACTTCGGCACCCACGGGCTCCACGCGGGACTCGTGCTGGGCTCCGTGGTGCTCGCGGTCACCGGCGGCGAGGCGCTCTACGCCGACATGGGCCACTTCGGCGTCCGCCCCATCCGCCGCGCGTGGCTCGGACTCGTCTTCCCGGCGCTCGGACTCTGCTACTTCGGCCAGGGCGCGCTGCTGCTCCGCGATCCGTCGGCCCTCGCCAACCCGTTCTTCTCCATGGCGCCGCCGGGCGCCGCGGTGCTCGCGCTGGTGCTGCTCTCGAGCGTCGCGACGGTCATCGCCTCGCAGGCGCTCATCTCCGGCGCGTTCTCGCTCACGCGGCAGGCCATGCTCCTCGGGTACTTTCCGCGCGTCACCGTGCGCCACACCGCGCACCACACCGAGGGGCAGATCTACGTCCCGGAGATCAACTGGCTCCTGGCGGCGGCGTGCCTGCTGCTGGTGCTCGGGTTCCAGCGCAGCGACCGCCTCGCGAGCGCCTACGGCATCGCGGTCACCGGGACCATGGCCATCACGTCGGTGGTCTTCTACGTCGTCACCCGGCAGACCTGGGGATGGTCCCGCGCCAAGGCCATCCCGGTGCTCGTGCTGTTCCTCAGCTTCGACCTTCCGTTCTTCGCGTCGAACGCGGTGAAGCTCGTCGACGGAGGCTGGGTTCCCGTGCTCATCGGCATCGGCTTCATCGCCGCGATGCTCATCTGGTCCAAGGGCCGCACGCTGCTCGCGGAGCAGTACGCGCAGCGCTTTCCGACGGTGGCCAGCGCGCTGCCGGAGCTTCGCCGTCGGGCGCACGTCCGCGTGCCCGGCACGGCCGTGTTCCTCGCGTCGAGCCGCACGCACGTGCCGCCGACGCTCATGCACGTCGTCGAGCGCGGACACGCCTTGCAGGAGACCGTGGTGATGATGACCGTGCAGGTCACCGACGCGCCCACGGTGCCCGCGTCCGAGCGCTCCGAGTTCACGTCCCTCGGCGACGGCTTTCATCGGCTCATCGTGCGCTACGGCTTCATGGAGCAGCCCGACGTTCCCGCGGTGCTGCTCGCCGCGACGACCGCGGCGGGCGTGACCATCGACCGCGACGAGGTCACGTACTACCTCGGGCGCGAGCGGCTCCTCGCGACGCGCGCAGGCCGCATGGGGGCCGCCGCCGAGCACCTCTTCGCGTTCCTCCAGCGCAACGCCGTGGCCGCCGACCAGCACTTCGGCATCCCCCCGCGGCAGGTGATGGAGATCGGCATGCAGCTCGATCTCTGAGACCGGCTCGGGTTGCCATGCCCTGTGATTTCGATGAGTTGACTCCCTATGGCGCCATAGTGGACGCGCCTCCGGCGGCCGTGCGAGCCCCGTCGAGGGCACCCCGCCGTCACCTCGACGTCACCAACGCGGGGTAACGTCGCGGCGTCATGAAGAACATCTCCTTCATCCTCGTCGGCGCTGCGGTGGTGGCCGCGGGCTGCTCCAGCGATCCCACGCCCGCGCCGGTCGACGCGGCGACCCCGCAGGACCTCGCCCCCGTCGTCGACGTCGCCGACGGCGCCGTGGCCGACGGTGCGACGGGCATGGACGCCGCCGTCAACGACTCCGGCATCCCCCTCGAGGACGCCTCGACCGACGTGCTCATGGCCCCCGACGTGCCGCGGGTGAACGGCGAGGACGTGCTCGAGCCGCAGCGTCAGGCGTGCGCCTTCGGACCGGGCTCGTGGGCCGCGCAGACCGTCGGCCGCGAGGTGCCCGTCGGCGACCAGATGCCCATCGACCACATCATCGTGCTGATGCAGGAGAACCGGTCCTTCGACCACTATTTCGGGCACCTCGCGGACATGGGCCAGCCCGACGCCGAGGGCATCCCAGCGCACTTCACGAACCCCGCGTCGGACGGCTCGACGGTGTCCTTCCACCACGACACGGACCGCTGCGTGCTCGACACCAACCACGAGTGGGACGGGTCGCACCGCCAGTACAACAACGGCGCCATGGACGGCTTCGTGCTGACGAACAACCCCAACGGCCAGCGCGCCCTGGCCTACTTCGACGGCACCGACATCCCGTTCTACTACGCGCTCGCCAACACCTTCGCGATCGGCGACCGCTACTTCTGCTCGCTGCTCGGACCGACCTGGCCGAACCGCTTGTTCCTCATGGGCGGCACGTCCTACGGCAAGGCCGACAACTCGCTGGTGGCCGACACCGCCGCGCACCCCGCGCAGCACATCTTCTCCATGATGGACGCCGCGGGCGTCACCTGGGGCGACTACGCCGGCGGCGCGCGCATGCTCGGGTTCTTCCCGAACTACGGCATCCTTCGCCGCGCGACCATCGCGCACGAGCACAGCATCACGGACCTCATGCACGACCTCTCGGCGGGCACGCTCCCGCAGGTGTCGTTCGTCGAGCCCGACTACCTCGGCGCCGGCGGCACCCGCGTCGACGAGCACCCGCCGGGCATCCCGATGTCCGGCGAGCACTGGGTCGAGGGCATCGTGCGCGGGCTCATGGCGTCGCCGCTGTGGAGCCGCACCGCGCTCTTCATCACCTACGACGAGCACGGCGGCTTCGCCGACCACGTGCCCCCGCCGCCGGCCTGCGAGCCCGACGCGCTCCCGCCCGCGACCTCCACGGGCACCGTCACGGGACGCTTCGACCGCCTCGGCTTCCGCGTGCCGTTCATCGTCGTGTCGCCGTACGCGCGACGCCACTTCGTGTCGCACCGGACCTTCGACCACACGTCGATCCTGCGCTTCATCGAGGCGCGCTTCGGCCTGCCGGCGCTCACCCGCCGCGACGCCAACGCCGCGCTCCCGACGGACCTCTTCGACTTCGCGAACCCGGCGTTCATGACCCCGCCGGTGCTGCCCGCCTCGGGCGCCATCGACCCCGCCACGGTCACGCGCTGCAATACGCAGTTCCCGTCAGAGACCACCGGCTCCTGAGCGTCCGCGCTCGAAGGCCCACGCGTCCTCCACCACCTGCCGCAGCGACGAGCGCGCGGCGCTGAACCCAAGCTCCCGCGAGGCCCGCGTGGCGTCGGCCACCAGCACCGGCGGGTCACCCGCGCGCCGAGGTCCTTCGACCACCCGCAGCGGACGGCCGGTGACCTTCGCCACGACGTCGATGACCTCGCGGACCGAGCTTCCCGTTCCGGTGCCGAGGTTGAACGCGCCGCCCGCGCCGCCGGCCTCGAGGTGCCTCAGCGCCGCCACGTGGGCGTCGGCGAGGTCGCGCACGTGCACGTAGTCGCGCACGCAGGTGCCGTCCCGGGTGTCCCAGTCGGTGCCGTGGATGGCGACCTCGCAGCCCTCGGACGCCGAGCGCAACACCCGCGGGATCAAATGCGTCTCGGGATCGTGGCGCTCGCCGAGGCCCGCGTCGGGGTCCGCGCCGGCGGCGTTGAAGTACCGCAGCGCGGCATACCGAAGGGGGTAAGCGGCCGCGTAGTCGGCGAGGGCGCGCTCCACCGCGAGCTTCGTGGCGCCGTAGGGGTTCACGGGGTTCGTGCGGTGCGCCTCGTCGAGCGGTGAACGCTCGGGCACGCCGTACACCGCAGCGGTCGACGAAACCACGACGTCGCGCACGCCGGCATCGACCACCGCGCCGAGCAGCGCGACGGAGCCGGCCACGTTGTCGCGCCAGTATTTCCGCGGGTCGGCCACGGACTCGCCGACGAGGCTGCGCGCCGCGAAGTGCAGCACCGCGCTGACACCCTGCGCGGCAATGAAGGCACCGACGGCCCCGGCGTCGGCGATGTCGGCCACGCACAGCGGAACCTCGTCGGGGACGGTGTCGCGGTGCCCCGTGGAGAGGTCGTCGAGGATGGCCACGCGGCGCCCCGCGCGGAGCAGCGCGCGCACGGCGTGGGCGCCGATGTACCCGGCGCCGCCGGTGACGAGCACGGTCATCGCAGCAGCCCCGCGAGGCGCTGCGCGTTGAGCACCTCGGACACCTCGCCGGCGTCGAGCGTCGCGTCGAGGGTCATCGTCGAGCCGTCGGCGCCGGCTTGCAGCCGCGTGAGGGCCGATCGCAGCCGTCCCAGCCGCACCACGCCGGTGCTCACCGCGATGCGGCCTTGCAGCGTGCCCGCGAACTGGTCGAGGGACTCCTGCACGTCGAGCAAGAGCGCCTCGACGATGTGCCGCGCCGTCGTCGCCTGCACCGGGGTGTCGAAACGCCACACCGAATGCAGCCGCGCACCGCCGTCGAGGGTCCGCGTCTCGGGGTCCCGCGTGCCGAGGATCGTCAGGTCGATGGCGCTCGGCACCGGCGTTCCGCGGCCCGGGCTCACGAGCAGGTTTCGCACGCCGCGCGCCTCGAGCAGCGCCACCACGGGCTCGGGCCCTGCGGGGTCGTCGTGCGGAAGCGCCGCCGCGACGCCGCCCCGTCCGCCGAGCACGGCGAGCAGCGTCGGCATGCGCTGCGGGCTCGCGAACACGGCGAGGTCGTCGCCGAGCAGCGCCACGGCCGTGGGACCGAGGTAGCGGTCCACGGTGGTCGTCTCGACGCCGCCGTTGCGCGCCCAGATGGGACGCGCCGCGCGGGGCAGGGCGCCGGCGTCGGGCACCGCGAAGTGCGCGCGCAGCGTACCGGCGTCGGGGGCGATGTCCGGCGGAAGGGTCGCCGCGCGGACGCCCGCCATCTGCTCCACCGACGCGCGGAGAAAGTCGCGGCGCGCGTGCGTGCGCACCACCGCCATGAGGTCTGGCGGATGCTCCGCGGTGCCGAAGGGGTTGGCGCTCGCGAGGAGCACGGCGTCGAAGTCGCGCAGCGGGTCGAGCTCGGTGCCGCCGAGCACCTGCTGCCAGTCGCGAATGCCCTCGAGGAGCGACCGCACCGCGGGGGCGTTGGGGCTGTCGCGGAGCCGGTCCGTGCGCAGCAGCAACGTCACGGCGGTGCCCGCGGGAATGGCGTCGGCGATGGGTCCCGCAGCCTCGGCCATGGCCGCCGACGCAGCGCCCGCGTCGCCCGCGACGGAGAGCGCGATGCGCGGCACCTCGGCGTCGTCACCGCGTCCTGCGTCGCGCGATGCGAGGCGCGAACGTCGCCCGGCGTCACGCACCGCGAGGGCCGACTCGTCCGGCGTCGACGCATCGTTGAGGGCGAGGGCGGCGTCGAGGAGGCCGGCGTCCTCGGGGCGCGCGACGAGCACCGCATCCGGCGCGCGGGCCAGCACCGGCTCCCGCAGCCGTGTGTCCGGCGGGTCCGGAACGCGCACGCGGGCGGGCTCCACGGGCACCGTACGGGCACGCGGGGGCTCCGCGGGCGACGGAGATGGCGGTGCAGGAGGCGTGGGCGGCGTCGAGGCAGCGACCCTCGGAGCCGTCGCCGGGCGCGCGGCCTCGAGGCCGAACTCCACGGCCTGGTTCACGACCACCGGGATCTTCGGCACGCGCACCGTCGGACCGTGCACCACGAGCATGGCGGCGTGCAGCACCACCGATGCGAGCAGCGGCGGGCCGAGTCTCCGCAACCATGGCGGTGTGGGCGTGGGTCCGCGGCGGGTCATGCGTGGCGCCGTCTCGACGGCGGCGCGAACCCTACCAGCATTGGGCGCCGCGCGCCGCCCGCGCCGTTGGTCCGTTCGTCGCAACGCGAACGGAATTGGACCAGACCCCCGGGCGCCGTGGTAGCGCACCGTGGTTCGCCGGAGCCCCCGCATGCGCAACGTACACCTCGTCCCTGCGACCGCTTCGCGTACCGTCGCCGCCGTGCTCCTCGCGGCGCTCGCCGTGGCCGGCTGCAACCGCCTCGACAACCTCTGGAGCGCCGCGACGGCGCCCGGACCCGACGCCGCGCCTCTCGACGCCGCGCTCGTCGTACCCCTCGATCCGAGCGTTCCGCCGCGCGCCGACGACGACTCTGGAACGGGTGCCTACGAGCCCGAGCCGCCGGCCCGCGACGCAGGCCCCGGGGCCGTCGACGCGCCCGCCGTCGCCGACGTCGAGGCGACCGCCGACGCTCCCGCCGCGACCGACGGCCCCGCGCCGGTGCGCATCACGGCCCTCGCGTTCCGCACCGGCATCGTCGAAGCCCCGCAGGGCAGCGCGCACTGGATCGGCTACCTTCGGGCGGGCGCGCAGATCGACGTCGTGCGCGGTCCCGTGGGCAACGACGGATGCCCCGCGCGCCGCGATACCCGCGGGGCCGGCTGGTACGAGGTCGCCGGCGGCGGCTTCATGTGCGTCGGCCCGCTCGCCGCGCTCACCGAGAGCCTCGGCGACCGCCCCATCACCCGGCGCCTCCCGAACCCTCCGGACCTCGACGCGTCGATGCCCTTCACCTACGGCCGCGCGACGCGCGCCGCGGCGGTGTACCGCTGGCTCCCGAGCGAGGCCGACGAGCGTGTCGTGGAGCCCGAGCGCTTCGCCCCGCGGGCTGCGACCGCCGATCCCGACGCGGGTGTCGCCGACGGCGGCGCGACGGACGGCGCCGTGGCCGACGCGCAGGTGCGCATCGAGGACCTCGAGGGCGCCGCGGGCACGCCCCTTCTCCGCCGAGCGCTTCGCGGGATGTACATGTCGCTGCACCGCCAGATGCAGGCCGACTCCGGCGGCGACTACTGGCACACGCAGAGCGGCGGGTACATCCGCTCCAACGCCGTCGCGACGCTGCACGACCCCGGGTATTTCCAGGGCGTCACCCTCGACGCGACGCACCACCTTCCCATGGCCTTCGCGCTCAGCGCGACGACGTTCACGTTCCAGTCGAGCGGCCGCTCCATGGCGCGGGTGTCGACGGCGCCGCGGCTCACGGCGTTCCAGCTCACCGACGAGCCGCCGGTGACCGTGGGGCGCGATCAGTACTTCCACACCACCGACGGGTTCTTCGTGCGCTCGCGGCAGGTGCGCGTCGTCACGCGCCACGACCCGCCGGTGGACCTCGCGCCGGGCGAGCACTGGATCGACGTGAACCTCGATCACCAGAGCGCCGTCGCCTACGAGGGCGTGAACCCGGTGTACGTGACGGTGATGTCCAGCGGGCGGCGCAACGAGCGCAACCCCGACGAGAACTACGAGACCGTGCAGGGCGGCTTCCGCATCCTGTCGAAGCACGTCGCGACGACCATGGACGGCAACAGCGCCAACGACGGCCCGTACAGCATCGAGGACGTGCCCTGGGTGATGTACTTCGAGGGCAGCTTCGCGCTGCACGGAGCGTTCTGGCACAACGGCTTCGGCGCCATGCACTCGCACGGCTGCGTGAACATGAGCCCGCCCGACGCGCGCTGGTTCTTCAACTGGACCGAGCCGCACGTGCCCGTCGGCTGGCATGGCGCCTACGCCAACGCGCAGCACCCCGGCACCCGCGTGTACGTTCACTACGACGAGCAGCCGCTGGGCACCCGCGGCGGCCCGGACCACGTGCCGCAGCACTGAGCCTCGCGGCGCTCCACCCCCAGACGTCTGGGGGTCCTTCGGGGTCCTTCGGGGGACGTAGTTACGTTGTTGCATTCACGCGCCGCCGACGGGCGCTGAATGCAACAACGTAACTGTGTCCCCGGGCTTCCTCTGGGTGCCCACGCACCCGCTGGCGCGCCGCTGCGCGCGTGGTAGAAGCCGCCGCCATGACGCGACCGCAGCTTGCCGACACCGCCTACGCCCCCGCCGCCCTCGCCAAGATCCAGGGCTACCACGCCGACGTCGTCGGAGCGGTGAAGGCCGCCATCGACGCGAACCCCGTCGTGGTCGTCGGCATGGCGCAGAACCCGCACGTGAAGAAGGTGCGCGTGGCGCTCACCGAGGCCGGCGTGCCCTTCGCCTACCTCGAGTACGGGAGCTACTTCGGGAGCTGGAAGCAGCGCCTCGCGATCAAGATGTGGTCGGGCTGGCCCACGTTCCCGCAGGTGTTCGTCAAGGGCACGCTCATCGGCGGCGAGGACCTCACCGTCGCGGCGCTCGCCGACGGATCGCTCAAGAAGATGCTCGCGTAGGCCGCGCGGCGCCCCTTGTCGGGGGTGCCGTTCGCTGCCAAGACTCCCGCCGTTCCGGCCCAGTGGCCCCCTTCGATCCCCCTCCCAGGAGTTTCCGTCATGGCAAGGCTCTCTCGTGAAATCGTGATCCTCTCGGCGCGCCGCACGGCGTTCGGCACGCTCTCCGGGGCGCTCAAGTCCGTGTCCGCCACGGACCTCGCGGTGCACGCCTCGAAGGCCGCCCTCGCCGACGCCAACGTGCGCCCCGAGGACATCGGCCACGTCATCTTCGGAAATGTCCAGCAGACCAGCGCCGACGCGATCTACCTCGCGCGGCACGTGGGCCTGAAGGCCGGGCTCCCCATCACCACGCCGGCGCTCACCGTGAACCGCCTCTGCGGGTCCGGGTTCCAGGCCGTGATCAACGGCGCCGAGCAGATCCTCCTCGGCGAGACCGAGTGCGTGCTCGTCGGCGGCACCGAGAACATGTCCCAGGCCCCGCACGTGATCCGCGGCGCCCGCGACGGCTTCGCCTTCGGCCGCGCGCCGGCCCTCGAAGACTCGCTCTTCGCGGCCCTCTCGGACTCGTACTGCAACACCCCGATGGCCATCACCGCCGAGAACCTCGCGACGAAGTACGGCATCTCCCGCGAGGACTGCGACCGCTTCGCGCTCCTCTCGCAGCAGCGCTACGCCGCCGCGCACGAGGCCGGCGCGTTCAACGCCGAGATGGTCTCCATCGAGCTCCCGGGCAAGAAGGGCCCGACCATCGTCTCCAAGGACGAGCACCCGCGCCCGCAGACGACCCTCGAGTCCCTCGCGAAGCTCGGCACGGCGTTCAAGAAGGACGGCGTCGTCACCGCCGGCAACGCGTCGGGCATCAACGACGGCGCCGGCGCCCTCGTGATCGCGAGCGCGGACTTCGCCAAGGCCCGCGGCCTCAAGCCCCTCGCGCGGCTGGTGCAGTGGGGCGTCGCCGCCGTGGACCCGTCGATCATGGGCATCGGTCCGGTGCCGGCCATCAAGAACGTGCTCGAGCGCGCGGGAACCACCCTCGACGCCATCGACCTCGTCGAAGTGAACGAGGCCTTCGCGGCGCAGTACCTCGCCGTCGAGAAGGAGCTCGGCCTCGACCGCGCGAAGACCAACGTCGACGGCGGCGCCGTGGCCATCGGTCACCCGCTCGGTGCGTCCGGCGCGCGCATCACCGCGCACCTCGTCCACGCCCTGCGCACCCGCGGTCTGCGCACCGCCATCGGCAGCGCGTGCATCGGCGGCGGCCAGGGCCTCGCGGTGCTCGTCGAAGCGATCTGATCCCCGCCTACGCGGCCGCCGTCGCGCGCGGCGGCAGCGCCCTCGCGATCCCCCAGAACACCATCATCCCGAGCACGCCCAGCGCCGACTCGGCGCACAGCATGCCGCGCGCGCCGAGGCTCGTCTGCGCCCGCGCGAGCAGCAGCCCCATGTACCAGATGGGGATGTTCGAGAGCGACGCGAAGCCGTTGTACTTCGTCGCCGCGTGGCCCTTGCCGATGGCGTCGAAGACGAAGCTCGAGAACGCCGCGTAGCTCAGACCCGTCACGAAGGCATACAAGACGTTGTAAAAGACGTAGCTGCGCACGGTGAGCGGCGCGAAGGCCATGGCGAGGGTCACCGCGGCCATGGCGACGCCGTAGGCCACGTACGCCGTGCGCGCGCTCATGCGCCGTCCGCAGAGCGCGCCGCCGGCCAGGCACCCGACCATGGACACGGCGCCGGTCATGAAGCCCTGCACCATGCCGACCTCGCGCTCGCCCGCGCCCCACGCCGCGGCCACCGTCGCCTGCGTGAGCACGCCCGCCGCCGCGCCGGTGCCGATGGGCAGAAAGCACAGCGCCCCGCAGAGGATGCCCTCGGTCGACCGCAGCACCGCCCCCATGTCGCGCGCGACGTGGACCACGGACCCGCGCAGCGTCGTGCCGTCGGCGACGTCGTCGGCGGGCACCTCGGGGAGCCACCGCAGCGCGACGGCGCAGGCGAGCATCGTCGCGGCGAGCACGAGCCCCGCCTGCCACGGCGCGCGCAGCGTGAGGAGCAGCCAGAGCCCGAGGCCGCCGCCCAGCCCCGAGCCGCCGAGGTTGCCAGCTTGGAACCATCCGCTCACGCGTCCGCGGTCCCCCGGGGGCGTGACGTGGGCGACCAGGGCCTCGACGGCGAAGCCCAGGAACGTCGACGCGAGGGACGTCGCGAAGATCACCGCGCACATCGGGAGCATGGTGCGGGGCGACAGCGGGAGCGTCGCCATGGCGGCCATGCCGGCGGCGCACGCGGCGCACGACAGCAGGTACCAGCGCTTGCGGGTGAGCGTTCGGTCGGCGACCGGCGCCCAGAAGAACTTCCACATGCTCGGAAATGAGCTCACGGCGATGAGCGTCGCGCCCTGCTGCACGGTGAGCCCGACGCGCGTCGCGAGGAACGCCAGGGCCACGCCCACGAAGCCCCCGGTGGCCCCGAAGGGGACGATGAGCACGGTGTAGACGAAGGGGTGTGGCGGGCGCTGCGTCGCGGTCACGCAACGACGATACGGTGACCCCCGCCGGCCGGCTCCGACGGCGCACTCTCTTCGCGCGATGTGACCCCGGCGACGGTGCTACGTTCCGTGAGCATGATCCCCTCGCGCAGGTTCCGGGCGCTCGGGTTCGCGGTGTTCGCCGCGGGTCTCGGCGCGTGCGACCGCGGCGGATCGGTGGTCGGTTCGCCGCGCCTCGGCAACGACGCGGGTGTGGCCGCGGTCGACGCGCCGGTCGACGCGCCGGTCGACGTGCCGGTCGACGTGCCGACGCGCGCCGACGCCCCCGGGCCGATGTCGAACGAGGTCTCCACGGCGGTCGCGCGGGTGAAGAACCTGCTCACCGGCGAGGCCGTGACCGACGACGAGGTGCGGGCCGTCCAGGCCGACGCCACGGCCCTCGACGGACTCGTCGCCGGATGGATGCAGCGCCCCGGGTACCGCTCGAAGATGATTCGGTTCTTCGCGACCGCGTTCCAGCAGAACCAGTTCGACGCCGCGCAGCTCGCGATCTCCTTCGGGCTGCTCTACCTCGGCAACCACGCGACGAGCGACGCGTACCTCGAGAACGTGCAGGAGTCCTTCGCGCGCACGGCGATGCAGCTCGTCGACGAGGGCCGGCCGTTCACCGAGACGATGACCACGACGCGGCACATGATGACGCCCGCGCTCATGGCGCTGCACGCGCTCCTCGACGGCATCGTCGTCGGCGACCGCTCCTCCGACGTCACCGATCGCTTCGCGGCCGAGACGCCGGTGCAGGTGACGTTCGAGCGCGATCGCGACATCCCCCTCGCGTCCTCGCTCGATCCGGCCAGCCCCGACTACATGACCTTCCGGTACTCGTCGCTGCCGGCGACGGCGATGGGGTGCCTCGCGCCGACGATGGTGTTCCCCGCGCCCGCGTCGTTTCGCGTGGTGGCCGGCTTCGTGCTCTACGGGCAGGTGCCGCCGCTGCTGCCGGTGGGCTGCTTGTTCCCCGACCAGCCGCTGGCGGAGCGCATCGTCCATGGCACCGACTTCACCGACTGGCGCATGGTGACGGTGCGGCCGCTGCGCGAGGGCGAGCGGCGCTCGGCGTTCTACGACATTCCCGCGTTGCGCGCGGGCCACGAGCTGGCCCTCGAGGTGCCGCGCGTGGGCTTCTTCACCACGCCGGCGTTCATCGCGCAGTGGCCCACGAACCTGAGCAACCTGGCGCGCGTGACCATCAACCAGACGATGATCACGGCCCTCGGCAAGCCCTTCGACACGACCAACGACGTGATGCCGCTGGCCACGCCGGGCCTCGATCCAGTGCACGCCCCGGTGGGCGGCCCCTGCTACGGCTGCCACGTCACCATGGACCCGATGCGCCAGTACTTCCGGCAGGCGCTCACCCTCTGCGGGAGCGTGCAGCACAACCCGGCGTTCACGTCGGTGCTCGGCGAGTTCGCGTTCCACGGCGTCGTCGGCGAGGGCGTCGGCATGGCGGACTTCGGCTCCCGCCTCGCGTCGCACCCGCTCTTCGCGCCGGCCTGGGTGCAGCGGCTCTGCACCTACGCGACGTCGGCGCGCTGCGACGAGTCGTCGGCGGAGTTCCGCCGCCTCGTGGCCGTCTTTCGCGACCACGGCCACGACTGGAACACGCTCGTCCGCGCGCTCTTCGCGTCGCCGCTGGTGACCGGCCTCGGCGCCGGCGCGCCCGCCGCTTCGGCCCCGCTCGCGCGGCAGTCGCACATCTGCGCGCTGCTCGAGGCGCGCACCGGCATCGCCGATCCGTGCGCCCTGCGGGTCGGGGCCGAGGGCGTCGGAGCCCAGGCCCACGACGTGGCGGCGACGTGGCCCTCGGACCGCTTCTCCCGCGGCCAGCCGGAGCCCACGCTCGTCACGGCGCCGTCGATGTTCACCCGCGGCGGCCTCGAGACCGTCTGCGCGGCCCTCGCGCAGCGCCTCGTCGACAACGGCTCGGCGTACAACGGCAACGATCCAGACGGCGCCGTCGCCCTCCTCGTCGGGACGCTGATGAACCTCCACGACGACCGAGCGCGGGCCATCGCGCCGATTCTTCGCGCGCACTTCGACGATGCGCGCTCCGCCGGCAGCGAGCCCGCAGACGCGCTGCGCTCGATGTTCATGGTCGCCTGCACCTCGGCCGCCGTCGCCGCGGTGGGAATGTGAGGATCCCGATGCGCATGGACCGTCGCGCGCTCCTCGAGAGTGCGGTCCTCGGCGCCGGGGCGGTGGGCCTCCGCGCGCTCGGTGCGGGGCTGCCGCTGTCGGTGTTCGGCGCCCCGCGCCCCGCGCTCGCGGGATCGCCCGAAGGCGGCGCGCCACTACCGCAATACGTGCTGCTCCTGACGTCGGCGGACGGCGACCCCGTGGGCTGCAACGTCCCGGGCACCTATGCCGATGCGGGCATGGTGCACCCGGCCGCGCCGGAGATGGCGCCGGTGCCCCTCGACCTCGGCGGAGCGCCGCAGCGGGCTGCCCTGCCGTGGTCCCGGCTGCCGCCGGCGATGCTGCGACGCACGTGCTTCTTCCACCACGCGACGTACTCGGTGATCCACTCGGACCAGCAGTTCGTCATGGGTCTCTCCGGCATCACCACCGGCGGCGAGATGTTCCCGTCGCTGCTCGCCGCGAACCTCGCGCCTCGGCTCGGAACGGTGCAGGCCGAGCCGGTGGTGCTCGGTCCCCGCGACGCCAGCGAGGTGCTCGTGTTCCAGGGCAACCCGCAGCCGGTGATCGCGACGGCCACGCTCGGCCCGCTGCTCACGCCGCCGGAAGGACGCATCGCGATGCTCACGGCGCTCCGTGACCGCGACCTCGACCGCGTGCACGCGGTGCTCCGCGCGGCGGGCACGCCGGCGCAGGCGGCCTTCATCGATCGGTACACCCGCGCGCAGACACAGCTTCGTTCGCTGCCGCCGACGCTCGTGAGCTCCCTCGCGATGCTCCGGGACGACAGCGACGCCACGCGCATCGCGGCGGCGGTGGCGCTGTTCCGCATGAACCTGACGCCGGTGGTCTCGCTGCACGTGCGCTTCGGCGGCGACAACCACATGGACTACGGGCTCATGACCGAGACGCAGCAGTCGGTGTCGGGCATCGCCGTCCTCGGCGACATCTGGAACGCCCTCGTCGCCGCCGACCTGCAGGACCGGGTGACCATCCTCTCGCTCAACGTCTTCGGGCGCACCATGGGCACCGCGAGCGCCGACGGACGGCAGCACAACGCGAACCACCACGCCGCGCTGATGATCGGCAAGGGCTTCCGGGGCAGCGTCATCGGCGGCCTCGAGCCGCGCGAGCTGGATTGGGGCGCCACGTCCATCGACGCGTCGACCGGCGCCGCGGTGCCTGGCAACCTCGGATCGATCCCGTTCCGCGAGACCTTCGCGGCCATGGCGCACACCTTCGGCCGCGGCATCGGCGTGCCGGCGACGTACCTCTCGGACAACATCGCCGGCGGCCGCCCGGTGCCCGCCGCGCTCGTTGACGGGTGACCCGCGGCAGCCTGCATTTCTCGCTGGTTTCTGCAGCGCCGTTGGGGCAAGGGTGCCGCCCTCGGAGGCGCCCGGCCGTCGCGGCGCTCCGATCGAGGTGCTCCCGATGAACATCCTGGTGCTCGGTGGCGGCCAACAGGGCCGCGTCATTGCCGTCGACCTCGCACGGAGCCTCGCGCACGCCCGCGTCGACGTGGCCGACGTGCGCGCGCCGGCGCTGCCCCCGCTCGCGAACCTTCGCTGGGTCGAGGCCGACCTGTCCGATGCAGGCGCCCTCGCTCGGCGGCTGCACGGCTACGACATGGCCGTCGGCGCGCTGCCGTCGCGCTTCGGCTACGGCGCGCTGCAGGCCGCCGTCGAGGCCCGGCGCCCCATCGTCGACGTCAGCTTCTGCGCCGAGGACCCGCTCTCCCTCGACGCCGACGCGCGCCGCGCGGGCGTGGCCGTGCTCCCCGACTGCGGCCTCGCGCCAGGCCTCACGCACCTCTGCGCCGGCCGCGCCGCCCGCGACGGAACGCCCGACGCGATCACCATGTACGTCGGCGGCTTCGCGCAGGACCGCACGCTCCCGTACGGCTACTGCAACACGTGGTCCCTCGACGACCTGCTCGAGGAGTACGTGCGGCCCGCGCGCATCCGCCGCGACGGCGCCGAGGTGGAGCTTCCGGCCTTCGCCGACCTCGACCTCGTCGACGTGCCCGGCGTCGGACAGCTCGAGACGTTCCTCTCCGACGGGCTGCGCACGATCCTGCAGACGTTCCCCGGCGTGCGCGACATGGCCGAGCGCACCATGCGCTGGCCCGGCCACGTCGAGGCCGTGAAGCCCCTCGTCGCAGCGGGGAATTTCGTCGAGGAGTTTCGCGCGCGCTGCGCCGTGAACCCGCCGCTGGACCTCGTCGCGATGATGACCGTCGTGCGCCGCGGCGCGACCACGCAGCGGGCCACGCTCGTCGACCGCTACGATCCGGCCACGGGCATGACGGCCATGGCGCGCACCACGGCGCTCACCACGTCGGCGGTGGCGCAATGGGTCGCGCAGGGCGGCGGCGGCGCTCCCGGCGTGCGTCCGTTGGAGCTCGTCGGCGGCGACGAGGCGGCCTACGGAGCCATCACCGGCGCCCTCGCGCGGCACGGCGTGAACGTGCGCTGGGAGACGACCTGACCCGTCGGCGTGGCGAACGTCGACCCCGGCATGCGCCGTGCTGTCGGTGCCGCGTGCCATGAGGTCAGCGATGCGATTCCCCGCCGTTGCAACGACGCTCGTCGCCGCCGTGGCGCTCACCGGCTGCTGGCACTCGGAGCGCTCGCTCACGGCGGCGAACGCGTCCGTGCGGGTGCAGCGCGGGCGTCTCGTGGGCGAGCGCGGCTTCGGCACCCGCGAGACCGTCGACGGCGCGTACTACGTCGTGGGGACCACGGAGATCCGCGTGACGCGCGTGGGCAACGCCGCCGTCGCGCTCCCGCCCGACGCTCCGGCGGGCTTCGCGGATCTCGTGTGGCGCTCGTCCGACGACGGCGTCGCGCTCTGCCACACCGCCCCGGAAAACCCCGTCTGTGTGATCGCGCGCTACGGGGGCACCGGCGCGCCGCTCGAGCCCCGCGCGATGTTCCTCGACCCCGTGAACCACGGCAGCGTGCAGATCCTCACGCGCTCGGTGAACCAAGGCGCCCACGGTCGCGCCCTCGTGATCCACGCCGCAGCGGGGCACGTCGAAGCGGGCGTGCGCTACCCCGCGACGGTGACCGGCGGCGTGTGGGCGCTGGCCGACCGGCTCGCGTGGTGCGACGTCGAAGGACCCACGAACCAGCCCGTGTGCCGCGCGGTGCCCTCCGCGGGGACGTTCCACGCGAACGTGCTCGCGGTGCAGGTCATGGCGCGCGGCGGTCCGCTGCACGACGTCGTGTGGTTCGAGTCCGACGACCGCATCACGCGCTGCGAGGCCGGGCCCGACGCGCCGACGCCCACGTGCGCTCCCGCCCGCCTTCCGATTGGACCCGACGTCTCGACCCCGGAGGTGACCCGATGATCCGAATCGCCACGACGCTGCTGATCCTCTTCGCCGCCGCCGGCTGTGCGACGCGGGCCTGGGCGCCGCTCGCCAGCCACACCATCGCCGTGGGACCGGACCAGTCCCGCGACGTCGTCTGGCTCGAGAATTCCCAAGGGACCATCGTGCGCTGCACCGACACCGCCGAAGGGCCGGTTTGCGTGCGGACGGCGCGGCGCTGAGCACCGACGCACCGGCGCAGGCGGTGCGCGACGGCGGCCGCGGCACTCAACGTCGATTTCGCTCGAGCATCTTCGTCGCCGCGGGCTGAAGCCCTATCACTTCTACACATCTACGAGCTCCCGGTGGGGAGGATCATTTCCGCACTCTTCCCGACGAAACGGCTCGCATCGCCCACGCCCGGCGGACGAGCAGCCGGGCTCTGCCCTGTCGGGATCGTGCCGGCCGCGGCGGCCG
>CAIMWA010000518.1 GCA_903845045.1 uncultured delta proteobacterium | reverse complement strand
GTACCTCGACCCCGACGGCGTCGGCCGCGTGCGCGTCGCGCAGGTCATCGCGGCGCGGGATTGGCTCTTCGCGCGCATCTCGCGGCGCTCGGTCATCGACGACGCCGGCGACGCGCTCCCCCTCGACGCCCTCGACGGCGCGTCGGACGCCGGCAAGGCGCTGCGCCTCACCGCCGAGCGCGTGAACCGCGAGCAGTCCGCCGCCGACCCGAAGTCCGTGCGCCTCGACGACGTGCGCGCGTTCAAGGTCGCGAGCGCGAAGCTCCCGTTCAACGGCGACAAGGTGTTCCCGCCCGCCGCCCTCGAGGACGCCGCGCTGCGGGCCTTCGCCGCCGACGCCGTCGCCGTGCTCGGCGGCGCCGCCGATCGCGGTGGCGACCCGGGCGTCGACGCGGCGCACGTCGAGCGGTTCTTCACCCAGGGCGCGGCGTGGATCGCGTGGCGCGAGGCGGGTCCTGCGGCGTGGTGCTGGGGCGACGACACGGCCGCCGCGGCAGCCCTCGTGCGCGAGCTCGACGCGAAGATCGAGGGGTACTTCCTGCGGTGCTCGTGGGAGAGCCAGACGGGCGCGCCCAAGCCCGACGCGGCGGCGCAGCCCACGGCCGACGAGCTCGAAGAGGCGCTGCGCAAGGCGCCCCTCGCGGCGCCCCGGGACGACGGCGCGCTGTCCTTCGACGGCCCCGTGAACGAGCTCTTTCGCGAGCGCTGGGAGGCCCTGCGCGACACCGTGCTGCGCCGCGCGCTGGGCGCCGATGCGACGTCGATGCATCGCCGCGACTGGCTCCGCGTGCGCGCGACCTTCGACGGCTTCACCGCCTGGGAGCGCTCGCGCCCCGCGGAGCCCTTCGAGACCCTCGGCGAGGAGAAGGTTCGCGCGCACCTCGCGAGCGGCGTCCGCGACCGCTTCGCCGAGCTCTTCGCCCGCGACGAGGTCGTCGCCGCCGAGATCGCCCGCGTCGACGACCTCGAGAAGCTCGTGCTCTTCGCTCGCGGCCTCGTGCCCCTCGCGAACAACCTCGTGAGCCTCGCGGGCGTCTACCTCCCCAGCTCGCCGGCGCTCATGAACTGCGGCTCCCTCGTCATCGACGGGCGCCGCCTCGGCTTCTGCCTCCCCGTGCAGGACCGCGCGGCGCACAAGGAGGTCGCAGCGCTCAGCAACATCTTCCTGGTCTACGTCGACGTGTTCGCGAGCGAGGGCGGCGCGGCGGTGCGCAAGCTGGTCTCGCCGGTCACCGGCGGCGAGCAGGGACGCCTCCGCGTCGGCAAGCGCGGGCTCTTCGTCGACCTCGACGGCGCGCAGTTCGACGCCGTCGTCACCGAGATCGTCGACAATCCCATCTCGGTGCGTCAAGCGGCCTTCGCGCCGTTCCGCCGCGCGGCGGCCATGGCGTCGACGAAATTCAAGGAGTGGATCGGCAGCGCCGAGAGCTCCCAGGAGGCCGCGCTCCAGGCCTCGACGACGAGCGCCGTGGACCAGGTGCAGGGCGCCGCCACCGTCGGTGCGTCCGACGTCGCCGCAGCGACCGACGTGGCCCGCGGCGCGCCCGTTCCGCCGCCTGCGCAGCCGACGGCCGCCGCGCCCGCGACGCCGCCCCGGGAAGGCCTCAACGTGAACTCCCTCGTGCTTGGCGGAGGTCTGGCGCTCGCGGGCCTCGGCGCCGTGCTGGCAGGGGTGCTCGGGGTGCTCACGAGCCTGCGCGGGTGGCTCGCCATCGGCGCGGTCGCGCTCGTGGTGATGATCCTCGCGGGGCTCGTGGGGTGGCTGAAGCTGCGCCGCCGGGACCTCGCGCTGCTCCTCGAGGCCAACGGCTGGGCGGTGAACATCGAGATGAAGATCACGCCGCGCGTCGCGAGGCTCTTCGCGTTCGTCCCGGACCTCCCGAAGGACGCCCACGTCGACCCCGTGGAGCTCGCCGGCGAGCGCGACCCGTCGGACCGCGGGCTCGTGATGACGGTGCTGCTGATCCTCCTCTGCGCGGCGCTGGTGCTCCTCTGGAAGTTCCGAGTGCACGCCGGTCTGCACGGCTGACCGCGGTCCGAAGCGTTGACAGCCCCGCGGCCCGGGTGATACCCGCTCGTTCCCTCCGCGCCGACGCGGGAGTGACTCGTTTCCACCGAAGAAAGACCGGAGCAAGCAGATGGGCAAGGGCGACCGCCGTCATTCGCAGAAGTCGATCCAGCGCAAGGGCCAGCGGAAGAAGAAGCTGCGCGAGGCCCGCCTCCGCGCCGAGCGCGCCGCGCGGTTCGCCAGCGCCGGCAAGGCCGCCGAGAAGAAGACCCGCGCGCGCAAGCCGGCCGCCGCCGCCGCCGCGGGCTGATCGCCCCGCTCCGCGCGCTCAGCGCCGGAGCACTGCCCGCGCCTCGCGCATCGTCCCCCACCACCGCACCATCGCGTCACGGTCCGTCAGGACGGCGCCGAGGTCCGCGTTCCAGCTCAGCACCGTCGTCGTGCCGGCGTGCCACGCCGCGCACAGCGGCACGGTGCGGTCACCGACGGCCACGACGAGCGACTCCCACGCGCCCGGCGGAGCCAGGCCCCCCACGGCCCGGAGCCTCGGCAGCCACCGCGCGGCGCCGGCCTCGTCGGGGCGCACGTCGCGAGAAGGCACCGAGCACCGCACCGTCACCGCCCCCACGGGCACCCACGCCGTGGCCGCGCGCAGCGCCTCGATGCCCGCCTCCGTCGCCGACGACGGGAGCAGCAGCACCGCAGCGCCGCGCTCCGCCGCGCGAAGCACGGCGTTCACCGCGTCGGCGTCGTCGAAGAGCGCCCCGTCGAGCACGGCGACGTCGACGCGGTCGAGGAGCGCCAGCGAGGCTGCCGGGGCATAGTCGTAGGTGATCGCCGGAGCGCCGAGAAAGCGGGAGAACGCCGTGCCGAGGTCGTGGGCGGCGGCGAGCTCCGCGGGGTGGCCGGTGGGCTGCGTGGCGGCGAGCAGCACGCGGTCCGTGCGCGCGTCGGCGGCGGCGCGGAGGGCGCGGCGGTCGGCGAGGTCCGTGGGGCGGAACAGCGTGTCGTCCCGGTCCGTGGAGTAGAGCGCGCGCGCCGGGTCTCGCCCCGCCACG
>CAIMWA010000517.1 GCA_903845045.1 uncultured delta proteobacterium | reverse complement strand
TGGTCCCACAGCTCCACGCGAACGTGGTGGAGGGGCACCGGACCCGACGGTCCGTCGCACTGGAACAACAGCCGGCCGACGGCCACGCGCCACTCGCCGGAGGGCCTCCCGCGGCGCTCCGACGCCGCGAGGTCGTCGCGGATGCGCTCGCTCCAGGAAGACTTCGCGTCGCGCGGGAGCTGCGCGTACCACGCCTGCACCTCATCGGGCCGCAGCGGCGCCTCCGTCGCGGCGCCGACGAGCCCGCGCAGCCGATCCCAAAGTCCCATCGGCGCCCACCATGAACGTTCCACGCCGGGCGTCAACGGCCGAGTCGCGGCATCGGTGCCGCGCCGGGGTGCGCGTGAAACCTACGTGAACTCTAGAGGTTTGCACGCCTTCGAACGTTGACGGCGCCGCCGCGTACGGGCATGGATGGAGCCTGGACGCACGTTGGTCCTTGGCGCGCGGCGTGACGCCGGAGAGGTGCAGCGAGATGGCTTCGAAGACGACGATCGCGGCGGCAGCGTTCGCGGGGCTCACGATGATGGCGAGCACCGCCGGTGCGGCGCCGACGCGGGAGCAGTACCGGCTGTTCCGCGCTCTCTCCATCGACCTTCAAGGGCGCATTCCGCTGCCCGACGAGGTGGCCGACTTCGAGCGCCCGGGCTTCGACCTCGACGGCTGGATCGACACGCACCTCACGGGCCCCGCCTACGCCGAGCGCATGCGCCGGGTCTACATGGACCTGCTGCGCCTCGACATCGGCACGATGTTCAACTTCGTCAGCAACCCCGTGGTGCTGCGGCGCGTGCAGGTGATGGATCCGTCGGGGGCGCCGGTGTTCGTTTACTTCCGCCGCGGGCAGCGCCGCGACCGCGTGGAGTCCGACGGCGACTTCTGCCTCTCGCCCGCGGAGACCGGCGTGACCGTCGCGGGCAACGGCACCCTGAGCGGCACGGCGCAGCCCATCGACGCCGCGGTGTGGGCCCAGCGCACCGTCGAGGTGCGTCCGTGGTGGCTCTACAGCGACTACCGCACGGCGTCGCCCACGCTGCGCATCGGCGCGACGGACCAGTCGACGATGGCGCTCTCGCCGGTGCCCGGGCTGCTCACCGAGGCCGACGGCCACACGCCGACGGTGACCGTGCGCGTGTGCCGCGAGGAGGCGCAGACCCCCGAGCAGGCGCCGATGTACCTCTCCGGGCGCATCGCCGCGCTGCCGACGACGGTGCCGTATCCCGGCGGCCGCGTGACGGCGCCGCCCACGGACAGCGCGTACTCCCGCGCGCACCCCACGGACATGGTGTCGTGCACGAGCGGCACCGGCGTCTCCTTCGCGGCGGGCTGCGGCTGCGGCGTCGGCCTCGAGCGCTGCATGCCCGGCACGTCGACGACCAACGACCCCGCGGCGTTCAGCCTGCCGAATTTCGTTCCCCTCGGTGCCGACACGCCGCTCGACAACGCCCAGCAGTCGCAGGGCGACTGGACGCGCTTCTGGTGGGTGCAGGAGGCCGTGCACTTCCTCGACGACCTCTTCGCCAACGACCGCGACGTGCGCACCATGCTGTCCGACCGCTCGACGCAGGTGAACGGACCGCTCGCGCAGTTCTACCGGAGCTTCGCCGGCTCGACGTGCTGCGGCGGCGGCACGCAGTTCAACTACGTCGCGCCCGATCCGCTCTTCGATCCCGCGAACGTCCCCGCCGACCTCACCCCGCACCAGGTCACGACGTGGCGCCGCATCGCCGACCGCGGTCCGCACGCGTCGGGCATCCTCACGATGCCCATCTTCCTGCAGAAGTACGGGACGCGGCGGGCGCGTGCGCACGTGCTCTACGGGGCGTTCATGTGCCGGCAGTTCGTCGCCGAGAACGTCGCGCTCACGCCCTCGACGGAGCCGAACCTCATGGTGCGTCCGGGCTGCCAGGCCTGCCACGCGACGCTCGAGCCCATGGCCGCGTACTTCTCCCGCGTCAGCGAGTCGAGCTGGACCTTCCTGCCCTCGGCGAGCTTTCCGACGTTCAACCCGGCGTGCGTGAGCACGCGGCCCAACGTCGCCCCCAACGGCGGCTGCGGGACCTACTACGACCCGGCGTTCAGCGCCGGCGGCAACGGCATGCTGCGCGGGGCGTACGGCTCGCCGCAGCACGCCGACGAGGGCCCCGCGGGCATCGCCCAGGTGATCACCGCGGACCCGAACTTCGCGGGCTGCGTGGCGCAGAACGTGGGTGAGGCGTTCCTCGGCCGCACGTTCACCGCCGACGACCAGGCGCTGCGCGACACGCTCTCGACGGCGCTCTCCTCCAACGGATTCCGCATGCGCGCGCTGGTGCGTGCGCTGCTTCGCGCCGACGCCTACCGGCGCGCGAACAACCTCGACCCGGCGGCCGCGAGCCAGGGAGCGAACCCGTGACGAACACCGCCCGCACCCTCGTCGTCTCGGCGCTCGTCGCCCTCGGCTGCAACGGCACCCCCGCGGCGCGCACCCCGGCGCCCGACGCGCAGGCTCCGGTCTCGCGTCCGGCCACGGACATCACGCCGACGCCGGTGACCGCCATCCCCGGCCACGAGTCCCTCGCGCAGGACACGGCTCCCAAGGAGGCCCCGCGGCTCATGCCCGCGGAGACGCTCATTCGCAGCTACCTCACGCTCTTCGGCGGCCTCTCGCCCATCGCGTTCCAGACGCGGATGCGCACGACGACCACCGGCGAGGCGCTCTTCGACACCTGGGCCGACTACCTCTCGGCCCTCGGCATCCCCGACTACACCGCGGACATTCCGCGCGCGGCGCAGACCAACACGCTGCAGCTCGCGGCGTACGAGCGCATCGCCGTCGCGCTGTGCGAGCGCGCGGTGCAGAACGACCTGCGCGGTGCCGCGGCGTCTGCCCAGGTCCTCTTCACCTTCGACCTCCCGGCGGGGCGGTCGCTCACCGACGCGGAGTTCGCGACGCGCTTCGACGTGCTGCACCGCCGCGCGCTCGGCTACCCCGCCGCGCTCGCGCCGGACACGCGGGTCCCGAGGTTCCTCGCGCTGTATCGCTCGGCGGAGACCGCGCACGCCGACGCCGGGGTCGGGTCGCAGCGCCGCTTCACGGGCCCCGAGGCCGGCTGGGCCGGCGTCTGCGAAGGCCTGCTCCGCCACCCCGAGTTCCACCTGTACTGAGAGAGCGACGCCATGGACCAACATCGACGAACGTTCCTCAAGATCCTGGGTGGCGCTGCCGGCGTGGGCATCGCGTCGCAGCCTCTCTTTCGCGCGCTGGCCGACCCGCCGGCGCAGGCGAGCGACGAGTTCTTCGTGCTCGTGCACGCCTCCGGCGGCTGGGACGTGACGGTGGGCCTCGACCCGCGCAACGAGCGCCGCGGGATCATCGAGCCCGCGAACACGTCGGTGTGCGACACGTCGGCGATCCGCCACTGGGCGAACCAGGTCCTCGACGACGGTACGACGACGACGTTCCAGACGTTGCAGCCCCCGGGCACGTCGCTGCGCCTCGGCCCCGCCATCGGCAACCTCTACGACTACGCCGACCGGCTGAGCGTCTTCAACGGCCTCGCGATGAACACCGTGAGCCACCCCGACGGCACGTACTTCGTGTCGACGGGACGGCACCTCGCCGGCGGCAAGCCCGTGGCGGCGAGCATCGACACCATGCTGGCCAACGAGTTCGGCCGCGAGCAGCTCCTGCCGTCGGTGTCCGTGGGCTTCCCGTCGACGTTCGTCGGTCCGCACCTCGACGCGCGCGTGGCGCCGCTGCGCGTGGCGTCGGTGGCGACGGTGTCGCGCGTGCTCAGCCGCGGCAACGTCAACACCAACGCCGACGACCGCTCCGCCGTCACCGCGCTCCTCACGCAGGAGGCCCAGGACCTCGCGGCGCGCTCGTACTACCGCGACGCGCTCACGGGCTTCGCGCTGCAGTTCCAGTCGTTGCCGCGGATGCTCGCGCCGGACGTGCAGCCGATCTTCAACGCCTCGGGCCTCGCGCTGGCGCAGCCGTCGTTCTTCCCGACGCCGGGGCTTCGGTTCCAGGCCGGCGCGGCGGTGAACTGCGCCTTCGCGGTGGAGGCCATGAAGCGCAACCTCGTGCGCTGCGTGAGCTTCGCCAGCGGCTCGCACGACACCCACAGCACGAACTACCGCAACCAGCTGCTGATCCAGCAGGAGCTCTTCGACACGCTGGCGAACCTGCTGCGCGCCCTCGACGCCACGCCGCACCCGACGCGCATCGGCGCGCGCCTCGCGGACCACACTCACATCCTCGTGGTGAGCGACTTCTGCCGCACGCCGCAGATCAACCTCACCAGCGGCCGGGACCACTACCCGAACGGCTCGGCGCTGGTGATCTCGCCGAAGTTCCGCGGCGGCACGTCCTTCGGCAGCGCCGACCCGGACCAGCTCCTTCCGCAGGACGCGGGAACCTTCGCCGACGGCACCCGCGCCGTGGGTCCCGCCGACGTGCTCGCCACCATGCTCACGGCGATGGGCGTCGATCCGCGGCGATACATGCGCGACGGCGACGTCGTGCGTGCGATGCTCCGGGCATGAAGCCCCGCTCCTGGCCGCGCGCGATGTTCGCGCTGTGGGCCTCGCTCCCTGGCTGCCTCGGCTCCAGCGTCGTCGGCGAGCTCGCCGTCGACGGCGCCGACGCGTCGACCGTCGCGCCGCCGGCCGACGCCGCGCCCGATCCCGTGACGCTGCAGTCGCAGAGCTGGTACTCGGCGATGACGGACCTCGGCGCCATCACCGCGGTGGCCGAGGCCGGCGCGGACCTCGCGGTGTTCGGCGCCAACGGGATGCAGTGGCTGTCCGGCGGCGCCGTGGCCGCGCGGGACCCGTCGGTGACGATGTGGCGCGACGCGGCGTCGGTGCCCGCGGGCGACGGCACCGCGACCCCGTGGATCCTCGGCGTCGACGGCGCGGGGCACCTCTGGCGCGTGCGCAACCACGCGACGCTCGAGGACGTGACCGCGCGCTACGGCCTCGCCGGCGCGGGCGTGCACACCATCGCCATGCTCGACGCGACGCACGTCGTCTTCGGCACGGACCAGGGCTTCGCCATCGCCGACGGGATGCAGGTCCTACGGTGGGACGACGCCGCGTTCACCGACGTGGCCGCGGGCTTCGGCCGGGTCGCGGCGAAGACGGCCACCGGCGTGCGGGTGTTCGACTCCGCGCGCCGGGCCTTCGTGGACTACGCGGTCACCGACGCATCGACGGTGGCCTTCGACGGCGGCGGGCGCCTCGTCGTGGGCACGTCGTCGGGGCTGCTCTGGCGCGAGCACACCGACGGCACGCTGTGGGTGTCGGCGCCGAACGCGGGCTCGGCCATCGTGTCGGTGGCGCAGTCCGGCGACGCGCTGTGGGTGGCGACGCAGCAGGGCCTCGGGTTCTTCGACGCCGCCCAGGGCGTGCGCTTCGCGGCGCGCGTGACCGTGCCCATGGACGCGCGCTTGCGAGCCTCGTCCGACGGCGGGGTGTGGGTGCTCGGCGGAGGCACCGTCGCGCGCTACTCGCGCACCACGGACCCGCTCGTGAGCGAGTGGGAGCAGCATGTGCGCCCGGTGTTCGCGCAGCGCTGCACGCCGTGCCACCTCCCCGGCGGCACCGCGAACATCGACCTCTCGCGGTACGGATACTGGGTCGACGAGCTCGAGGCGATCCGCCTGGCGGTGCTCGTGCAGCAGCGCATGCCGCTGCCGCCGTCGATGCTCACCGCCGACGAGCGCGCTGCCATCGCGCACTGGATCGCCGCGGCCTCGGCGCCCCCTGGCGACGCGTCGGTGGAGGCCGGCGTCGACGCCGCGGTGGACGCGTCCGCGGACGGCTCCATGGACGGCTCGACGATGGACGCCACCGGCGATGGAGGCGCCGTGGACGCGGCCCGCGACGCGACGGCGACCGATGTCCCGCGCGACGTGGTGACGACGGACGTTCCGCGCGACGTCGTGGCGACGGATGTGCCTCGCGACGCGACGGCCACCGACGCCGGCGCTGCGGACGTTCCGCGCGACGCGGTGGCGACGGACGTTCCTCGCGATGCGACGAGCACCGACGCGGGTGTGACCGACGTTCCTCGCGATGCGACGAGCACCGACGCGGGCGTGGCCGACGTTCCTCGCGACGCGACGAGCAGCGACGCGGGCGTGGCCGACGTTCCTCGCGATGCGACGGGCACCGACGCTGGCGACGTTCCTCCGGGCTGAGCTTCAGCGCGGGTCGCTGCCGTCGTCGCGAGCGAGGATGTCGCGCAGCGCGGTGCGCGGTCCCGCGGGCGGGTGTCGCACGCAGTCGGACTCGGCGGCGAGCTGGCCGAGGGCGCGCACGGCGAGGCGTGCGTCGCGCCCGTGATCGCCGCCGTCGACGGCGCGGCGCGCGGCGGCGAGGGCCTCGGGGAAAGCTCCTTCGTGCGCGGCGAGGCGGGCGAGGGCGTGCCACCCCGCGGGCGTGTCGGCGTGGACGCGGAGCAGCGCGAGGGCGTCGCCAGGGCGTCCGAGGCCCGCGAGCGCGTCGGCGAGGCGCACCCGGGCGTCGTCGTCGGGCGTGGCGTCGGGGCCGAGGTGCGTCAGCCGCGCGAGGGCTTCGGCGGGGCGTCCGCGGTCGCGGAGGAGCCTCGCCTCGCCGAGGGCGCCGTCGAGGCATGCGGGGTCTGCGAGGAGCGCCTGGCGGTAGCTGTCCTCGGCGTCGAGGGTGCGTCCGGCGCGCTCCTCGGCGCGGGCCTGGGCGACGTGCACCGCGGCCACCTCGCGGCGCAGCGCGGGCAGGTCCGTCGACGCGAGGGGCTGCGCGGCGGCGGCGCCGGCGACGAGCAGCAACGCGGACAACGGCGATCGCATCAACCCCTCTCGGTGTGCCGCGATCAGCGCCGCGCGTCGAGCCAGCGGGTGGCCGCGTCGTGCGAGCGGGCGCGCACGGCGGCGCACTGCCGGGCGCCCTCGACGGTCACCGCGAGGCTCCGCGTCGCCCCGTCGAAGGCCTCGGCGCGAGGACCGAAGAACAGCATCGCGCGGTCGATGGCCGCGGCGTCGCAGAGCCCGCCGACGGCGTGCAGCAGGTGCCGCACGTTGCGCCCGTGGCGGTGCTCGAACTCGTCCCAGTGCGCCTGCGCCCAGGCGGCGAGGAGCCCCGGGTGCCGCGCGTCGCCGCGGCCGAAGAGCGCCCGGAAATCGACGACGCGGATGTCCGGTCCGAGGCTCAGCGACCACGCGCGCTCCATCAGCGACGGCGCGTCGAAGCTGGCGAGGGAGCCCAGCAGCAGCGCGCGGTCCTGCGGCGTGGCGGCCGAGGGGAGCGCCGCGAGGAGCCGCTCGAAGCGCGCCGTGTCGCCGTGCCGCGACGCGATGGGCAGGGCCACCGCCGCGAGCTCGCCGTCGACGGAGCCGGGCGCGTGCAGGTACGCGTCGGCCAGCGCCGTGGCCTGTTGCCGCGCGCCGAGGTCCTCGGTGAGCGTGCCGAGGGCCGTGAGCACGCTGCGCCGGGCGTTGCGCCGCACGTCGAAATCTCCCGGGTTCGTGCGCCATCCGAGGGCGCGCGCGAGGGGCCCGAGCACCGATCCCACCCACCGCCCGAAGGCGGGTCGGTTCGCGTCGTCGACGATCCAGCGCTGGGCGAGAAAGAGGCTCTCGGCGACGCGCTGGTGCACGTGCGGCTCGGGCACCGTCGCGAGGTGGCCGAGGGCGTCGAACCACGTGGTGATAGGCACCGTGCCCGCGTTCACCTGCGTCTCGAGGTCGGCGAGCAGCGCGAGGAGCCCCGCGGTGTCGAGGGCCCCGTCGGTGTGCAGGAGCGCGCGCACGTTGGCCGGGCTCGTCGTCGTCACGTAGTAGCCCGCGGCGCCGGCGTTGGCGTCGATCCACCGCGGGCAGCGGGTGCCCCCGAGGTCGATGGTGCCGTGCTCGCCGTCGAGCACCGTGCAGGCGGTGTGATCGGGCGCGGCGCCGTCCCAGCGCACGCACACGGGGATGCGCCAGCGCGCGTCGCTCGCGGCGCCGTCGAAGCGAAAGCGCGACTGCGTGAGCTGCACCCGCGGAGGATGGCCGTCGCCGCAGTCGAGCGTCGCCGCCACGCGCGGAACGCCCGGCTGGTCGAGGAAGCTCGCGGCCACCGGAGTCACGTCGCTGCCCGCGGCGGTCGAGAGCGCGCCGAGCAGGTCCGCGGCGGTGGCGTTGCCGCCCGCGTGGTCGCGCAGGTACGCGCGAATGCCGTCGCGGAAGTGCTCCTCGCCGATCCACCGCTCGATCATGCCGATGACGGCGGCGCCCTTGGCGTACGTGATGGTGTCGAAGCTGGCCATGGCGTCGCCGGTGCTCGTCACGCGCTGGCGGATGGCGTGCGCGGCGGGCAGCGCGTCGTTGGTGCGGGCCCAGGCGGCGCCCTCGACGGCCTCGATGCGCGCGCCGAGGGCGGGCTGCCAGGCGTCCATCACGCGGGTGGACATCCACGTCGCGAAGCCCTCGTTGAGCCAGAGGTCGTCCCACCACGCCATGGTGACGAGGTCGCCGAACCACTGGTGCGCGAGCTCGTGGGCGATGATCGACGCGACGCCGTAGCGCGAGCGCGCCGACGCGCGTCCCTCGTCGACGAGCAGCGCCGAGTCGCGGAAGGTGATGAGCCCCGGGTTCTCCATGGCGCCGCTCTGGAAGTCGGGCACCGCCACGAGGTCGAGCTTCGGGAACGGATACGGCCGGTCGAAGTACCGCGCCTCGATGGCGAGGTGCTCGGCGGCGACGCGCGCTGCGTAGGCTCCGAGGTGGGCGCGACCCTGCGGCGCGAGCACGCGCACGGGCACCGGCGACGTCGGTCCGTCGTAGACCTCGAAGGGGCCCGCGGCGACGGCGACGAGGTACGTCGGCAGCGGCGGCGTCTCGGCGAAGCGCACGGTGCGCTGGTGCTGCGCGGCGTCGTCGTCGTGCGCCGTCTCGGGCATGTTCGCGAAGGCGCCGATGCCCTCGGGAACGCGCAGCGTCACCTGCACCGGCACCTTCGCCGACGGCTCGTCGAAGCACGGAAACGCGCGGCGAGCGTCGGACGGCTCGAAGTCCGAGAAGGCGTACCAGCGTCCATCGACCTGCACCCGGTAGAGCCCGTTGAGCTCGGTGCTGAAGTTCCCGTGGTAGCGCAGCACGAGGCGCGCGGGGCCTGCGGCGAGGGGGTGCGCTGCGGTGACCACCAGCTCCTCGGGGGCCTCGACGGTGCCGTGGGCGCTGCGGAGCGCGGTGCGCGCGGCGACGGTCTCGGACCCCTGGGTGACGGTGGCCTCGTCGATGACGAGGTCGCGCGCGTGCAGCACGAGGTGCGACGTCGGCGCGGTCACCGCGAGGTCGACGGTGACGGTGCCGGAGTAGTCCGGGCGCGACGGGTCCAGGGCGAGCTCCACGGCCCAGCGCACGGGGCGCGCGGTGTCGGGCAGGCGTCCGTCGTCGCGTACTGCCGGCGGAGGGCCGGGGTCCGCGGCGGGCGCGGGCGTCGGGGTGGCGGCGATGACCGGGGCGGCGGCGCGCGGCGCAGGGCGGTGCGCGCACGCGACGAGGGCGAGGACCAGGGCGAGAGGGCGCTTCATCGGGGCAGCGATCGTGCGGGAGAAGAGCGCGCGCGGGAAGGGAGGGTGCGTGCAGGATTGCCACGAACCGCGCACGCGGCGCAGAACCATGGCACGAGGGGGCGAAGGCCCTCTGCACGGAGCCCCGAGGACGATGTCGAACGGAGAGCGCGAACGGCGAGGCGACGCGAAGGACGCCCTGGTGAAGGCGGCGGCGCAGCTCACCGCGGTGGCCGCGGCGTCCGGGAGGGTTCCGCCGCACGACCTCGACGCCGAGCGCGCGGTGCTGGGCACGGTGCTCCTCGACAACGTGGCGCTGTCGGCCGTCGAGGCGCTGCTCGCGCCGTCGGACTTCTACCACCCCGCGCACGGCGTGCTCTTCGAGTCGATGCAGGCGCTCAACACCCGCCGCGAGCCCGTCGACGTCGTGACCCTCGCCGCGGAGCTTCGGGCGCGCGAACGGCTCAACACCGTCGGCGGCGCACAGTACCTCGGCGAGCTCACCGACGCCCTCGCCACGACGGCGCACGTCGAGTCGCACGCGCGCATCGTCGCCGACCTCGCGGGCGTGCGGCGCATGATCGAGGTGGCCCACGAGATCGTTGCGCGGGGCTACGGCGAGCGCGGCGACGCCGAGCAGTTCCTCGACTTCGCGGCGGCGAAGGTCTTCGAGGTCGCGCAGAAGCGGTCGAAGACCACCCTCGTGGAGCTCGAGAAGGCGATCCTCGACGCCTTCGCGCGCATCGAGGCGACGAACCAGCGCGGCGCGGCGATCAGCGGCCTCACGTCGGGGTTTCGCGACCTCGACAAGCTCACCGCGGGGCTGCACCCCGGCCAGCTCATCATCATCGCCGCGCGCCCCGCCATGGGAAAGACGTCGCTCGCGCTGACGCTCACGGGCAACTCGGCGAAGGCCGCGGGCGCCCCGGTGCTGTTCTTCTCCCTCGAGATGCCGCGCGTCGAGCTGGCCAACCGCCTCATGTGCGCCGAGGGCCGCGTGGACCAGTCGAAGCTGCGTACGAACCTGCTCTCGCAGGACGACATGAGCGCCCTCACGCGCGCGGCGAACTCGCTCTACAAGCTCCCGATCTACATCGACGACTCCGGCGACCTGACGCTCGTCGACCTGCGGGCCAAGGCGCGCAAGATGAAGGCCGAGCGGGGCCTCGCGCTCATCGTCATCGACTACCTCCAGCTCATGAAGGCGAGCCGCGAGCGCATGGAGTCGCGCGAGCGCGAGATCTCGGAGATCTCCCGCGGGCTCAAGGGCCTCGCGAAGGAGCTCGAGATCCCCATCATCGCGCTGTCGCAGCTCAACCGCGCCGTCGAGACGCGCCCCGGCAAGGACAAGCGCCCGATGCTCGCGGACCTTCGCGAGAGCGGCGCCATCGAGCAGGACGCCGACGTGGTGATGTTCATCTACCGCGACGAGGTCTACAACCGCGACAGCGAGGAGCGCGGCGTCGCCGAGCTCATCATCGCCAAGCAGCGGAACGGCCCCACGGACACCGTGAAGCTGCGCTTCGTGCGGGAGCTCACGCGCTTCGAGAACCTCGCGCACGACCCGCACGAGTACGGCGGGGGCGATGGTCCGCCGCCGGACCTGGACTCCTTCGCGGGCGAGGGTCTGCCCGACGTGGGTGATCCCTTCGTCTGATGGCCGCGCGGGGCGAGCGGAGCGCCGCGGCCTCAGGGCGTGTGGCGCGGGCCGGGGCCGTCGCGGATACTCCGCGCGCGCCGCCGACGGCGCACGGAGTCGAACACCCCCATGAACAAGCTCTCCACGACCTTCGCGGTCGCGCTCTGCACTGCCGCCTGTGCCTCGTCGCCGGCGCAGACCCAGAGCGCGGCCAGCGTGCACAACCCCCCGCCCGTCGCCGTCGACGCCGCGGTGTCGAGCCTCACCAACGAGCCCGTCGACGCCGCCGCCGCGCCCGCGGCCGACGCCCCCGCGCCGGAGCCCGTGCGCATCGTCGCCGGAGACCGCCGCGCGGTGCCCACGCCCGGTCCGCACGTGGCGATCACGGCGCCCGCCAACGGCGCGACGGTGCGCGAGGACCGCGTCGAGGTGCGCCTCGCGGTGCAGCACTGGCGCAACACCACCGACGCCAACGACCATCGGCACATCCACCTCGTGCTCGACAACGAGGAGTACCGCCGCGTCGATGATCCGGCGCAGCCCGTGGTGCTCGAGCACCTCGCGCAGGGCACGCACGTGCTCCGCGCCTTCGCGGGCTGGGAGACGCACGAGACGGTGAAGCAGGACGGCGCCTTCGCCGTGGCGGTGTTCCACGTGGGCGCGCCGACGGCGCACTTCGGCTTCGACGCGCACGCCCCGCTGCTCACGTACTCGCGCCCCAAGGGCACCGTGAGCGGCGCCGACGCGTCGCGCGTGCTGCTCGACTTCTACCTCACGAACATCCCCGCCGATCGGCTCGGCGCGCAGGGGTTCCGCGTGCGTCCGACGGTCGACGGGAGCACCCTCGACGACCTCACGGCGTGGGTTCCGTACTACGTCGAGCACCTCGCCGACGGACCGCACACGATCACCCTGCAGCTCGTCGACGCCGCCGGCGCGCCCGCGCCCGGGCCGTTCAACCACATCGAGCGCCGCATCACCGTCACGCACGCCGCGCCGGCGGATCCGCACGCCCACCCGGCGCACTGACCGCCCGGCCCGGGGCGCTCACATGCAGGCGCCCATCACGCAGAGTTGAGCCGCTCCGCAGCGGTCGCCGCAGGCGCCGCAGTTCGTCGTGGTGCCGAGGGGCACGCACGCGCAGCCGCACTGCACGGTGCCCGCCGCGCACGGGCCCACGCACGCGCCGCCGCAGCACGCGGCCCCGCTCGCGCACGTCGTGCCGCAGGCCCCGCAGTTCGCGGTGCTCGTCGTGAGGTTCACCTCGCAGCCGTTGGTGGCGACCCCGTCGCAGTCGGCGAAGGGCATGTTGCACGCGGAGTGGCACGCCCCGGCGACGCACGACGCCGTGCTCCCCGGGCGCGTGGGGCACTCGTTGCCGCACGCCCCGCAGTTCGCCGTGCTCGTCACGAGGTTCACGCACGACCCGCCGCACAGCGCCTGGCCAGCGAAGCACATGCAGATCCCCGCGGCGCACGTCGCGGTGCCGGGGCAGTCGTTGCCGCACGCCCCGCAGTTGGTGCGGCTCGTCGCGAGGTTCGTCTCGCAGCCGTTGGTGGCGATGCCGTCGCAGTCGCCGTAGGTCCCGGTGCACGTCGTGCGGCAAGTGCCGGCGACGCACGCAGCCGTGGTGCCGAAGCGTGTCGAGCACGAGATGCCACAGCCGCCGCAGTGGGTGACGTCCGTCGCGAGGTCGACGCAGGCGCCGTTGCAGAGCGATCTCGGCGCCATGCAGCTCGGGACGTCGGCGGCGTCGTGCACGACGTCGGCGGCGACGAAGCCCGTGTCGACGCCCGTGTCCGCCCCGGTGTCGATGCCCGTGTCGATGCCCGCATCGACGCCGCCGTCGATGCCCGCGTCCGTCGTCACCGCGATGTCGGGGGACGGCGTCGCGTCGGTGCGCGACGCGTCGGCGGGCTCGCCCGCGTCCGAGGGCGTGACGTCGACGGCGCCGTCCACGATGGCGAGCGCGGCGTCCACGGCTGCGGGGCCGTTGGCCGCCGCGGGCCACGGAAGCGCGCAGCCCCACGCCCCGAGGACGACCACCCCGACGAGCCCGACCATCGTGCGACGGACCATCAGAACACCCCCACGATCACGGCGCCCGGCGCTGAACCCCACTGCGGAAGCACCGCCACCGACGGAGCCGCGCTCGTCACGCGCGGGTTCGCCGCGAGCAGCACCGCACCCACCGCCGTGAGCGCCAGGCCCGTCGCGCCGAAGACCCACGCGGTGATGCGCGTCGTCGCGTTCGCCGAGCACAGCGCGTCCGTCGCCGCGGCGTCGGCCATCGACGACGACTGCCGTGCGGCGAGCGCGCAGGCGGTGTCCGTCGAGCGGTCCATGGCGGGATACGACGGGTTCGTGACGTAGCGCACGAAGGCCCCTTCGCCGCCGGGTGTCGCCGCCGTCGCATCGGAGAGCGCGCCGGCCTGCAACACCGACCGCACGAGCTGCACGCCGCCGACGACCAGCGATGCCGCGCCGATCCCTTCGAGCACCCACGCGGCGGTGCGCGTGCTCGACGACGAAGCGCGGGCCGGGGCGATCACCGGCGGGCGCGTCACCGTCCGCACCGCGGCGGGCGTCGGCGCGACGACGGGCGCTGGCGGCGGGGCCTCGAAGGTCACCTCGGCGCGTGCTCCCTCGGCCAGCGTCACCTCGCGGCGCTCCACGGGTCCGTTCGCAGTGCGCACCTCGACGACGCGAACGCCGGGCGCGACCACCACGGTCTCGCGCACGCCCGCCGCGGCCGCCGGGCGCCCGTCGACCCACACCACGCCGTCGGTGATGGACGACTGCAGCACCAGCGTCGCCATGTGCGCGCGAAGCTCCGAGCGCGCCACGAGCAGCGCTGCGCGGCGCGAGCGGATCCACGGGTCCGTGCCGTCGGCGAGGGACTCTTCGAGGTGGCGCCACGCGTCGGTCCATCGGTGCAGGTCGATCTCGGCGAGGGCCATCTGCGCCGTCACCCGCGGGTGCGGGCAGCGCGTGGCGAGGTCCGTGAGCACCTCGAGGGCGGCCTCGACGCGGCCGAACTCGCGCTCGCGCACGGCGACCTCGATGTCGGCGGCGAGGCGCGCGCACCCCCGCTGCGGGGCCTGGGCGAACGCGCCGCGGGAACAGAGCGCTGCGGCGAGCCCTGCTGCACAACCGATCCCGACACGCGTCCGACGCACCATCGACGCGCCGGACGCTACACATTCCGCCGCTCGCTGGGAACGATTGCGTGCTGCGCCGCGCCGGGCGGACGACGGTTGACACCTCGACGGTGCTTCTCCACGCTCGACGCACTCCCGGCCGCGCGGCGACCCCAAGACCCATGAGCACGGCGCTTGACGAGATCGCGACGGGGACCCTCTCGAGCAACCCCTTCGAGGTGATCCGCGAGATCGCCTCCGGGGGCATGGCGACGGTGTACCTCGCGCGGATGCTCCTGCACGGCGAGGAGCAGCTCGTCGCCATCAAGCGGCTGCACCCGCACCTCGCGAAGGAGTCCGAGTTCGTCGAGATGTTCTTCGACGAGGCGCGGCTCGCCGAGCGGCTGGTGCATCCGAACGTGGTGCGCACGCTGCTCTGCGCCGAGCACGACGGCCTCGCCATCGTCATGGAGTTCGTCGACGGCGTGACGCTGCTCGAGCTCGCCAAGGCCGCCGCCAAGGGCCCCGGGCGCCTTCCCGCGCCCGTGGTGCTGCGCCTCGCCCTCGACATGCTCGACGGCCTGCAGGCCGCCCACGACCTCGCCGACGACCACGGCCGCCCGCTCGAGATCGTGCACCGCGACGTGTCGCCGCAGAACGTGCTCGTGGGCGTCGACGGCTTCGCGAAGATCACCGACTTCGGCATCGCCAAGGCGTCGGTGCGGCTCACCATGACCCGCGACGGCGCGCGCAAGGGCAAGCTCGCGTACATGGCCCCGGAGCAGTTCGCCCGGGACGACATCGACCAGCGCGTCGACGTCTTCGCCGCGGGCATCGTGACGTGGGAGATCCTCACCGGGCGTCGCATGTTCGCGGGCATGAGCGAGGCGCGCGTGGCCGAGCGCCTGCTGCACACCGACGTCGTCGCGCCGTCGACGGTGGTGCCGACGCTGCCCGCCGCCTTCGACGAGCCCATCCTGCGCGCCCTCGCGCGGGACCGCGACGCGCGCTGGCAGAGCTGCGGAGCCTTCGCCCAGGCGCTGCGGGAGGCCGCGCGGGGCGTCTGCGAGCCGGCGTCGCGAGAGACCGTCGCGGACGCCGTGCGCGCGGCGCGGCTGCGCCTCGAGGGGCTGCGCGCGTCGGAGCCTCCCGCGTCGGACGGAGGGTCCAAGCCGTCGGGGGCGCGTCCGGTGCGCGCGGCGCGGATGGTGCCGCGGGCGCCGATGCCCGAGGACACGAGCGTCGAGCCGCCGCTCCTCGACGTGCCCGAGGACGCGCCGCCGCCCGCCGACGCGCCGGCCCGGAGCCCCTTCGACGACGACGCCACGGCGATGGTCGCGACGCTGCTCCCGGACCCGACGGACGAGTCCGCCCCGCCGGTGGCCATGCGCGCCGCGCCCGCGTCGCCCCCCGCGTCGCCCGTCGCTCCGCCGCCGATGCCGTCGGTTCTGGAAGCGCCCGCGGAGGCGCCGAAGAGCCCGTCGTCGCGGGGGCTGGTGATCGTCGCGGGCGCGCTCGCGGTGCTCGTCGCGGCCGTCGCGGTGGTGGCGCTGCGTCCGTCGCCGCCGCCCTCGGGGACCGTGGTGGTGCCGCTGATCGCCGCGGACGCGAGCTACGTGCGTGCGACGGCTCCCGAGGTCGTTCCGCCGGCGCCGATCGCTGCGCCGCTGCCTTCGCCAACGCCCGCGCCCGCCGCCGAGACGGCGCCTGCGCCCGCGGCGGAGCCCGAGCCTGCGACCTTGCAAGTGTCGGCGAGGCGTCCCGCGGCGGTGCCGGCGGGACCACGGCGTCCACGGCCCATGCGCGCGGTGCCCGGCGTGCGGCGCACCCAGGACGGCCGGCTGATCATTCGCTGAAGGGGAGCGGGGGATCCCCTCGCACCCGCCGACGTCCGGCCGATGCGAGGGGCGTCGAGGCGGGTCGCGCTACGGGCGCGTGACGAGGACGGCGTAGGCGCCGAACGACATGTTCGTGAAGCCGTCGACGTAGAGCGCGTGGAGGCCCGGACCATCGGGGATGGTGCTGGCGACCGTCGACTGCAGCCGGCACGCCGTCGTGCCGACGTCGTCGTTGCAAACGCTGACCGAGGGCGTGGTGCGGCCCGCGCTGCGCTGGTCGAGCACGGTGTCCCACGTCGCGCGGCCGCAGGTCGACGCGTTGAACGCGCCGCCGACGGCAGCCTGGCAGGTGTACCAGACGTAGGTGTTCTCGGGCCCCGGGGCGGTGCAGCTGCCCGCGGGGTTGATCACGCCGGTGCCGCTGGTGCTGCCGTTGAGCACCTGGCCCGCGCCGACCGCGAGCGCCGCCACGGAGCCGTTGCCCACCGGAAGGTGCTGGAACCGGACCGTCGCCGCGCCCTGGCTGCAGCCCGAGAGCACGAGGTAGTACGTGCCCGGGGTGAGCTGCGCCATGATCTGCGACTGCACGCCGGTGCTGCAGCCCGTGAGGCCGCCGTCGTCGTTGCAGGTCGAGCCGCCGGCGATGCCCGGCACGGTGATGTTCACGCCGGCCTGCGTCTGCAGGAAGAGCGACGTGTCCCAGGTGCTGCCGATGGTGTCGGCGTACACGACCTCGGACCGGCCCATGGGCACGGTGAACGAGTAGTACACGTCGCGGCCGGTGGTGCAGCCGCAGGAGCCCGCGGTGTCGTTGCGCGCGTGCGTGGTGTCGGCGGCGAGGAGCTGGCTGCTGAGCGTCCAGTTGATCGCCGTCGCGCCCATGCGCGTGTCGTTCGCCGGCGGCGTGGCGCAGGCGCTGTTGTCGCAGAACTGGCCGGCCGCGCAGGTGTTCGCGCAGGCGCCGCAGTTCGCGTTGTCGTTGGTCTCGTTGACGCAGCGGCCGCACGCGCTCTGGCCCGCCGGGCAGGCGCCGAGGGTGAAGGTCACCGCGTACGCGCCGGCCGAGCCGCCGCAGCCGTCGACGTTCAGCGTGTGCAGACCGGCGCCGGCGGGGATCGTCGAGTTCATCTCGGACTGCCGGAAGCAGCTGTTCGCGAGGAGGTCGTCGTTGCAGACCGTCGCCGACGGGCGCGTCGCGCTGCGCTGGTCGATCTCCGTGTCCCAGGTCGCGCCGCCGCACGACGTCGCGCTGAACGGCGTGGCGACGAAGCTCGGGCAGGTGAACCACCAGTAGGTGTTGTCCGGGCCGCCGGAGCAGCACGCGGAGGTGATCGCGCCGGTGCCCGCGGTGGTGCCCATGACGGTCTGCGCCGTGGTCGACGGCGTGATGCGGTTCAGCGGGCCGTTGCCCACCGGAAGGTGCTGGAAGTGCAGCGTCACCTGGCCGGAGTCGCAGCCGCCGAGCACGAGGTAGTAGGTGCCCGCGACGAGGCGCGCGGCGATCTGGCTCTGGAGCCCGGTGGCGCAGCCCGCGAGGCCGTTGTCGTCGTTGCAGACCTGGCCGCCGGGGATCCCCGCGTCGGTCAGGTTCGCGCCGGCGGCGTTCTGGAGGAACAGCGCCGTGTCCCAGCCCGCGCCGACGGTGTCGGCGTAGACGATCTCGGTCTGCGTGAGCGTGAACCGATAGAAGACGTCCTTGCCGACCATGCACGAGCACAGCGTCGAGGGGCCCGCGGTGTCGTTGCGCGCGGTCATGGTGTTGACCGTCGCCGTGGTCGAGGGCGTGCTCACGTCGAGGACGACGGCGCCCGCGCGGGCGTCGTTGGCCGGCGGCGTTCCGCCGACGCACGCGCTGCCCGAGCAGATCTGGCCGGTGCCGCAGATGCGGCCGCAGACGCCGCAGTTGTTGGCGTCGTTGGCGTTGTTCGAGCACACCGCAGTGGCGCCGGTGCCGCAGAGCGTGGTGCCCGTCGGGCACGCGCACGCGCCGGCGGTGCACACGCGGCCGCCCTGGCAGACGGTGCCGCACGCGCCGCAGTTCGCGCCGCTGGTCTGCGTGTTGACGCAGGTGCCCGGGTCCGTCGCCGTCATGCCGCAGAGGGTCTGACCCGTCGGGCACACGCAGGCGCCCGCGGTGCAGCTCTGACCGGCCGCGCAGGCGTGGCCGCAGGCGCCGCAGTTCGCGGTGTCCGTCGCGGTGGTCACGCACGTCCCGGGGGTCGTCGCGCTCATGCCGCAGAGCGTCTGGCCCGTGGTGCACGCGCACGCGCCGGCGGTGCACACCTGGCCCGTCGGGCACGCGTGGCCGCAGGAGCCGCAGTTCGTGGCGCTGGTCTGCACGTTCACGCAGGCCGTGCTCATGCCCGAGCCGCACGCCGTGGTGCCCGTCGGACACGCGCACGCGCCGGCGGTGCACACGAGGCCCGCGGCGCAGGCGGTGCCGCACGCGCCGCAGTTGGCGGTGTCGGTCTGGAGGTTGAAGCACATGGCGCTCGAGCCCGTGCCGCAGGCCGTCTGGCCCGTCGCGCAGGTCAACGGCGTGACGCAGGCGCTGGCCATGCAGAGCTGGCCGGTGGCGCAGGCGTGGGCGCAGGAGCCGCAGTTCGCGTTGTCCGTCGCCGTGTTGACGCAGGACGAGCTGCACAGCGTCTGTCCCGTCGGGCACGTGATGGCCGCCATGCACCCGCCGGCGGCGCAGGTCTGGCCGGTGGCGCACGCGTGGCCGCAGGTGCCGCAGTTGGCGGCGTCGGTGGCGGTGTTGATGCACGTCCCGCCGCAGAACGACTGGCCCGTCGGGCACGTCATGGCCACGCACGCCCCGGCGGTGCACGCCTCGGTGGCCGCGCACGCGTGGCCGCAGGCGCCGCAGTTCGCGGTGTCGGTCTGGGTGTTGACGCAGGAGCCGCCGCAGGCCGTCTGGCCGGTGCCGCAGACCGTGCCCGCGGTGCAGGCGCCGGCGGTGCAGGTCTGGCCCGAGGTGCACGCGTGGCCGCAGGCGCCGCAGTTCGTGCCGTCGGTCTGGAGGTTCACGCACGCGCTGCCGCACGCGGTCTGGCCGGTGCCGCAGGTCGTGCCCGTGGTGCACGCGCTCGCGGCGCAGGTCTGGCCGGTGGGACAGACGTTTCCGCAGGAGCCGCAGTTGTTGGTGTCCGCCGCCGTGTCGACGCAGGACGACCCGCAGGCGGTCTGTCCGCCGGCACAGCCGGTGTCGCCGACGGGGCCGCCGTCGGGAACCGAGCCGGTGTCCGTCACGGTGCCCGTGTCGGTGACCGAGCCGTTGTCCGTCACGGTGCCCGTGTCCGTGACCGAGCCGTTGTCCGTCACGGTGCCCGTGTCGTTGACCGAGCCGGTGTCCGTGACCGCGCCCGTGTCATCGGGCACGCCCGTGTCCGCGGTGTTCGTCGTGCCCCCGCCGCCACAGCCCACGCCGACCAAGAGCGGCACCATCCACCATACGCTTCTCGCCATGTCCGATCCTCCCGATGTGCCCGCGGCCGCCCGAAACGGGGCAGAGGCGGCATTCACCGGGGGGCATAGAACACCCATCGCGGCGCCGGGGCAACGCGCCCCCGGAGGCCCCGATCAGCGCGACGCGCGGCGCTCGAGCAGCTGGTTTTGCAGTGATCGCAGGGCCCCGTGGGCGGCGCCCTCGATGGCACGCAGCCGCAGCCGGGGCAGCGGGTCCGGCGCGCCCGGCGCGCGCGCGTTGGTCGCCTGCGCGGTGGCCGCACCGGACAGCGTCGCTGCGATGGAGTGCACGGGCTCGTGGAGAAGCACCAGGGACACCTCGGCGCGCACCGACGCGACGCCGCCGGGATTCGCCTCGCGCAGCGCCGTGATGGCCCCCTCGAGGGAGTACGAGTGCACGCGTCCTCGTCGCAGGTTCGCGTTGACCGAGGCCGGCAGCGGGCCCGGATCGAGGACGAAGCGAGGGTCCTCGGCCACGGCCGCGCGCACGGCCTCGCGAAGCTGCGTGATGTGCGAAGCGTCGCCGCCGGAGTGGTCCGCGAGCGCTCCCACGCGGATGAGCGCGCGCACGTGGCGCCAGTCGACGGGCGCGGCGGGGGGCGCCGGCGCCGCGACGGGCGTGACCGTCCACGCCGACGCCGGGGCCGAGCCGGGGACCGTGCGCGCGGCGAGGGTGCGCAGCGCCGCGGCGATGGCCTCGCGGGCGCTGGAGCTGTGGTCGTGGGCGTGGGCCGTGAGCGCGGGCACCGCCGCGGCGTCGCCGAGGGTCGCGAGCGCCGTCGCAGCGGCCGCGCGCACCGACGCGGCGCG
>CAIMWA010000516.1 GCA_903845045.1 uncultured delta proteobacterium | reverse complement strand
GTGGGTGCCGACCTCTCCCTCGAAGACCTCGTGGCCGTGGCGCGCGCAGGTCGCGCCGTGCGTTTCGACGACGACGCTCGGCGGCGCGTGGCGGAGTCCCGTCGCGCGATCGACACCATCGCCGCCGGGGGCGACGGATCGCCGCGGGTCTACGGCGTCAACACGGGCTTCGGAGCCCTCGCCGAGACGCGCATCTCGCCCGGAGACATCCGCACGCTGCAGCACAACCTGTTGCGCAGCCACTCGTGCGGCGTCGGATCGCCGCTGCCCGTGGAGGTCGTGCGGGCGATGATGCTGCTGCGCGCGCAGGTGCTGGCGCTCGGCCACTCCGGCGTGCGCCCCGTCGTCGTCGACACGCTGCTCGCGATGCTCGGCCGCGGGGTGCACCCGGTGATCCCTTCGCAGGGGAGCGTTGGCGCTTCGGGCGATCTGGCGCCGCTCGCGCACCTCGCGTCGGTGCTCATCGGCGAGGGCGAGGCGACCTTCGAGGGCGAGCGTCTGCCGGGCGCCGAGGCGATGCGTCGCGCGGGCGTGACCCCCATCGCGCTCGAGGCCAAGGAGGGCCTCTCGCTCATCAACGGCACGCAATACATGCTGGCCCAAGGAGCTCTCGCGCTCGCCGACGCCGAGGTCCTGGCGCGCACCGCGGACATCACCGGAGCGATGTCCCTCGAGGCCCTCAAGGGGAGCTGGCATCCCTTCGAGGCGCGCGTCGTCGGCGTGCGCGCGCACCCCGGCGCCCTCGAGGTCGCGGCGAACCTTCGCGCGCTGCTGGCGGAGAGCGGCATCGCCGAGAGCCACCGCGACTGCGGCAAGGTCCAGGACCCGTACTCGCTGCGCTGCATGCCGCAGGTGCACGGCGCGACGCGGGACGCGCTGCGGTGGATCCGCGAGGTGCTCGCGCGGGAGGCCAACTCCGTCACCGACAACCCGCTCGTCTTCGTGGGCGACGACGGCGCCGAGGTCATCAGCGGCGGCAACTTCCACGGGCAGCCCCTCGCGCTGGCGCTGGACCTGCTCGCCATGGCCGTCGCGGAGCTCGCGAACATCTCCGAGCGCCGCGTCGAGCAGCTCGTGAACCCGGCGCTCTCGTCGGGGCTGCCGCCGTTCCTCGCGCCGCATACGGGGCTCGACTCGGGCTTCATGATCGCCCAGGTCACCGCGGCCTCGCTGGTCACCGAGAACAAGGTGCTGTGCCACCCCGCGAGCGTCGACTCCATCCCGTCGTCGGCGGGCCGCGAGGACCACGTCTCCATGGGCGCGACCTCGGCGCTCAAGGCCGCTCGCGTCGTGCGCAACGTGCGCATGGGCCTGGCCATCGAGGCCCTCGTGGCCGCGCAGGGGCTCGACGTCCGCCTCCCGCTCGTCGCGGGACGCGGGGTCGCCGCGGCGCACGCGTTCGTTCGATCGCGCGTCCCTACGCTCGTCGCGGACCGCGCCCTCGCGCCGGACTTCAAGGCCATCGAGGCCGCCATCGCCGACGGCTCCCTCGACGCGGCCGTGCGCTCCGCCGTCGGGTCGCTCGCCTAGGACGACATGGAGGCTCGGGTTCTCGCCGCGCTCGCGGCAGCCGCCTTTGCGGCCGGCACCATCGACGCCATCGCCGGCGGCGGAGGCCTCGTCACGCTGCCATCGCTGCTGGCCGCGGGGCTCCCGCCGGAGCTCGCCCTCGGCACGAACAAGGGTCAGTCGACCTTCGGCAGCTTCAGTGCGCTGCTCAACTTCTGGCGCATGGGCGCCATCGACCGCTCGCGCGTCCTGCGGTCGTTCACCTTCGGCTTCGCAGGATCGCTCCTGGGCGCGTCGCTCGTGCTCGCCATCCCGCGCGCGTGGCTGCGTCCCATCGTGCTCGTGCTGCTCGTCGGCGTGGCGCTGCGACTCACGCTGCGAAGGTCTGCGACGGCCACGCCCGAGCCGCTGCCCGCGGACGCCGATCCGGGCCTGCGCGCGGCGGTCATCGCCCTCGGCATCGGCGCCTACGACGGGTTCTTCGGTCCCGGCACCGGGACGTTCCTCATCCTCGCGTACGCGGCGTGGCTGCGCGACACGCTGGCGCGGGCGAGCGCCAACGCGAAGGTGGTGAACTTCGCATCGAACCTCGCGGCCCTCGCGATCTTCTCGTGGCGCGGCGTGGTGCGATGGGACGTCGCGCTCCCCATGGCTGCCGCGCAGTTCATCGGCGGTGCCTTCGGAGCACGACTCGCGGTGAAGCGCGGCGACCGCTTCGTGCGCCTCGTGGTGCTCGGCGTGGTGATCGCGCTGGTGCTGAAGATCGCGACGGACCTGCTCCGCCGCTGAGCGCGGGTCAGTGCGCGACGGGGAGCAGTGCGCCGCCCGGCGTGCTGGTCGCAGCGGGCGTCGCGGAGGCAGCGGGCGCCGCGGGAGCGTCGGGGTCGGCGCGGTGCAGCGACACCGGGATGGTCAGTGTGGTGCCGTCGAAGGTGGCGTTCCCCGGGGCTCCATTCGCGCCCCCGGCGATGGTCCAGAAGGAGCTGCCCACGGCCGAGGCCACCGAAACGCCCCCC
>CAIMWA010000515.1 GCA_903845045.1 uncultured delta proteobacterium | reverse complement strand
CTGCACGAGCTTCGCGAGGCCGAAGTCGAGGAGCTTCACCGTGAACGGGATGCCCTCGCGGCGCGGGTGCGCCAGGAAGATGTTCTCGGGCTTGAGGTCGCGGTGCACGAGCCCCTCGCGGTGCGCCGCACCGAGGCCGTGACAGAGCTGGCGGAACATCTCCGCGACCTCCGCCGGCGCGAAGGCGCCCCGCTCCGCGAGCGCCGACTTCATGTCGCGCCCCTGGAGCAGCTCCATCGCGATCCACGGAGTGTTGGTCTCCTCCTCGACGCCGGCGGCGACCATCTCGACGATGTGGTCGCTCTCGACCGCCGCCGTCGCCTGCGCCTCCTGGATGAAGCGCGCGCGGGTGCGCTCGTCGCCCTCGTACTGGGCGTGCATGATCTTCAGCGCGCGGCGCTTGCCCGTCGAGAGCTGGATCGCCTCGTAGACGGTTCCCATGCCGCCCGCGGCGATGCGCTGCACGACACGGAAGTCCCGTCCGAAGACCGCGCCAGGTGCTAGCTGCTCAGCCATCGACCATCGCCCAGGGGGACAGTCGTTAGCGGACAGCCGGAGACACTGTCAATCCCACACTACGCGGCGCCGAGGCCGGGACTGCGCGGCTCCGGCGCGGCAAAGGAGCGCACCCGCGGCCCGCGCGGGCGATGGTATGACGCGCGTGATGCGTGCGCGGTGTGCGGCGGTGCTGGCGGTGGCGGGGCTCGCGTGTCGCGGCTCCGTCGAGTACGTCGTCGTGGCGCGAGACTCCGGGGGAACCGCCATGGACGCCGGCGCGAGGCCCGCCGATGCGTCCGTCGATCGCGCTGCGGCCGACGTCGGCGCTCGTGATGCCGGGCGCGCCGATGCGCCGGCGAGCGAGGTGCAGCCCGTCGCCGATGCGAGCGCGGGCGGCGACGCCGGTCCCGACTCCATCGCGTTCAGCGGCGCGCTGCCGACGACTTCGGGCAGGCAGACTGCTTCGCTCACGGTGGGGGGCGTCCCCCGGTCGATGCTCGTCTACGTGCCGGTCTCGCGCTCGGCGTCGCCGCCGCTGCTGCTGCTGTTTCACGGCACCAACGACAGCCCCGATGCCATCTTCGACCAGGGCGCCGCGCAGCGCGTGGCCGACGAGAACGGCGTCGTGGTCGTCGCGCCGAACGCCCTCGACCAGGCGTTGTCCGACTGGGACCACCCGGACTCCCAGGGTGTCTGGTGGACGACCTATCCGAGCGTCGACCCGGCGACGAACCCGGACCTGCGCCTGGTGCGCGCGGTGCTCGTCGCGGCGCAGCGGGCGTACGGCGTCGACCCGGCGCGCGTGTACGTCATCGGCCACTCGAACGGCGCCTTCTTCGCGCAGCTCGTCGCCGACACCCTCGGCGACCGCATCGCCGCGTGGGCCTCGAGCAGCGGCGGACTCTGCAACTGCGCGACGCGTCCGGAGTGCATGTTCACGGGCCAGGGAACGACGTGCGACGCGCTCCGGGCTCAGCCCGGCTGGTGCTCGTGCCGCGGGGACGACAAGCCGGGCCCGGTGCGCACCGCGGGACGGCGACCTCCCGCGTACATCACCCACGGCACCGCCGACGATCAGGTCTCGGTCTATTACGCGTGCACGCTCGCGAGCCGCCTCGCGGCGTCGGGCTTCGAGACGCAGGTGGTGCTCCGCGACGGCGAGCAGCACGTCATGCCCGACGAGTTCGCACACGTCGTCTGGCCGTGGCTCGCGGCCCACGTGAACCGCTAGGCGCTACTGCACGAAGCGCTCGAGGCGGCCCGTCGTCGAGAGGAGCTGAGCCCGCGACAGCGCGAGCGTCACGTGCGCACGCACGACCGCGACGCGCGCCGAAGCGTCCGCAGCCTGCGCGTCGACGAGCTCGAGGAGCGGAGCGGCGCCTCCGGCGTACCTTCCCGAGGCGAGCTCGAGGTTGGCGGCGGCCCCGGCGGCGAGGCGCTCGGCCTGCTCGAGCTGCGCGCGCGCGGAGCGGGTGGCGAGGGCGGCCTGCACCGCGAGGGTCCGCACCGTGAGGGACTGCGCGTCGAGGGTCTCCTGCGCGGCCGTCACGGCGCTCTCGGCCGCCCGCAGCGCCGGGCTCAGCGAGCCGTCGTAGGCCGACCACGACACGCCGAGGCCCGCGCCGAGCGAGTAGGCGTTGCCGCCCAAGCCCGTGCCCGAAAGCACCTCGTTGTGCGAGATGCTGCCGCTGCCGCTCGCGGTGATCGCCGGGAGGCGGTTGGCTCGCGCGAGATCGCGCTGCGCCTCGGCCTGCTCGAGGCGGAAGCGAGCTGCGGCGAACTCCGGCCGCGCAGCCATGGCGTCGCGCGCCGCCCGCGCGGGGTCGTCGTCGACGGCCAGGTCATCGGGGGCCACGCGCACCACCTCGACGCCGTGCACCGGGTCGAGCCCGAGGGTGGCCGTGAGCGCCGCGCGGTCGCCGAGGAGCTGCGCCTCCGCCGCCGAGAGATCGAGGCGTCCGGCGTCGAGGTCCACCTGGGCGCGGACCTCGTCGTTCGGCCCGGCAGCGCCCGCCTCGACGCGGCCGTGGGCGATGCGGAGGTGCGCCTCGCGCTGTGCGAGGCTGACCCGAGCGCTCTCGATGGCCTCGAGGTCGCCGAGCACCGCGAGGTACTGCTGCGCCGCGCTCTGCACGGCCTGGAGCCCCGCGGTCCGGGCGTCCTCGGTGGTGGCGTCGCGGCCGCGCTCGGCGGCGCGCACGTTCGCGGAGGTGCGCCCGAAGTCGTAGACGTTCCACCGGACGCTGGCCGTGCCGTCGACGTTGAACGCCGAGTTCTGGAACCGAACGGTCTGCCCCGTGAGCGGATTGATCTGCCCCGGACGGTCACTGTACGACACCGTCGGCGACGAGCTGACGCCCACCGTCGGCAGCCACGCCGCCCGCGCCTGGTCGATCTGGTGGTTGGCGATGGCGATGCGGGCCAGCGCCGCGCGCACCGCGGGAGGCTGTCGGAACGCCAGGCGCAGCGCCTCGACGAAGGTCACCGTGCGGGACGGCGCCTCGGCGGTCGCGGTTGCGGGCGTCGATGAAGGAGCGGGGGCGGGCGGCGTCTGTGCAGCGGCCAGGGCCGGAGCGAAGAGCGCGGCACACACGAACGGGAGCAGACGATGGGGCGTCACGGAGGTTCCGGGGCGTAGTGCTAGCGCGTTCGCCGCCGCGTGGGGACGAGGGGAAAGATTCCGCAGGGAATTTGACTGGAGCTCTCTGAATGGTGTCCCACCGTCGGGCCGTGAAGAAGAAGCTGCTCTGGGCCATGTCCGCCGCCGCCGTCTGCGCGCCGCTCGCGAGCCTGGCGCTCCGCCAGCGGGACGAGCACCGCGCCTCCGCAACGATGCGCGACGCGCTGGCCCGCTTCGACGCCCCGCTCGAAGGGGCGGTGGCGCCGGAGTCCCTCGATTGGGCTGGGGCGCAGCGCCTGCTCGACGACGTCGCCCGCAGCGGCGCCGCGCCCGACGACGTCCGACGGGCCCGCGCGGTCGGCTACGCCTGCCGGGCCCTCGGCGATCTGGCCCGCGGCGACCTCGTCCTGGCCGCGACCGAGGTGCAGAGCGCCCGACGCGAGTCGCCGGATGACGTGCGGGTGCGCTTCGTCGAGGGCGCAGTGCTCCAGCGTCGCGGCGAGCGTCGGCATGCGGCGCAGGTCTTCGAGGGCGTCGCCCGCGACCCCGCCACGTCGGCGCCGCTTCGTGTTCGTGCAGGGGTGCACCAGCTCGACCTGCTCCTCGACGAAGGCGATGGCCATGCCGCGCTGTCGCTCGCCGAGGCGCTCTCGCGGGAGGCGCCACGGTCCGCGGCGTTGGAGAACCGACTCGGGCTCGCCCGCGCCTCGGTGGGCGACGGCGCCGGTGCCCGCGTGGCCTTCGAGGAGGCGTCGCAGGCCGCCCCGACGGACCCTTCGCCGCTGGTGAACCTCGCGCGGCTCGCACGCCAGTCCGGAGACCTCGCGCGTTCCCGCACGCTGCTGGAGCAGGCCCTCGTGCGGGCGCCGGAGAACGGCGACACGCGGCTCGCGCTCGCCGTCGTGCTCCTGGATCTCGGGTCCCTCGACGAGGCCCGTGCGGCCGCTCGCGAGGCTGCTCGCTACCTCCCGGAGCAGGCGGGACCGTACGTCGCGCTCGGCGAGATCGCGCTTCGCGGCGATGCCCTTGCCGACGCCGTCGCCGCGTTCCGTCAGGCGCTGGACCACGCACCGGACGACGCGAGCGCACGCACCGACCTCGGCGTCGCCCTCGCGCGATCGGGAGACCGCGAGGGGGCCATGCGGGCCTTCGCGCAGGTCACCGAGCGCGCTCCGTCGGTGGGTCAGGCCTGGAACGGCCTCGGCGCCATGCGGCTCGCGCTCAGCGACCCCGAAGGGGCCATCGGCCCGTTGCAGCACGCCTCGCGGCTGCTGCCCGACGACCCGAATCCGACGATGAATCTCGGGCTCGCCTTCGAGCGTCTGCGCCGCTGGGACGATGCCGCGCGGGCGTTCCGCGAGACGCTGCGCCGCGCGCCGACGAGCGAGGCCGCGACGACGCACCTGGCGGCGATGCAGCCCCCGGCGGCGCACCCGCGCACCGCCCACCCACGCACCACCGCGATGCGCTGAGTCAGCGCCGGGGGACGGGGTTCCCCGACGGGTCGAGATGCAGGTCGCGCACGTCGATGGCGCTCTCGCCGT
>CAIMWA010000514.1 GCA_903845045.1 uncultured delta proteobacterium | reverse complement strand
GAGAAGGGCATCTACCCGGCTGTGGACCCGCTTGACTCGACCTCGCGCATCCTCACGCGTGACGCCGTGGGCGACGAGCACTCTGAGACCGCGACGCGCGTCCAGGAGATCCTGCAGCGCTACCGCGAGCTCCAGGACATCATCGCCATCCTCGGCATGGACGAGCTCTCCGAGGACGACAAGCGCACCGTGGCCCGCGCGCGGCGCATCCAGCGCTTCCTGTCGCAGCCGTTCTTCGTGGCCCAGCAGTTCACGGGCCTCGAGGGCAAGCTGGTGAAGCTCGAAGACACCATCGCGGCCTTCGAGGAGATCCTCTCCGGCGCGCTCGATTCGCTCCCGGAGCAGGCGTTCTACCTGAAGGGCGACATCGACGACGTGAAGAAGGCCGCCGAGCAGATGGCGAAGAGCTGAGGCAGCGATGGCCGACACCGCCCAAGCGACCGCGCCGCGCAGCGGCATCCTCCGACTCGACGTGGTGACCCCCGCGGGCGCCGCGGTGCACAAGGACGTCGACCAGGTCGAGGCGCCGAGCGTGGCGGGCGAGTTCGGCGTGCTGCCGGGCCACCTTCCGCTGCTGGCGGCGCTGAAGCCCGGCGTGCTGCGCTACCGGTCCGAGGGCAAGACCTTCGTGCTGGCGGTGGGCGCGGGCTTCGCCGAGGCCGGTCCCGACGCCATGACGCTGCTCACGGACCGCTGCGTCGAGGCCGGCGACGTCGACCTCGCCGCGGCCCGCACGGACCTCGAGAAGGTCACGGCGAAGCTCGACGCGCTGGCCGGTCCCCGCGAGGGCGAGGAGTTCGACGAGCTCTCCCGCCAGTCGCTCTGGGCCCAGGCGCAGCTCGAAGCCGCGCGCGAAGCCGGCCGCAGCTGATTCTCCCGTCCCACGGGGACACAGTTACGTTGTTGCATTCCGGTGGCCTCGCGCCGCGCGAATGCAACAACGTAACTGTGTCCCCAAAGGCGACGACCGCCGCCCCCCGAGGGGAGCGACGGTCGCGCGGTGCGGTGCCGAGCGTCGGCGGCGTCAGTGCGCTGCGACGTCGATGGACTGCACTCCCCAGTAGCCCGAGGCGAGGTACATGGTGTCGCCCTGCCGCGACACGTTCGATCCCCACCACCCGCGGGTGCGCTGGAACGACAGGAGCTGCGGCGCCGTGTCGTCGGCGAGGCGGTAGACGTCGACGCCCGCGCCCCAGCCCGACTGCACCAGCGCGCGGTCGCCCTGCACGCCCAACAGCCAGCCCCAGCCGCGCTGCGTCGGACCGGCGCGGTCCACCGGGTGCGACGGGTTCGTGAGGTCGAGGGCGTGGAGCCGCACGGTGCTGCGGTAGACGCCGCCGCTGGAGGTGTCCTCCTCGGCGGAGAAGTATGCGCGGCCCGACTGCACGAAGACCGAGCCGAGGTAGCCGTTCACGTCGGTGCTGCTCTGCAGGTACGCGCGGTTGCCCGATAGCTGCAGCACGTTGAACGTGTTCTGCGCGTGGTAGCTGCCGTCGCCGGCGTCCCACCAGCGGTAGTCGACGGTGTACAGGTAGCGCTCGTCCGCCGAGGCGCCCACCAGCAGGCCGGGGACGTTGATCCGCGAGAGCACCCGGGGCGCGGCGCGGTTCGACAGGTCGATGCGGTCGACGAAGTACCGGACGCCGCCGTAGCGACCGCGGTCGATCCAGTCGTAGTGCGACGCGTAGAGCGTGTTGCCGATGGCGCGGAGGTTCCCCCACCACGAGTCCGGGGAGCTCGTCACCGTCGTCGCCGACAGCCGCGGCGCGTCGGGGTTCGCGAGGTCGATCACGCGCAGCAGCGAGGTGTCCGTGCGGTGCGAGACGCCCGTCGCCGGGTCGTACGAATACCGAGGGAAGTATTCACGGTAGGCCAGCACGTCGCCGCCGACCTGCACCATGGTGTCGCCCTCCCACCAGCCGTACCAGCCGTACCAGCCGAAGTCGCCGTAGTACCCGTAGCCGTAGCCGTAGCCCTCGGGCACCGGGAGCCGCGTCGAGCCGCGGAGGCGGGCGTGAGCGGGGTCCGTGAGGTCCGCCACGGTGACCATGGGGCTGTACGACCAGCAGTGCGACGACGGGTCCCGCGGTCCGCCGCCGGTGTCGCACGGGACCTCGGAGCGCACCGTCGTGACGATGTACGCGAAGCTCCCGTTGCGGAACATGCGGGCGTTGGTGCCGTCGATCTGAAGCTCCACGAGCGCCGGGTTGCCGCGGTCGTCGTCGGGGTCGGCGATGGGGACCACGCGCAGCGTGCTGAAGGTCTCGTTGCCCCACCAGTCCGAGACGACCTGGAGCAGCGTGTCGCCCATGGGCTGCGTCGAGACGATGTTGCGCGCGAGGGTGAGCGACGTGACGGTGCGCGGCGCCGCGTGGTTCGTGTAGTCGACCACCGAGAGCGACAGGTCGCTCAGCGACACGAGGCGGTTGCCCACGAAGATGCCGCGCTCGGTCCAGCCGCGGGTGTGCGCGGTGCCCGAGGTGGTCACCGAGTCGCGGGTGAACTCGATGAGCTGCAGGCCGTTGCTGTAGACGTCGTTGGTGTTGTCCCAGCCGCTGAAGGGCAGCACCACGAGGCCGCGCGTGGCGTCCATGGTGAAGGCCTTGAAGTCGCCGGACGCCGGGGTCCACGCCCAGCCCTGGCCGAAGGCGCTGGTGCCGATGACCCGCGGGTGCGTCGCGTCGGCGACGTCGAGGTACTGCAGCGCGATCTGGTTCGACGTGTACGTGCCGTCGGTGCGCGCGTCGCCCAGCGCGAAGAGCCGGTCGCCGGCGGGGATGAAGTTCCACACGTTGCCGGGCACCGTGGTCTGGCCGGCGAGGTGCGGCGCCGCCGGGTCCGTCACGTCGTAGATCTGAACGGGGGTCGTGCCGCCGGTGCCGTACCAGCCGTCCGACGGCGAGAGGTACATGCGCCCGCTGTCGAAGCGGGCCGCGGGGATCCAGCCGGTGCCCGGGAGGTCGGCCTGCGAGACCAGCGCGAGGTGGTCCGGGTCGCGCGCGTCGACGGTGGTGAGATGGTACGAGTTCGTGCCCGATCCATAGGTGTTCTGCAGCGACAGCGTGCGGACATACCGTCCGTCGTAATCGATGTTGAAGCGCCCGTTGTTCGCGCCCCAGCCCTGGATCTGCCCGGCGATGCGCTGCGAGCCGCGCACGGTGATGGTGCCGTTGGGGTCGCTGATGTCGACGTAGTCGACCTGGCTCGCGTCGCTGGCCCAGCTTCCGTCGGGGTTCGCCGCGGCGTGCGCCATGAGGATCGCGTCGACGCTGACGTTGAAGATGCCCGAGTAGCCCGCCCACACGCGCTCGCCGGTGCTGCGCACGCGCGCCGGGTCGCCGATGTTGATGGCGCTCACCACCACGCTCGGACCGCTCGACGTGCTCGTCCCGCGGTCGACGTAGGGGTTGTCGTAGCCGTAGTCCTCGCTCACGGCGTAGAGCACGTCGCCGACGACGCGGGCGTCGCGGGTCCAGCCGCGCAGCGGGGCCTCGCTGGTGACGGTGATGTGCGCCGGGTCGCGCGCGTCGAGGGCGCGCACCACGGAGCCGTGGAACGGGTTGCCGCTCGCGTCGCGGCCGTACCAGTCGGCGACGATGGCGTAGGCCACGCCGTTGCGCACGATCATCTCCACGGGGCTTCCGAAGAGCGGCGCGCGCCCGAGGAGCCGCGGAGCGTCGACGTTGGTGACGTCGAACACCATGAGCCCGCGATACCCGTTCAGGTAATAGAGGCGGTTGCCGTCGAGGCGGTAGAGGTCCGTCTCCTCGATGGTGCGCGTGGTGCCGGTGCCGGCGTCGGTGCGCGGGGCGGCGCCGGCGTCGGCGGACGCGGTCCCAGCGCCATCGGCGGCGGAGTTTGCGCCTCCCGCCTGGCCACCCGGCGGGGCCGAGCTGAAGTCCGACGTACCCGTCGGCACCGGGCCGATCGCCGCCGGCGTGGTGTCGCCACAGCCCTGCGCGGCGAGCCCGAAGGCGGCCAGGGCGAGGAGCGGAAGACGGTAGAACTGGGGTCGCATGACAGTGCTCCTTGGGGGAGGGGAAGGGATCCCGCAAGCACCCTTCGAGCACCTGCTGTGCCACAGGCCGAAGCGCTGAAATCACTGCAATTCGAGGGTGTGCCGTGCTGTGCCAGGGTGCCTGCGGCGCACACCCGGCGCGTGCCTACGGCGTCGGGGCGGGTGCGGCAGGCGTCGGCGCGGGCGCCGGGGCGGACCAGCGCGCCTCGACGACGGAGCTCGCCCCTGGACGCACGACCACGCGGGTGAAGCGCGGCGCGAGGCCGTTGCCGGGAACGAAGCGGTACACGTGCACGCCGGCGGCGATGGGGCGCTCGGCGAGGGGGGTGCGACCGAGGGGGCGTGGTCCTTCGAAGACGTCGGCGTCGGGCACGGCGAGGAACGTCAGGTAGCCCGGCGCCGCGGGAACGGCGGGCGCCGCCGCGGCTGCAGGCACCGGTGCGGGCGTGGGACGCACGGGCGGACGGAGCGCCGACGGCGGCGGTGCGACGGGCGGTGCCGGAGCGTGGGCGATGGGCACCGGGGCGGGCGTCGGGGCGGGCGTCGGGGCGGACACGACCGGCGGGGGCGGCGCTGGAGCGGCGGTCGGAGCGACGTCCAGCGCGGGCGGTGGCGAGGGCTGCGCGTCGACGGGGCGGGGTTCGGCGGCCACCGGCGGCGGCACCCGAGGCCGTCGCGGAGGCACCGGCTGCGGGCGCAACGGGGCGATGTCCCGGTGCTCTCCGGGGTCGATGAGCAGCAGCGCGACGCCCACCGACGCGAACGCGAGCAGCGCCGCCGCGAGGATGCTCGTTCCTCCGCGACGCCGCCATGCGGGCAGGTGTGCGCGGGCCGCGGCGGGAGACGGCGGGGCAGGGAGCTGCGCCGCAGGACGAGGCTGCGGGGTGCGCGGCGGATGCGCGAGGGCCTCGGGAAGCGAGTTGCGCGGCGGCGGCGCCACCCTCGGCGGGGGCGGGCGCGACGGGGTCGGGGGCGAAGAAGGAGCCGCAGGGGCGAGGGCCACGTGCGACGGGCGGCCGGTGAGGCCCGTGCGGGCGACGGTGACCTCCTCGCTCAGCGCCTCGGCGCGGCGGGACGACGGCTCCGCGGAGTGGTCCGCCGAGCCCTCGACGTCGGCGGGGTTCAGGGGCGAGCTGTTCCAGAGCTGCGAGACCTCGGCGACGACGGCGCCCACGGGTCCGCGCAGGAGCTCCTCGCGACACTCGATCTGCTCGGCGAAGAGGGCCTGCATGTAGTCGGCGACGTCGTCGGTGCTGGCGGCCACGCCGGTGCTGGCGATCCACTGCTCGAGGGCGCGCGCGAGGTCCCGGGCCGACTGGAACCGCGCGTCGAGGTCGCGCTCCAGCGCCTGCATCACCACGGCCTCGAGGCCCGGGGGGTAGCCCTCGCGAAAGCGCGACGGGCGGGGCACGTGGTCCTGGAGCACGGCGGCCACGGTGGCTCCGTCGGTCTTGCGGCGGAACAGCCGTCGCCCGACGGTGACCTCCCAGAGCACCACGCCGAGGGACCACACGTCGGCGCGCCGGTCGACGTTCTCCTCGCGGAGCTGCTCCGGGCTCATGTACGCGATCTTGCCCTTGAGCTCGCCGGGGACCGTGCGGTCCTGCGACTGCTCGCGCCAGCGCGCGACGCCGAAGTCGACGACCTTGGTGAGCCCCGCGTAGGTGACGAAGAGGTTCTCCGGCGAGACGTCACGGTGCACCACGCCGGCGTTCTCGCCCGACGGGAGCTTGAGCTCGTGCGCGGCGTGCAGCCCTCGCGCGGCGTCGGCGACGATGTGCGCGGTCATGGCGAAGCTCGGCGGATCGCCGGCGCTCCAGCCGTTGCGCGCCACGACGCCGAAGGTCTCGCCGTGGAGGTACTCCATGGCGATGAACCAGGTGCCCTGCTCCTCGCCGAAGTCGAGCACCGAGCAGAGGTTCGGGTGGTCGAGCTTCGACGCGAGCCGCGCCTCGTCGAGGAACATGTTCACGAACCGCACGCTGTCGGCGATGTGCGGGTGGATGGTCTTCACCGCGACCCACTTGTCGAAGCCCGCGGACCCCTCGAGCTGCGCGAGGTACACCGACGCCATGCCGCCCTGCGCGATGCGGTACCTCAGGGTGCAGCGCCCCAGGGTCTGTGCGCCCAACGTCAACGGCGTTCCGGCGGCCTCTCTCGGCATGTCCCGGAGCGCATCGTAGCAGAGCGCGCGGCGCGAACGTCAGGAGTCGGCAACCGTCGCGCCACGGTCGAGCCCGAGGAGCCTCGCGGCGTTGTCGTGGAGCAGCGCCCGGCGCGCGGCCTCGTCGTGCTCGGTGGCGATGCACACCTTCGCGATGCCGATGGCCTGGTGATAGAAGGGCCAGTCCGATCCGAACATGAGCTTGCCGGGAGGCGCCTCGGCGACGAGCCTGCGCACCGCGGGCAGCCCCTGCGACGCGACCTCGAGCCACACGTTCGGGTACTTCTTCGCGAAGCCGAGGCCGGTGTCGAGCTGCAGCGCGCCGGAGTGGCCGAGCACGAAGGTGGTGCCGGGGTTCTCGGCGATGGCCTTCTCGTAGTGGCGCACCTGCGACAGGTAGCGCCCGAGCGGGGGCTCGATGTCGACGGGACCGCAGTGCCAGAACACCGGGAGTCCGCGCTCGCCGCAGAGACGGTAGAGGGCGAGGGCGCGCCCGCCGTCGGGCTTCACGAGCTGCACCGCGGGGTGCACCTTGATGCCGCGGGCGCCGAGGGCGATCTGCCGGTCGAGCTCGCGGGCGGGATGCGGGTTCCAGGGGTGCACGGAGCCGAAGCCGACGAAGTGGGCGTCGCCGGCCTGGGCCTTCAGCCAGTCGCCGGCGTTGTCCGAGAGCACGGGCCAGTCGATGGGGAGCAGCACCGAGCGCACGACGTGGAGGTCGTCCATTTCGCGGGCGAGGTTGGCGGTGGTGTGCGTGCGGCGCATGCCGCCGGCGGTGAGGGCGCCGAAGGCGAGGTCCTTCTCCATGCGCTTGAGGTCGTCGCGGGAGAAGTTGCGGTTCTGGTACGGGTCGAGGTCGAGGGCGCGCTCCTCGGGAAGGTAGTGCTCGGTGCGCGGGTGCAGCGCGCGCAGGTCGAGCTGGTTCTTCTTCACGAACGACAGCGCGAGGTGCGTGTGCGTGTCGATGACCTTGCCGACGCTCGGATCGCTCACCGCGAGGCGCCCGTCGCGCAGCTCGAACCAGGGCAGCTTCGCGAGGTCGCGCAGGGAGTCGAAGCGGGTGGGGTGCATGGCGGCGTCGACGTTACCCCGATGGGGACACAGTTACGTTGTTGCATTCTCGCGCTCGATGCGAGGCGGCTGCCCCTGCGGGGACACAGTTACGTTGTTGCATTCGATGCGTGGCGGCGAATGCAACAACGTAACTGTGTCCCCGGAGCGCTTCTCCAGGGGGCCCTCTACGCGCGCGCCGCGAAGGCGTGTACATCCCCTGCCCGTGACGCATCCGCTCCAACTCGTGCTCGACGACATCGACGTTTGCTGCCGCGACGGAGGGCGCCCCGTGGTGCTCTTCGACCTCGACGGAACGCTCTACGACAACCGCCCGCGCACGCTGCGCATCGTGCACGCTCTGGCGGCCTCGCTGGGCCCGGAGCACGCCGCCGACGCCGAGGTGCTGCGCGGCCTCGACGTCGATGCGCTGCGCTACCGCCTCGACGACACGCTGCGCCCGCTCGGCGTCTCCGACGAGG
>CAIMWA010000513.1 GCA_903845045.1 uncultured delta proteobacterium | reverse complement strand
GGGCATCGCCGCGCTCGCTGCGTGTCGCGAGATCTTCGTGCGGAACGGCAAGCTCGCGTGGCTCGCGCCGACCTCGAGCGACGTCGCATCGGGTCGGAACCGATTTCCCTCCTTTCGCATCGAGCCCCTGCGGAACACGCGCCTCCGGGAGCTGCTGAGCCACCACGCGCGGTGGGTGCTCCCGAGCCGCGACGACCCCTCGCAGTTCGAGTCCGCGCCGGTGCCCGGGTGGGCGGTGAACGCGATCGCCGCGCGACGGCAGTGGCCGGGCCTGCGGCTCCTCGCCGGCCTCGTGACGACGCCGGTCCTTCGCGCCGACGGGACGCTCGTCGAAGAACCCGGCTACGATCCGGCGACGCAGCTCTTCTATGCCCCGGACCGCGCGTATCCGCCCGTCCCGCCCGCGCCGGACCTGGCCGCAGCCCGCGGCGCGCTCGAAGACCTCCACTGCTTCGTGCTGCGCATCCCCTTCGCCACACCGGCGGACCGCGCCACCTGGGTCGCGTCGATCCTCTCGACGTTCGCGCGCCACGTCGTCCCTTCGCCGATCTTCTTCCTCGAGACGCAGCGCGAGGCGCCGAGCGTGTCCGGCCTCGTCGGCCTCACCGCCTCCGTCGTCGGCGACGGCCCCGGGTCCGCGCGGCTCCACGACGAGCTCATCTCCGCCGGGTCGTTCTCCATCCGCGACCTGCGTCGATCGTCGGTGCCGATCTGGGCCATGGCCGTCGGCGCGCCGTCCGCATCGCTGAAGTCCCTCGTCTCCCAGTCACGCCACGTTGGACCGCGCCCGGCGACGACGCTCTTCCTCGCCGCACCGAAGCTCGACGCCGGCTTCGACGCGCGCGGTCCGGTCGCGCGGATCCGCCTCGAGAGGGCCCACACCGAGCCCGTCGCCGTCGGCGAGGCGACGCAGGCACCCGTGGCGTCCCGCACCGGCCGTGACCACCGCGGGGCGCTCGTGGCGGCGGCGCTGACCCTCCTTCGCGCGTGGATCGTCGCTGGGCGCCCGGGAGTGCCGGCGGATCGGCGTGCGTGGAAGGGCTTCGACGCCTGGTCCGAGATGGTTCGCGCGGCGCTCCTGTGGTGCGGTGAGGCCGACCCCATCGACACCATCGCGGACGGTCCGAACGACGAGGAGCTGGCGTACCTGCACACCGCCAACCTCGTCGCCGGTTGGGCTGCGGTCGCGAAGGAGTTCGGAGGCGAGTGCACCGTGCGCGAGTTCTTCGACGCGCTCGAGCGCCGTGCCGCCACCGCCCATCCGAAGGTGCGGGCCGCGCTGGCGTTCCTCGTGCCGGGCCCATTGACCGCCCGCAAGACCGCCGATCGCCTCGGGCGACTCCTCACGCGGGTGTCGGCGGAGCCCGTGCGAGGGCTGCAGCTGCGGCGCACGGGCAGCGGCAATAAGGGGAATCGCTGGGCCGTTCGGTCGGTCGTGAGCTGAGGCGGCGCGAGCGCAGCGCCGTCGCAGGGACCGCGCCGGACGCCGCTCTCGGCGTCAGATGCACGTCCCGAAGTTCTCCGGGTAGCCGTGAGCCGTCCGGCAGATTCGTCCCCCGGCACAGTCCATGAGCCGCGGGTCGCAGATCCGCGCGCATCGATAGGCGGTCGGCGATCCCGACGGCGCCACGCACACGAGTCCGGCGGCGCAACTGGGTCCCGTGGGGTCACACGTCTCACCAAGTAGTCCTGTACCAGCGATGGCGCACCGGGACTCCCCGAGCACGCTCGTCGGAAGGCACGTCTGGTTGGCCGTGCATCCGCGCTGTGTGAGCCAATCGCAGGCACCGGCAACGGTGCACGCGCGGAGCGGCGCGCCGGCATCGCCCACGACGATCGAAACGCCGCACGCCGAGGTCGGCGACGCCCCAGCACCGGAACGGCACGGAGCGTCGTCGATGCGCGAGCAACAGAGGCGGATGCATCGGTTCCCGAGGCACTGCAGGCCAGCACCGCAGTCGTTGGGCCGCGTGCACTCGCCTCCGAGCGCGCCGGTGCCGGCAGGGCTGCACGCGACACCGCCCGAGGGCGTGACGCCGAAGACGCACTGCTGCCCCTTACCACACCCCGTTCCCAGCACGGGATCGCAGACTCCGAGGCCCATGCCGCAGATCGCCGTCGAGGCGTCCGGCGCCACGTCGTCCGCGCCGCCGTCTTCGACGCCGACGTCCTGCACGACGTCGCCCGCCGACGCATCGACCGCCGCATCCCCCGCGGCCCCGGGGTACCTGCACGCGAGCGCCGCCACGACGACGGAGCCGCACCACCACCTGTTGCTCATCGCCCCTCCTAGAACCTTCCAGCGCACTCGACGCCAGCGGAGCCCAACTGCGGAACGCAGCCCCACGCACGCTGCGGATGCGCCGCCTGCGCCGAAGGGCGTGCGAGCACCAGCAGCACCGCACTGCCGATGCCAACCGCGGTGCCGACGGAGAGCCCGGCCCACGCGACGGACGACCGGACCACACCGCTGTCCGATCCGGACTGGCAGGTGGCGGCTATCTGGCACCCGGCGTACCCGTCGAGCCACAGCCCGAGGAACACCGCGCCGACGCCGATCGCCGCGCCCGCGATGCCGACCCCGACCCACCCGGCGGTGCGCATCGCGCGCCCCCGCGCCGCATCGTCGGGGGCGACCGCGGGTGCTGCCGGTGCGGGGACAGCCGCGTGATCGGTCGCCGCGACCGTCACCTCGGGCACGGCCTCGAGCTCGACGGCAACCTCCTCCACGCCGTTCGCGGCGACGGTAACCTCGCGATGCATCGAAACATGTGCGGGCGCGCTCGCATCGAGCTGCACCGCGCCGGGCATCACCGTGAACGCGATGCCCCACAGCTCCGCAGGAAGCTCCTCGCCCGCGACTCGGATCCGCAACCCCGCCGGTGCGTGCGGCACCCGGAGGACGACGCGCCCGACACGATGCTCGAGCGACGCCGCCAGCTCGTG
>CAIMWA010000512.1 GCA_903845045.1 uncultured delta proteobacterium | reverse complement strand
GACGTCGGCGCCGGCGAGATTCCCGCCGACGGCGTCGACCCGTCGATGGTGCGCGCCGACCTCGGCGCCGGCGTGGACTTCGACGATCCGGCGTCGCGCGCGTCGCGGCGTGCGTGCGCGACGGACGACGAGTGCGGCGCGGCGTCGGGCGAGTTCTGCGACCTCGACGCGCTCCCGCAGCAGGGTCAGCCGCGGCCCGCGGGGCACTGCGCGCCGCCGATCCCGGTGCTCGTCTCGCCGTACCTCGTCGAGGTGTTCAACGGGGTCATCGCGCCGGCGCACCACCTTCCGCGCATGGGCGACCTGCTGCTGCGCCGCGCCGAGGGCGTGGTCTTCGAGTGGGACCTCGGACGCGCGGGCCTCGGGGCTGCGCGACAGGGCACGCCGCGGCGCGTGCACGCGCGCCTCGCGGGCGTCTCGGCGAGGTCCATGGACCTGGGGGTGACCGTTCCGCTGGCGGTGGCGCAGCGCTTGAACCGCGAGTTCGCCGGCGACGACGCGGCGGATCGCTACTCGTCGGTGGTGGTGTATCTCCGCGACGTCGGGCGCATGACCGAGGTCGCCGCGCGGGTGCGCGCCGAGGGCCTCGAGGTGCACACCCACGGCGCCGAGCAGATGGGGCTCCTGGCGACGGCGATGACCGTGGTGCTGAGCTTCGCGAGCGTCGTGACGGTGCTGGTGGCGGCGCTGAACATCGCCCACGGCTTCGCGGCGATGATCGGCGAGCGCCGGGGCGAGCTGGGACTGCTGCGCGCCCTCGGGGCGACGCGCGGCGACGTGCGGCGGCTGCTGCTGCTCGAGGCGCTGGTCATCGGAGCCGTGGCGACGGCGCTCGGTGTCGTGCTCGGGCGCGCCGGGGCGCTGGGCTGCGACCACCTCGCGCGCACGCGGCTCCCGGACTTTCCGTTCAAGCCCGACTCGTGGTTCGTGTTTCCGACGCGCACGCTCCTCGGCGTCTTCGCGTTCGGGTGCGTGGCGTGCGTGCTCGCGGCGCTGCGCCCGGCCCTGCGCGCGGCGGAGACGGACCCGGCTTCGGCGCTCTCCGGCGGAGTCGGATGACGATCCCCGGCGCGGCTCACCACTCGCCGGGGCGCCACGGGGCGACGCGCCGCCGGGCGAACGGAACCCGCGGGGCACGGGCGCGCGGCGTGCGGAATGCGAAGACCAGCACGAGGCCCGCGACGAAGCCGCCGATGTGGGCCCAGTACGCGACGCCGCCGGCGTGGCTGCCGAGGGAACCGACGCCCGACATGAACTGCAGCGCGAACCAGATCGCGATGAAGATGAACGCCGGGATCTCCATGAACTGCAGGAAGATGAAGATCGGCACCAGGGCGACGACGCGGGCCGTCGGATACAGCACAAGGTAAGCCGCCAGTACGCCCGCGATGGCTCCCGAGGCGCCCACCATGGGCATCGGCGACGCGGGGTTCATCCAGACCTGCGCGGCGGCCGCGGCGACGCCGCACAGCACGTAGAACACCGCGAAGCGCGCGGGGCCCATGTTGTCCTCGACGTTGTCGCCGAACATGCGCAGGAACCAGAGGTTTCCGGCGACGTGCATGAAGCCGCCGTGCATGAACATCGACGTGAGCACGGTGACGAGCGCCGTCGGGTCCTGTCCGTAGACGATGCGCCGGGGAACGAGCCCGTAGGCGTCGATGAAGGCCTCGGCGACGGCGTCCGGGAGCGTGGCCTGCCACAGGAAGACGAGGCCGCAGAGCAGCAGGATCGTCCATGTCACCCACGGGGTGCTGCGCGTCGGGTTCAGGTCACGGATCGGGATCATCGGCGGACATTCTTGGATCGCCGTCGGCGTCGGTCAAACGCGCGGCTTGCGCGGCGGCGGCGTAGCGACCGAGGCGGCGCATGCGCTCGCGCAGCGTCGATCGGGCGAGGCCCGTGATGCAGGCCATGCGCGACAGGTTTCCGGCGCAGTAGCGATGCAGTCCCTCGAGGTCCCCCTCGGGCACCTCGCGCGGCCAGCCCTCGGGGTGCGAAGGCACCGGCACCGGCGTCGGCGCAAGGCGCAGCGCCTGGACGCGGGCGCTCCGCTCGAGCGCGAGGTCCTTGGGGCCGATGGCCGCGGCCTCGGTGGCGAACACCGCGCGCTTGAGCACCGCGAGCAGCTCGCGCACGTTGCCGGGCCACGGGTGCGCGAGGAGCACGCCGAGGGCGCGGTCCTCGAGGCGGCGGTGGCGCCCGGTCTCGACGCCGATGCGGGCGAGCAGCGCCCCGACGAGCAGCGGAAGGTCCCCCGGGCGGTCGCGAAGCGGCGGAACGCGCACGCGAAAGTCCGCGAGGCGGAAGTAGAGGTCCTCGCGAAAGTGGCCTGCGGCGACCATGCCCGAGAGGTCCCGCAGCGTCGCGCTCACGACCCGCGGACGCGCGCGGATGGGCTGCTCGCCGCCGACGCGACGGAGCTCGCCGGTCTCTAGCACGCGCAGCAACTTCACCTGCAACGGCAGCGGGAGGTCGCCGATCTCGTCGAGGAACAGCGTCCCGCGGTGCGCCTCCTCGAAGAGCCCGCGGCGGCGACCCACGGCGCCGGTGAACGCGCCGCGCTCGTGGCCGAAGAGCTCGCTCTCGATGACGTCCGGCGCGATGGCCGCGCAGTTCACCGTCACCAGCGGACCCTCGGGGTTCGGGCCGAGGCGATGCAGCTCCCGCGCGACGAGCTCCTTGCCGACGCCGCTCTCGCCCTCGACGAGCACCGGGTACGGCGCGGGAGCGAAGCGCGCGAGGTCGGCGCGCACCCTCGCCATCGCCGGCGACGTCCCCACCAGCGTCGACGCCGGCGCCGTACGTCGGGCGATCTCGTCGGCGACGCACGCCACGCGGCTGCGCCCGAGGGTCACCGCAACGCCCGGTGCGAGCATCGCCGCGGGCACGCGCGCGCCGCCGATCCAGAGCCCGTTGGTGCTCCCGAGGTCCGTGAGCATCCACGCCTCGCCGAGGCGATGGACACGGGCATGCCGGGCGCTCACCGCGACGTCGTCGAGCACCACGTCGCAGTCGCGCGCGGAGCCGAGTACGAGCGGTCGCGTGGCCAACGCGACGCGGCCCGCGCCCGGGAGCTCGAGGGCCAGCGCCGGCGCGCCCGGGAGCGTCACCACCGGGTCCGTCGGCGCCGCGTCGCCGTCGTCGTGGGACAGATGAACCGAGAGTTCCGCTCGCTCGAAGCGCTCGCCGGGCGCGAGGCGGGCCAAGGGTTGGTAGCGGTCGCCGTGCACCGTCGCGGTCTCGCCGCTCGCGTCGGGCACGACGAACCAGGCCTCGCGAAGCTCGCCGCGCGACGACGCTCCGTCGCTCGGCGCCGGAATGCAGATGGGACCTTCGAGACGGCGGGACACGGTGTGCGACGACCCGTCCGCGATGAGCACGCGCAGCATGGGGGACCTCCTGCGGCCGGCGGGCCGAGGGGCCTCCGCGCGTGACGCGGGCGGTTGTCGTGCGGAACCCCGGCGCGGTTGCGCTAGCGCTTCGCGCGAGGGTTCACGGTGCGGGCGATGGCGGCGTCGATGCCCTGGGCGATGGCCACCTCCATCACGTCGACGGCACGATCGAGGAGCGCCTCGAGCGTCGCTCCCTCGTCGCGATTGAACCCGCTGAGCACGTAGGCGTCCACGGGGCCCGCGGCGGGGCGGCCGATGCCGAGGCGCAGCCGGGCGTAGTCGGCGCCGACGGTGGCCGAGATGTCGCGCAGCCCGTTGTGGCCGCCGTGGCCGCCGCCCTGCTTCGCACGAAGCTCGCCGTACGCGAGCTCGAGCTCGTCGTGCGCCACGAGGATCTCCACGGGCTTCACGCCGAGGCCCTGCACGGCCTTCACCACTGCTCGCCCGGAGAGGTTCATGAAAGTCAGCGGCTTGAGCAGACCGACGTCGTGGCCGAGGACCACGGCCCGCGCGAAGAGCCCGCCGTACTTCTCGCGCCACTCGCTCCCGAGGTGCCGCGCGTGCAGCGCGTCGATGGCCATGAAGCCCGCGTTGTGACGGTGGTTGCGGTACGCGTTGCCCGGGTTCCCGAGTCCGACGACGAGCTTCATCGCAGGGCGACTTCTACACGCCCCGGCGCAGGCCGTCGCGCGCGAACGCACCCTGCGCGGTATGGTCCCGGGGCCATGCGCCCGCTGCCGCACGACGACCTCGAGCGCACCCTCGACACTGCCCGCGACGCCTTCGCGGCGATGCACGGCGCGAGGCTCTTTCTCACCGGGGCCACGGGCTTCTACGGGGCGTGGCTGCTCGAGAGCCTCGCCCACGCGCGACGGCGCCTCGAGGTCGACGTCGCCGCCGTGGTGCTCACCCGGGACCCCGAGGCCTTCGCGGCCCGCATGCCCCACGTCGCGGGGTACCCCTGGCTGCGCCTCGTGCGCGGCGACGTGCGCCGCTACGACGGTCCCGACGGCGCGTTCACCCACGCCATCCACGCGGCCACGTCGACGACGCAGGCGCCGGGCACCGTCGAGGACCCCCGCGCCACCCTCGCGACGGTGGTCGAGGGCACCCGCGCGACGCTCGAATTCGTGCAGCGCGCGGGCGTGGCGAGGTTGCTCTTCGCGAGCTCCGGCGCGGTGTACGGGCGCCAGCCCGCGGACGTGACGCACCTGCGCGAGGACTTCGCCGGCGCCCCCGATCCGATGGACCTCGGCGCCGCGTACGGCAACGCGAAGCGCTTCGCCGAGCACCTGTGTGCGCAGGCCGTGGGCGTCGAGGCGGTGGTGGCGCGCGGCTTCGCCTTCGTCGGTCCGCACCTCGCGCTCGACGCGCACTTCGCCATCGGAAACTTTCTTCGCGACGCCCTCGCGGGCCGTCCCATCGTGCTGACCAGCGACGGCAGCCCGCGGCGCTCGTACCTCCACGGCGCCGACCTCGCCGCGTGGCTCTGGACCCTGCTGGTCCGCGGCGCTCCGTCGCGCGCGTACAACCTCGGGAGCGACGACGACCGCTCGCTCGGCGACGTGGCGCGGCGCGTGGGGGCCCTGCTCGGCGTCGACGTCGAGGTGCGCGGGCGGCCCGATCCCGCGGCGCCGCGAAACCGCTACGTGCCCAGCATCGACCGCGCGCGCGACGAGCTCGGCCTCGGCGTCACCGTCGGCCTCGACGACGCCATCGTGCGCACGGCGCGCTGGCACCGCGGCGTTTGACACCGCACCGAGCGGGAGCGAAGACGGAGCCCATCATGGCGAACCGCATCTCTCCGCAAGAGGCTCAGGCGTTGGTGGCGAACGAGGGCTGGACGTACGTCGACGTGCGGTCCGTCCCCGAGTTCGAGGGCGGGCATCCGACGGGGTCGTTCAACGTTCCGTTCCTCGAGGCGGGCCCGGCGGGAATGACGCCCAACGCCGACTTCGTGAAGGTGATGACCGCGGCCTTCGCGAAGGACGCGAAGCTCGTCGTGGGCTGCCTCGCCGGCGGCCGCAGCGCCAAGGCGTGCGTCGCGCTCGAGGCCGCGGGCTTCACGCAGCTCGCCGACCAGCGCGCGGGCTGGGGCGGCGCCAAGGACTCCTTCGGTCGGCTGAGCGAGCCGGGCTGGTCCGCCGCAGGGCTCCCCAGCGAGGCGGGGCCCGACGCCGTGCGCGGCTACGCGGCGCTGCGCACCAAGGCCTAGGCGCTCAAGGCGTCACGGGCTCCGCGGTGATGGCGTTCATGGCCTCGACGAGGCTGTGCACGTAGACGTCGTCGGTGTGGAAGTTCCCGAGGTGCACGTCCGCGGTGCCCGTCGTTCCCGGCACCACCACCATGTTGATCTGCGCGTAGTTGCGCACCACCGCGTCGAGGGTGGTGAACGTTCCGCCGTGACCCCAAGGGCCCGTCGCGGCCACGCCGCGCAGCGACGGCGTGTGGAACTGCCCGAGCATCGCACCGTCCTCGGCGAGGCCCGCGAGGTGCGGGGCGCCGGCGTCGCTGTCGCTGTACGGCCCGTCGGAGCGGAACGCGCTCGCCCGAAGCTGCGCGATGGCGTCGATGCGTCCGCGGTCGGCCACGCCGTCGGCGCGGCCCGTGGGCATGCGCACGTCGTGAAAGCTGTCGTCGGTGAGCAGCGGACCGTAATGGCACTGGACGCACCCCGCTTCGAACCATCGCGCGAGGCCGTCGCGGGCCGTCGCCGAGAGCGCCGCGGCGTCGCCCGCCACGTAGCGGTCGAAGGCTCCGGGCTGCGCGCGGAGCGAGCGCTCGTACGCGGCGACGGCCTTGCCGAAGTTGCTGAACACGCGGGTCACGGCGAGCTGATCCGCCGGGGCCATGGCGTCCCACGCGGCGTCGCCGGGGCGCCCGTCGGGTGGAAAGCGCGCGGCGTCGCCGAGCGCGGGCAGCGGCCCGAAGACCGCCGCATACTGCGAGGCGTATTGCGACGCGATCACGTGCGCGACGAAGAGCCGCGACGACGCCATCTCGCCAGGGTTCTCGACGGGTCCGAGGGCCTGGGCCCAGAGCGTGTCGGCGCGGCCGTCCCAGAACTGCCAGCGCGAGTGCGCGGAGAACAGCACCGACGGCGTGTTGCGTCCGCCGGTGGCGGCGCCGACGCCGGTGGGGCGCCCGTCGACGAAGGCCTGCGTCGGGTGATGGCATCCGCCGCAGGAGAAGCGCCCCGACGGTGAGAGATTGCGGTCGGCGAAGAGAGCGCGACCCAGCGCCGCGGCGGCAGGATCGTCGGCGTGGGCGTTCGTCGGATCGGCCGGCGGCGCGGGCACCGGCGTCATCTCCTGGAGCATCGCCCACTGCCCGTCGGTGAACCGCCCGTCGTGCGCGGCCGGCGGCGTGCTGCGGGGCGGCGTGCGCCCGTCCATGCGCGCCAGCGCGTCGGTGATGCGCCCGTCGAGCTGATCCGAGAGCGGATAGGGCTCGATGCCGATCATGCGCATGGTGCGCGTGTCGACGAGCATCACGATGGGAGGCTGCGGGTTCGCGATGGCGGTCGCGCGGTAGGCGTACGTCGGGTCCGCGGCGAGGGTGTCCGGAGCCGCGTCGTAGCGGGCGCGCCACGCCGCGAGATCGCCAGGCGACGCGGGCAGGTTCGACTGGTTCAGCGCCAGCAGGTCGAGTACGACGAGGCGCGCCGCATCGGGACGGCTGCGGAGCGCCCGGGTGTGCGCCGCGTACCATCGCGACGGCCCGGACCACGCCGTGAACGTGCGGATCACCAGCAGCCGCGGCGTGGCTGCGCAGGGCGCGTAGTAGTCGTGCAGCGAGACCGTGTGCCCGTCGTCGGCGGTGAACGCCGCGTCGGGCAGGGGCAGCGTGAAGCCGATCTCGAAGGGGCCCGGCGCGTACGTGCCCGCGGCGGTGCAGCCGGCGTCGCGCGGCGGGTCGGCGTCGAGCGGGCGGTCCGTCGGCGGCGGCCCGACGTCGGGGGTGACGTCGGGGGTCACGTCGAGGGCGGCATCGAAGCCGGCGTCGCGGGCAGCTGGCGAGGGGTCGTCGCAGCCCGAGGCGAGCAGGGCGGCGAGGCAGAGCGAGGCGGTGCGGGCGGGGTTCATCGGCAGGTCGCAGGGACCGGCGAGCGTACCGCATCGCAGGGGTTCCAGAGGCGTCCGAGCTGGTTCGGCGTGAGCGTCGTCGTGGGCACCGCGGCGGCTGCCACGTCGCCGCACGCGCCCACGGCGTCGAAGCCCACCGAGGAGCATTGCGCGACGGCGCGGTACGGCGAAACCAGGGCGACGGTGGTCCCCGTGGTGAAGTCGACGAAGGCGCCCGAGGCGATGCGGAGCATGCTCGTGCCGCCGCCGGAGTTGTTGAACCAGCCGCTGTCGAGGCTCGTGCCCTGCATCGCGAGCTGGGAGATCTTGAGCCCGAAGAGCGTCGGGTCGTCGGGGCCGAAGAACGGCAGCGCGCACGTCGTCGCGGCGCGGTCGCGGATCGCCACGTAGACTCCGCGCGGCGGGACGACGTCGGCGGTGGAGAAGTTCATCCAGCGGAACGACCCGCTCGACGGGTTGCGGTACGCGAAGTGGTAGCCGCTGAGCGTCACCGGACAGTTCGAGAGGTTCGTGATCTCGATGGCCTCGCCGGCCTCGCAGTCGGGCCCCGGGCACGCGCCGCCGTCGCCGTCGACGAGGTACTCGCTGAAGAGCACGTTCGTCGCCGTGGGCGCCACCGCGACGCTGCACGTCTCGACGAGCCGCACCGTCTGCACCGCGCCGGTCACGCAGCACGTCGCGTCGCCAGCGCGGCAGGCGCGCACGTAGAGCGACACCGCGGTGCCCGGCGGCGGACCTCCGGCGGCGATGGCCGTCGGCGGGCGGTAGTAGTTCTGCCCCGTCGTCGCGAGCGTCGCGAGCGGAGCCGCGTCCCCCATGCGCCACACCTCGTAGACGACCCCCGCGGGGATCGGCGCGAACTGCACGATGGGGCGCCGGTCCCAGCTCGTGCCGCAGGCCGTGGCCGCCGGGTCGGCGGGGACCGTGCACGACGGCGCGACGGTCACCGTGACGGTGCAGCACGACGAGGAGCGGCGGTCGCGCGCGCAGAACTGCAACACCCAGGTCCCCGCGGCATCGGGGCGCAGCGTCGTCGACGCCGACGCCGGCGTCGCGGGCGCGGCGAGGGCGCCGGTGGGCTGCGAGAGCACGGTCCACGCATACGAGAGCGCGTAACCCGAGGGATCGATGGCGCCGCCGTTCAGGGTCACCGTCGTGCCCGTCGTCGTGGCGACCGGGGCGGGGCACATGACCACCGGCGGCACCGCCGGGCACACGTCGTTCTCGTCGACCATGCCGTTGCAGTCGTCGTCGCGCCGGTTGCAGACCTCGGCGCTGGGCTGCACGTCACCGGCGCACGCGCCCCACGCGCTCCCCACGCCGGTGGCGTTCATGGCGCAGCGCTGCGAACCCGACGCGCAGACCCCGACGCCGAGGGTGCCCGCGGGACCGCCGTAGCAGCTCCGCGTCGCGCCCGGCATGCACAGGCAGCCGTCGTCGACGACGCCGTTGCAGTCGTTGTCGAGGCCGTCGCACAGCTCCGCGGCCGGTCCCACCTGGCCCGCGCAGAGCATGCTCCATTGCCCCGCGGCGTCGCAGGTCTGCGTCCCCGGCCGGCACGTGCCCGCGCTCGGACCGCACGGACGCGTCATGCCGCGGGTGCATCCGCAGCCCTCGTCGACGGCGCCGTTGCAGTTCTCGTCGAGCGCGCCGTCGCACACCTCCGTCGACGGCATCACGCCGCCCGCGCACCCGCTCCACGCCCCGGCGGCGCAGGTCTGCGAGCCTTGTCGGCAGACTCCCACGGACGATCCGCAGGACCGCACGAGGCCGTCGTCGACCATGCCGTTGCAGTCGTCGTCGGCGCCGTTGCACGTCTCCATGGCCGGACCGACGGCGCCGGCGCACGTCGTCCAAGCGCCGGCGGTGCAGCTCTGCGAGCCCGCGCGGCACGCCCCCACGGCGCTGCCGCACGCCCGCGCGAGGCCCTGGTCGACCATGCCGTCGCAGTCGTCGTCGACGCCGTTGCAGGTCTCCATCGCCGGGAGCACGGCGCCCACGCAGCTGCTCCACGCGCCCGACTCGCAGCGCTGCACGCCGAGGGTGCAGATGCCCACGGCGCTGCCGCAGGTGCGCGTGAGCCCGTCGTCGACGCGGCCGTTGCAGTCGTTGTCCACGCCGTCGCAGTCCTCGGGCACGGGACCGACGGCCCCGGTGCACGCGCCGAGGCGCCCGTCGACGCACGCCTGGGTCCCCGGGCGGCACGTTCCGAGCGACGACCCACAGCTTCGGGCGGGCGCGCCCACGGCGCACTCGCAGCCCTCGTTCTCGGCGCCGTTGCAGTTCTCGTCGACGCCCGCTGGATCGCACACCTCCGTCGCCGGGAGCACGTCGCCGTCGCACGCGCCCCACATCCCGAACTCGCCGGTGCCGAGGCAGAGCATCGTTCCGCTCACGCAGCGGCCGACGTTGCGCGTCTCGGCGGGACCCCGATAGCAGGGCGAGCGGTCGCCCGGCAGGCACGCGCAGCGGTCGTCGACGAGGCCGTTGCAGTCGTCGTCGAGGCCGTTGTTGCACACCTCCGTCGCCCGGCACGTCGCGCCGTCGACGCCGCCGAACGCTCCGTCGCCCGAGGCGTCGGCTGCGGACCCATCGCCGACGGCATCGAAGCCCGGTGCGTCGAGGTTCCGCGCGCCGGCGTCGAGGACGAGCGCGTCCGCCGCGGATGCGTCGTCGGAGCGTGGGGTGTCTTGAAGGGTGCCGAGGTCGGACGCGGCGTCCGCAGCGGAGGGGACGATCACGTCGCCCTCGCCCGCCGCACACCCGAGGGTGAGGGCGAGCGCGGCGACGACGGCGCGGAGCGGCGGTCGCATGGACGGGTTGTACCAGCCGCGCGGGCTGCCCGTCTGCGCCGCCGCCGCGACGAGATCGTTACGGGATGATGCCGATGGTCATGAAGTACTGCGCGATCGCTGCCGGGCCCGAGCCACCGCCGTACGCGCTCACGCACGCGGTGTAGGTGCCCGCCGCGAGGTGGTGCGCGATGCCGGCGCGCGCGCCGTTGATGTACGAGCAGAGGCCCGAGCCGCCGTCGTCGTCGTAGCCCAGCGAGGTGCCGGCCGAGTTGTAGAGCGTGATGAGGGTGTCGGCGCCGGTCGGGCAGCCGTCGTGACCGTCGCCGGTCTCGAGGTACAGCGACGCGTTGGCGGGCACCGTCACCGCGAAGCAGTCGACGTCCGTGCCCGGGGTCAGCGCGGCCTGGAACACCGTGCTCGCGGTCACCGCGGCCTGCGGGGCGGCCGGCGTGTTGTTGGGCTCGGTCTCCATGCGCGTCGCCGCGCAGGTGCCGGCGGTCGCGCTGTTCGGCGCGCACACGGTGCTGCTGGCGCAGGTCGTCGCGCCATACTGGTAGTCGCACGCGGCGCCCGAGGCGGCGGCGCGCTGGCACACGCCGCTGTCCGTCGCCGACGGCATGGCGACGGAGCAGGTGAGGCCGGCGTCGCAGGCCGCGCCGGTGGTACGGCACGAGACGCCCGCGGCCGTGCCCGGAGCGGCGCACGCGCCGGCGGTGAAGGCCGCGTTCGGAGCGCACTCGTTGGGCGTCGCGCAGGTGTTCGTGCGGCCCGTGAGGTCGCACGCGCCGGTGCCGGCCACGGAGGCCTGGCAGACGCCGGTCGCCATCGTCGGATCCGTCGCCGAGCAGGTGAGGCCCGTGTCGCAGAACGGGGCGGCAGAGCGGCAGATGGTGCCCGCGGCGCCGTCGGCCTGGCACGTCGTCATCGTCGCGTCGGCGACCAGCGGAAGGCAGTGGGCGCCGGTCATGCAGGAGTGTCCGGTGTCGCACGCGGCGCCGGCAGCGACCTGGGCGCGGCAGACGCCGGGCGAGGTGGCCGTGGGCATCGTGGCGGAGCAGGTGAGGCCCGTGTCGCAGGCCGTGCCGGTGATGCGGCAGGCCGCGCCCGCGGCGCCGTCGGCCACGCAGCGGCGGAGGGCGCCGTCGACGGTGACGGGGACGCAGTGCGCATTGGCAGGGCACGCGTCCGTCGGGGTGCAGGCCGCGCCGGCGGCGAGGGGCGCGCGACACAGCCCGGTGTTCGTGCAGGCAAGGCCGCTCATGCACGTGCGGCCGGTCTGGCAGGCGCCGCCGTTGGTGCCGTCGGGTACGCAGATCGTCGTCGCCGGAGCGCTCGGCGAGGCGAGGCACGTGGTGCCGGTGGCGCAGACGTCGGTGGCCGCGACGCAGGCGGCGCCCGAGGCGCGCGGGGTCACTTCCTGGATGGTCAGCTCGAAGGGCCCGCTGTCGGCTGCGTCGGGCGTCGCGCCGTAGCCGCCGACGGCGATGAACACGTGCGTGCCCATGGCGACCGTCGCCGTGGTGGTCGCGGTGGAGTGCGTGTCCGACTGGCTCACGTCGTCGTTGCAGGCGAGCGGGGCCGCGGTGGCGCCGCACGTCGGGAGCACCGCGACGACGGTGTCGAAGGACGCGCCGGTGCCGGCGTTGGCCGTGCTCACGCGGAGCACCGCCGTCGCGCGCATGGTGTACTGGTAGACCACGGCGTGGCCCTTGGAAGCCGTGCACGACGACGGGATCATGCCGACCTGCACGCCCGCGGACGACGTCGAGTCGCCGGTCACGTGGAGCGAGCCGTCGGAGCCCGGCGCCATGCCCGTGAGGTCCCGGGCCGACATGCACGGATCGCCGGCGTCGACGCGCGGCACGTCGGTGCGCGGCACGTCCGCCGCGGGGCCGGTGTCGGCGCGGGGGCCGGTGTCGGCGCGGGGGCCGGTGTCCGTGACGGGGTTGCCCGCGTCGGTGTCGACGTTGACCGTCGGGTTGCTGCTGCCGCACGCGCCGGTGAGACCACCGGCCAGCAGCAGCGCGAACATCGCGTGGGATCGCAGCTTCATCGGGAAAGAACCTCTCGCCTTGGGAAAACGGAAAACAACGTGGACGCGGCGGGCTTTCACACGCCCGCGGCGCGCTCGTCAATGGGCCCGGGACCGGTGGTGCTGCGCCAACGCAGGAGCAGCGCCGCGGACACGGCGGCGAGGCCTGCGGCGAGGCCCATCCAGAGCCCCACGGCGCCGAGGTGCAGACCGAAGGCGAGGGCGCAGCCGATGGGGAGCCCGACGAGCCAATGTCCGAGGAGGTTCGCGATGAGCGACGGCGTCGTCTCGCCCCAGCCACGGAGCACGCCCGCGAGGGTGACCTGCAGCCCGTCGAAGAGCTGGAAGAACGCCGCGCACAGCAGCAGCTTGCGAGCGAGCTCGGTGACGCCGGCGTCGAGCACGAAGATGCCGAGGACGGGGCGCCACGCGAGCGTGAGCCCGACGCCGGAGAGCACCATGAACCACCCTCCGAGGAGCACCGCGCACCAGCCCGCGAGGCGTGCCCCCTCGCGGTCGCCGCGTCCGAGGGCGTGGCCGACGCGCACGGCCCCGGCGGCGGAGATACCCAGCGGGACCATGAAGCTGAAGCTGGCGACCTGCAGCACCACCTGGTGCGCCGCGGCGGGCAGCGCGCCGAGGCGTGCGGCGAGCACCGTCGCGAGCGAGAACACCCCGCCCTCGAAGAGGAACTGGAACGCCGCCGGCAGCCCGAGGCGCAGCAGCACGCGCAAGCGCGGGAGGTCCGGCGCGAGGTGGCGCCACCACGTCGGACGCGCGCGCAGCGCCCAGGCGCCGAGGGCGACGAGCATGAAGACCCGGGAGATCACCGTCGCCGTGGCGCTGCCCGCGACGCCGAGGGCCGGGGCGCCGAAACGGCCGCGCACGAGCACGAAGTTTCCGAGGAGGTTCACGACGTTCGCCGCGAGCAGCACGACGGTGCCCTGCATCACCGCACCGGTGGCCTGCAGAGCTTGCCGCAGCGCGATGAAGAGCAGCGCCGGTCCGAGGCTCCACGCCGCGATGGAGAGCACCGTCGACGCCGGGGCGACGAGCTCCGGCGCCACGCCGAGCAGCGCGATGTGTCCGCGCACGGCGAGCAGACCCGCGGTGATGAGCACCGAAGCGAGGAGCGCGAGCCAGAGGCCCTGCACCGCGAAGCGGCCGACGTCGTCGTCGCGGCCGGCGCCCTGGGCCACGGCGACCTCGTGGTCGAGGCCGAGCAGCGTCCCGATGCCGAAGAGGAACGCGAGCGTCACGAGGGACATCGCGACGCCCATGCCTCCCACCGCGGCGCGTCCGAGAGGGGCCACCATCGCCGTGTCGACGATGGCCATGAGCATCACGCCGAGCTGCCCCACGGCCACCGGGAGCGCGAGCGCGAGCGTCGGGCGCCAGTGCGCTCGGAGGCGGTGCAGCAGCACGGCGCGACGGGTACCACAGCCGTGCCGGTGACGCGATGGAGCAACGGTGGCGCGTCGCGGCAAACTGGCGTATTCGTGCCGGCCGCATGGAACCCCAGGACCTTCGCACCATCGCTCCGCCGCCCCCTGCGCCCGGCGTGAAGTACCGACGGATCCTCCTGAAGATGTCCGGCGAAGCGCTCTGCGACCAGGAGGGTGGTTTCGGCCTCGACCCGGGCGCCATCGGGCTGCTGGCCGACGAGCTCGCGCAGGTGCGCCGCACCCTCGGCGTGCAGCTCGCGCTGGTCGTCGGCGGCGGCAACATCTTCCGCGGCCTGCGCGGCAGCGCGTCGGGCATGGACCGCTCGACGGCGGACTCCATGGGCATGCTCGCGACGGTGATGAACGCCCTCGCGCTCCAGGACGCGCTCGAGAAGCGCGGCGTTCCGACGCGCGTGCAGACGGCCATCGAGATGCCGAAGGTGGCCGAGCCGTACATCCGCCGGCGGGCCATCCGGCACCTCGAGAAGGGCCGCGTGGTGATCTTCGCGGCGGGCACCGGCAACCCCTATTTCTCCACGGACACCGCGGCGGCGCTGCGGGCGATGGAGATCCACGCCGACGCGCTCTGCAAGGCGACGAAGGTCGACGGCGTCTACGACAGCGACCCGAAGAAGAACCCCGCGGCGGTGTTCTATCCGCGCATGACCTTTGACGACTTCATCGCGCGGCGCATCGGCGTCATGGACACCACCGCGGTGACGCTCTGCCGCGACAACAAGCTCGCGATCCGGGTGTTCAAGCTCGCCGAGCGCGGCAACGTGGAGCGCGTGCTGCGCGGCCACGACGTCGGCACCGTCATCGAGACCGGCTGAGCCCATGGTCCCGTTGCGTGCGACCTTCGGGCGCCTCGCGGCGCTCGCGTTGACGTCGGCGCTGCTGACGTCGTGCAAGCCTGCGCACCGCTTCTGGCAGCGGCACACCCGCGCCGGTCGCGCCGAGGTCGCAGCGCAGCGCGCGCACGCGGCGAGGGTGCAGCGCGGCCGCGTGACCTACGTGCGCTACTGCGCGCTCTGCCACCGCGCCGACGGCCTCGGCTACGCGGCGGACCACGCGAACGCGCTGGCGAACCAGCAGTTCCTCGCGGTGGCGTCGCCGGCGTTCCTCCGCAGCGCCATCGTCGATGGACGGCCGGGAACGCCGATGTCGGCCTGGGGGCGCGTGCACGGCGGGCCGCTCGACGACCGCACCGTCGACGACCTCGTGGTGTTCCTCCGCAGCCGCGCTCGCGTGCCCCGCGTCGACGTCGAGCACGTGCACGTCTCCGGTCACCCCGACGACGTCCGCGCGCTCTGGATCGAGCGCTGCAAGAACTGCCACGGCGCGACCGGCGAGGGCTCGACGACGGCGACGAGCCTCACGCACCCGAACTTCCTGCACACCGTGAGCGACGGCTATCTTCGCTACACCATCACGCACGGGCGCCCCGGCACGCCGATGCAGTCGTTCCCGGCGCTGCCCGCGCAGACCGTCGACGACCTCGTCGCGCTGATCCGCTCGATGCAGCACTTTCCGGGGCCGCCGCCGCCGCCGAACTACGAGCCGCCGCCGGGCCTCGACCACCTCGTGCTCAACCCCACGGGCGGTCCGCCGAACTTCACGCTCCGCGAAGGGCGCTTCGTCTCCTCGGCCGACGTCGCCCAGGCGCTGCACGACGGCCGGCGCATGGTCATCCTCGACGCCCGCGCCACGTCGGACTGGTCGCGCAGCCACATCGCCGGCGCGCTGCCCTTTCCCTTCTACGACATCCAGGACATGACCGGCCGGCTGCCCCACGACGGGACGTGGATCCTCGCGTACTGCGCGTGCCCGCACGCCGCGTCGGGGCACGTCGTCGACGAGCTTCGCACGCGGCACTTCGCGAACACCGCCGTCATCGACGAGGGCATCGGCTTCTGGGAGTCGCACGGCTACCCCGTGGCCCACGCTGCCATCGTCGGCGCGCCGGCCGATGCCGTCGTCGGAGCGCCCCCTGCCGTCGTCGCCCCGTCTGCGGTGGGACCGAAGCCCTAGCGCTCCTCGACGAGGTCCAGCCACTCGATGAGGGCGTCGGAGACGGCCGGGGCGTAGGCGCCGGTCCAGCCCGAGGTCATCGAGGCGAGCGGTGTGGGGTGGATGCGCCACGCGTGGTCGGCGCCGGGGACCTCGACGAAGCGCGCTTGCCCCGGTCGCTTCGCGTTCACCGCGTCGACCAGGGCCACGTGCTCGGCGCGCTCCGAGAGCCAGTCCGACGATCCCCACATCGCGAGCACCGGCACCTCGAGGGCCAGCAGCGGACGCGCCACGGGGCAGGCCTGCACCT
>CAIMWA010000511.1 GCA_903845045.1 uncultured delta proteobacterium | reverse complement strand
GACGAGCGCCGCGTCGCCGAAGCTCGCAACGTGGTGACCAAGGTGCTCCTCACGCGCCGAGATTTCGCCGCGGGGCGCACGTGGACCGAAGCGTCGCTCGCGCTGGCCCGCAGCCGCCGGTCGCAGGACGAGATGCTCCGAGGACTCATCAACCTCGGCGTCGTCGCCATCTGGTGCGACGAGCTCGACGAGGCGCAGACGCGCTTCGCCGAGGCGCACGCGCTCGCCCAGCGCGGCGGCGCCATGATGCTCCAAGGCGTGCTGCGCGAGAACGAGGCCGTCGTCGCGCACCTCCAGGGCCGCTATGGCGACGCTCTGCGGTCGTACCAGGAGGCCCTCGAGATCCTCACGCGCGTGGGCAACCATCGCTTCGTCGCGCGCGTCGCCAACAACCTCGGGGAGCTCTACGCGCACCTCGGCGCCGGCGATCGCGCCCGCCGGATGTTCGAGCACGCTGCGCGGGCGGCCCGCGGCACCGGCGGAGCGCTCGGCGCCGAGTCGCGGATGCTCCGGGCGCAGGTCGAGCTCTGCGACGCGCGCTCCGACGCCGCTGCCGACGCGGCGCGCGAGGCCGCCAGGCACTTCGCGGCGGCCGGCGACGTGGAGCGTCTCGCCGGGGCGCGGCTGCTCCTCGTGCGAGCGGCGCTGCTCGACGGCGACGTGACGGCGGCCGGCGCGGTGCTCGGCGACGTTCCCGACGACGACGCGGTGAGCCCGCGCGTGCGCGCCGAGCGGGCAGGACAAGTGGCCGAGTGGGAGCGCGCGCGAGGCGTGGACGCGCTGTCGGCCAGCCGACGGGCCCTCGAACGGGCGGAGGAGCTCGGTGACCGCGAGCTTCGGTTCCGCGCCGAGGTGTTGGTGGCGGCGTCGCTGCTCCAGCGCGGCGACCTGCTCACCGCGCGCCGTCACGCCGAGCGCGCGCGAGCGCTTCGAGGCGACCTGCTCGCGGTGGTGCCCGACGCCCTCCGCGGAGGCTTCGCGGCGCAGCTCGAACGCACGGGCTTCGCGCAGCTCGAGGCCCGCCTCGAGACGTACGCGGCGCCGCTCGCGGTGGCAGCTCCGAGCGTGACCGCCGGGGCTGCGAGCGTCGACGGCAGCGGGATCCTCGGCGACGGTCCCTCGATGCGCGAGCTCCGACGGCGCATCGCGCGCGTCGCCCCACAGGACGTGACGGTGCTCGTGCGCGGCGAGTCCGGCACCGGCAAGGAGCGCGTCGCGGAGGCGCTGCACCGCGGCTCGCGGCGTCGCGACGGCCCCCTGGTCAAGGTCAACTGCGCTGCGCTCGCCGAGGGCGTTCTGCTGAGCGAGCTCTTCGGGCACGAGCGGGGCGCGTTCACCGGAGCCGACCGCCGGCGGCGCGGGCGCTTCGAGCTCGCCGATGGCGGAACGATCTTCCTCGACGAGATCGGGGACGTCTCGCCGGCGACGCAGGCGGCCCTGCTGCGCGTGCTGCAAGAGCGCAGCTTCGAGCGGGTGGGAGGAAGCGAGACGCTGCACGTGGACGTCCGCGTCGTCGCCGCCACGAACCGGGACCTCGACGCCATGGTCGCGGCGCGCACGTTCCGCGAGGACCTGTTCTTCCGGCTCAGCTCGCTGACGTTGCAGGTTCCGCCGCTCCGCGATCGGCTCGAGGACCTCTCGGCGCTGGCGACGTGGTTCCTGGAGCGTGCGGCCGCGGAGTCGGGCACGCGCCCTCGACGGCTGACGACGGCGGCGCTGCGTCGCCTCGCCGCGCACCCATGGCCCGGCAACGTGCGCGAACTCGAAAACGTCACTCGGGCGAGCGCCCTCCTCGCCGACACCGACGACATTGCACCCGACGACCTCCAAGGACTCCACGCCCCCGCCGCGCCGGCGCCCACCGCGCCCGCGTCGACGATCGCGACCGCGGCGAATCCCGACGAGATCGCGCTCGTCTACGCCCGCATCCGCGGCGGCGGCGTGGCGCTCTTCGACATGCGGCGCGAGATCGAGCGCGGCTGCATCGCCCGCGCGCTCGACGAGGCCGGCGGAAACATCACGCGCGCCGCCAGCTTGCTCGGCATGAAGCGCCCCCGCCTCTCGCAACTCGTACGGGAGTACGGCCTTGCCAAGGGCGGCGCCGGGGACGACAATCCCGAACCATGAAGAGCCTGCGCGGATGGACTGTGCTCGCAGCGTCGATGCTGGCCCTCGGCGGCTGCGCCACCGGAGGCTCGGCCCGCCTCGTCTCGGCGTCGCCGGTGCGCGGCGCTTCGGCGACGTCGCAGGCTTCGGCTTCGGGAGCCAGCGGCCACGGTGGCTTCGACGAGCGTCTCGGCAGCGCCATCGCCGGCGCGGCCGCCCGCGACGATCTTCACCTCAACGAAGCCTCGGCGCTGTCGGCGCACGAGACGCGATTCGCCGGCCCGACGCCGCAGGTCCCGATTCCGCGCGACGGACATCCGGGCGTCTCGTCCAACTGGTAGTCACTCCCCTCGCACGTCGCGTCGGCGCTCGCTGCGGGAGCGCGCGGCGCGCAGAGCTTCCACGTCCATGAGCGAAACTGTCGTCGTCGGAGGGGGCCTCGTCGGCACCCTCATCGCGCTCCGCCTCGCCGAGTCCGGCCACACCGTCCGTGTTCTCGACCGCGATCGTCCGGGACGCGAGGCGTCCATCGCGGCAGCCGGCATCCTCGCCGCGCAGTCCGAAGGCGCGCGTCCGGGTCCTGCGTTCGAGCTCGCCTTCGAGAGCCTCGGGCTCCACGCCGCCCTCGACGAGGAGCTTCGAGCCACGACGGGCGCGGGATCGGGCTACGTCAAGGTCGGCGCCCTCGAGCTCGCGAACAGCGATGCGCACCGCGAGTCCATGGTGAAGACCACCGCGTGGCAGCGTGACCGAGGCCTCGCCGTCGACGTGTACGACGCCACGATGCTCTGCCTCATGGCCCCCGGCGTGAACCCGCGCTTCGCAGGCGCGCTTGGCTTCCCCGACGACGCCGTGGTCGACCCGACGGCGCTCATGGCTGGCGCCCTCGCGGCCGCGGCTGCGCGTGGCGTGCGCTTCGAACACGGTGTGTCGGTCCTCGAGGTGCTCGCCGCCGGAGGACGCACCACCGGCGTTCGCACGGACCAGGGCGTGCGCGGCGCCGACACCGTGGTGCTGTGCGCCGGGGCGTGGTCCGCGCTCATCGGCGGCGGCCTCGCGGACCCGCGACTGGTTCGCCCGGCGCGGGGACAGATCGCCGAGGTCACCCTGCATCCGGTGCCCTTCGCGACGATCCTGCACGCTGCGGGCGGGTACCTGGTGCCTCGCGCGAGCGGTCGCGTCTGCATCGGCAGCACCATGGAGGACGTCGGCTTCGAACGTGGAACCACCGTCGGCGGCGTTCGCACGTTGCTCGACCGCGCCGTCGAGGTCGTCCCTGCCCTCGCCAGCGCCGCGTTGAACCAGACGTGGTCCGGGTTTCGACCGATGACGCCGGACGGTCTCCCGCTCGTCGGCGCGCTCGGCATCGACGGCCTCTTCGTGGCGACCGGCCACCATCGGAGCGGCATCGTGCTCGCGCCGATCACCGCGACCATGGTGCGCGACCTCATCGTTCACGGCCGCAGGCACCCTCACCTCGACGCGCTCGACCCGCTCCGGTTCAAGGGATCCTCGCCGGCGTGACGCTTCTCCTCGACCGAACGGTCGACGCCAACGGCCTCCGGCACCACGTCGTCGAGGCGCACGGCGGCGCGCGGGGGGATCTCGTCCTCCTGCACGGATACCTCGACCTCGCGCACTCCTTCGACGCCGTCATCGAAGCACTCGCAGGACGAGGGTTTCACGTGGTCGCGCCGGACTTCCGCGGTCACGGCGACACCGACCGCGTTCCCCGCGGCGCGTACTACCACTCGCTCGACTACGTGGCCGACCTCGACGCCCTCGCCGACGCGCTCGGCATCGCGCGGGCGCACGTGATCGCACACTCCATGGGCGGGAGCGTCGCCACGCGGTGGGCCGCCGCTCGTCCCGAGCGCGTCGCGTCGCTGGCCCTGCTCGAGGGCGTGGGTCCGCCCGCGATGCCCGCGGACGTCACGCCGGACCGCACGACGGCCTGGCTCGACGGGCTGCGCAAAGCGCGCGGCCGAACACCGCGGGTGATGGCGACGCGCGACGAGGTCGTGGCGCGCATGCGGCTCTCGCATCCCATGGTGCAGCGCGACGTCCTCGAACGCGCCGCGATCGTGGCGACCCGAGGCGTCGAGGGCGGCTACGCGTTTCGCTTCGATCCGCTGCACCAGACGACGTCGCCGACGCGCTTCGACGCCGAGGCCTTCGAGGCGTCGGTAGCTCGCGTTCGGTGTCCGGTGCTCATGGTCGACGGCGGCGACCTCACGCTCTTCGAGGAGCTCCTCGAACGCGCGCGGCGCTATCCCGGCGCGCGCTTCGCGGCCGTCGAGGGCGCGGGGCACATGATGCATTGGACGGCGCCGGACCTCCTCGTCGCAGCGCTCATGGCGTTTCTCGACGACGTCGCTCCGGCGTCGAACGGCTGATCCTCGCGAGAGGTCAGCGCTTGCCGCGGCGGCGGTCCCACGCGGCGGGCCACGCGGTCTCCCGGGTCGTCGGCAACGTCGCGAAGAGCGCCGGGTCGTGCGACACGACGATGCGGGCGCCGTGCGTCGACTCCGCCTCGCGCATCGCCGCCCAACTTCGCCGCTGGGCGCCGAGATCCCAAGACATCGCGCGCGCATACGCCGACGCCGGGGCGCCATCGTCGGCGCGAAAGTCCTCGACGAACATCGCGGCGTCGCCCGCGTGAACGAGCCACCCCGCTTGCAGCTTCACCGCCACGGCAACGGAGCCCGCGGTGTGTCCTCGCGCGTCGAGGAGAAGCACCGAGCCGTCGCCGAATAGGTCCTCGGACGCCGCGAAGCCGAGCGCTGGCGGGCCCGCGACGGCGTGGATCTGCGCACGTTCGGACGGCAGCGGCTCGCCCCGGTAGCCGCCGAGGATGCCGCGCGTGCTGGCCTGCAGCTCGCGCTCGGCCACATGGACCGTCGCTCCGGCGAAGTCCACGACGCCGCCCACGTGGTCGGCGTGGAGGTGCGTCGCCACGACATGCCGCACGTCGCCGGGCGCGTACCCCAACGACAGCAATTGCGACGCGAGCGCGTCCTCGGGCTTCACCGACAGGCCGAGCAGCGCCGCGGCGACGAGGCCCGGATCGTCCGCCGGAAACGCGCATGTTCGCCGGCTCCAGCCGGTGTCGATGAGCACGAGTCCGTCGGGGCGCTCGACCACCGCCACGACCACAGGCATGCGCACTGGCGCGACCGACGGCGACCCCGCGCGGAGCAGAAATGCGGGACCCCCGACGGTCCCCGTGGTGCGAAAGAACACCGGCATGCGACGGACTCCGACGTACCACGCCGCGGGCCGCGACGGGATCAGTACTCCGCGCGAAGCCCGAGGTTCGGAAGGATCGGGAGACCCGTGACGTACGCGCTGCGCAGCCGATCCCACGCGTAGAGGCGCGACTCGGCGTTGGCGTTGTTCGTCGCGTTGAGCACCTCGGCGATCACCTGCATGCGCACGGGACCCCAGCGAAACCGCTTCGAGGCGCGCACGTCGATCTGCCACGTGTCGGGCAACCGCGCGCTGCGCGACGGGTCGACCCACGACAGCGCGACGTCGTGGTCCGCATCGACGAGCGCGCCGGTGACCACCGGCTCCGGCAGACCCGACGCCCAGCGAAACCGAGCGCCGATCTCCCAGCCGCGCGGGAGCAGCGCCCCGACGATCACCGACAGGTTGTGCGGCTGGTCCCACACCGACGGGAGCCACGGCCGGCCCACGGCATCACGACGCTCGGCGCGCTGGTAGGTGTACGAAACCCACCCGAAGAGCGGCAGACGCCCGGCGCGCACGCGCAGCCACCACTCCCCGCCGACGACGCGCGCGGCGCCGCTGTTCGCAAAGCGAAGCGGCACCTCTACGCCGTCACGAAGGGCCGTGGCCGTCGTCGGCGCAGCGGTGTCGGCACCCCACTTCACGAACGCGTCGGCGGTGAATTCCACTAGCCCCGGAACGATGTCGAAGAGGGCGCCGACGGTGCCGTGAACCCAGCGCTCGGGGCCAAGATCGGGGTTGCCGAAGCCCGGGATCACCACGTAGCCG
>CAIMWA010000510.1 GCA_903845045.1 uncultured delta proteobacterium | reverse complement strand
CGGCAGCGCAACGGGATGTCCCCCGGTGAGCGCCGACGCCTCCGTGCGCTGGATGGCGTCGACGGTGACAAGCCACGCGTGAACGGATGAAACGCCAGGGAGGACAATGGCCTTCGGCGGGAGGAGCGTTGGTGTGTAGCCCGTCGAGTTCGGGGTGTACCCGAGCCGAACGCGCGCCGCGGCGAGCGTCCGGGCGGCTGCGTCGAGCGCCTGCTCGGCCGCTTGGTCGATGGCGTCAACGGCGGGCTTCTCCGCCGGCGCCACGTAGTCTACGAGGATCCGTCCCATGCCGTTCCTCGCATCGAGGAATCCGTCGATGCCCTTGCCGGGAACCTGGCTCGTCTTTCCCCGAAGCTCCGCGAGGACTTCGATGTTGACCCCCGTCCCGAGCGCCGCGTGCGTCGCGTTCGCGGAGCCAAGATAGAGGTGGGTGTCCCAGCCGCGTTGCGCGATGTAAATCTTGGCGTGGAGCCCTCGGAGGCCGGTGTTCGAGGTGTCCTCTCCGTCCTCGGTCTCGGCGCTCTCGTGGAGCACCAACGTACGCATGAACTGCGCCAGCGCGGACGGGGCGATCTTGTCGAGCTCCTCTGCTCGCGAGACGAACGCCACGGCCTCTTCGGTGGACGATGCCAAGGCGCGAACCGTGGAGTCGGACACGAACGGAGACACGACCAGCAGGCGCCGTGAGGGCGCTGGGAGCCAAGGCTTGGCATCGCGCCCGAGGACATGAAACGAGAGCTCCTCGAAGCCGTCCGGAAGCGCGAAGTCGCTACGTCGAAGGTCGGCTGCGATCGCGTCGACCCTGGCTCGAAGGTCTTCCGGCACGGAGTTGATGGCCATGTCGGGCAGCGCCGCGAAGAGGTCGGCGAGGCGCGCGTTGGCAGATCGGTTGCGACCCGTCAACGTGCCATCGAGAGACAGCGCGACGTCCCACGAGCGATCGGGCGAGAGGTTGCGAGACAGAACCAAGAGCCGCATGCACGACCCCTCGCCGCCGATCTCTCGAAAGCGAAGCGCCCATAGCTTGGGATGAAAGGCGCCCTCTCTCGGGGCAAGCACATGAACGACGCTGGTCTCGAGCAACCCGTAGAGCACGTGCTTCTCGCGGGGAACGTGGACATGCGTACCGTCGGCGAACACGACCAATTGGTCGGCGGTGCGACGAATGGCCTCGAGCAGGGCGACCGAGGACTCCGCGCCGAGCTTCTTGGGGTCGAAGGTGCCGAGCGCGAGGGCAACCGGAAAGCCGAGGAGCTGGGCGAGGTCGAGGCTGAACGTCGTCGCCACGGCGCCGTCGAGCCTGAATCCCGGCGGCGGCTGGAGGGCGGAGAGGTACATGCCGCGGGTGTCCGGAGACAGCATCACGGCTCTCCCAGCTGAAGGCCCTGGCGAATGTCGCGTAGGAAGCGTTGGGCCGTGCCCCAGCGGAAGCTCTGACGGAAGAGACCGGCCGCGCCACTCCACTGATCCCTGGCGCGCGCGTTGACGTAGCGCGACCGTGGCCCCTTCAGCTCGATCTCGCGCCGGCGAACGAGGTCGCGCGCCGCGGCGCCGCCGAGCTTGTCGAGGTCACGGGTGCGAGCGAGTTCGAGCCACGCATGGGCGAAGTCTCGGCTGCGTGGGCTCACAGGATGGTCGGACCCGCTGAAGAGATGGAAGAGGCGATCGAGGCTCCAGTCGTCGATCGGCAGTCCATGGAGACCGTGGACCCACGAGGCGAGCTCCCGCGCGTGCCGGTCGCGCACCTCGCCTGCGTTGGTCAGCTCCGCGAGCGAGAGGTTGTAGAGGATCGCGGCGCCGTACGTGACCTCAGAGAACAGGTGGGCATGATGCACCTGTTCCCGGTGCACATCCTGAAACGCGGTGTGGCTCGGATGGTCCCACGGGAATTCGACCTCGGCTGCGTGCGACCCCTCATCGTTGGCCAGCCACGCCATGAGCGAGCGAGGAAACGCTTGAACGATGCGGTCGCGGAGGTACTCGGCCTCCACGCGACGCAGCGCGAACGACGCGCGCTGAGGGAAGTCCGCCGGCGGGTCCGGGAGGGCGG
>CAIMWA010000509.1 GCA_903845045.1 uncultured delta proteobacterium | reverse complement strand
GGCGTCGGTGTCTGCGTCGGCGCTGCTGGTGCTCGCGCGCGCAGCCGCTGCGGAGGGCGACGTCGCGCGCGCCGGGGAGCTTCTCGCCCGGGCCGTCGCGGTGCTCGATCCGTCGGACGGCGCCGCCAACGCGGCCGCGGGGTCCGTCGCGGCGGGGATCGGCCGCCACGACGTAGCGCTCCGCTGCCTTCGGCGGGCTTGGATCTGCGGTGCGGGCGACGCCGCGTGGCTGCTCGCGCTGGAGGGGCTCGACGTGCCCGACGACGCGATGGTGGCCCGAGCCCGAGCCTCGCTCGACGCTGGACCCGCGTCGGTGCTGCGCGCGCTGGAGGGGCTTCGTCGCGGGGCTCCGACGGCGGACCTCGACACCGTGCACGCAGCGGACGTTCCCGACGGCGTGTGGTCCATCGCGATCGGCGCAGCGCTCGCGCATGCTCCCGCGACGGCGGCGCGCTGGGCCCGCGAAGCGCCCGAGCGTCTCCTCGCACCGGAGGTCCGAGCGCTCGACGACGCGCCGATGCTGCCGTCGGCGGCCGCCGCATCGCTCGCTCTCGCGCTGCGGGCGCCGGTCACCCAGCCCTTCGCGGCGGCCAGGCTCACCGACGTGTGCGCGACGGCGTGGGGCGCCTCCGTCGATGCGCTGCTCGCGGGCTTCGCGGCGTTCGCGGCGGCGTACCCCGCATCGGCGTCGGCGGCGACCGCGGCGTCGGCGCTGCGTGCCGGGCTCGACGCGCCGGTGCGACTCGCGATCCTCGGTGAATTCAGCGCGGGCAAGAGCAGCGTGGTCAACCGATGGACCGGCGCTGCGGTGTCCGCCGTCGGTGTGCTCCCGACCACCGCGAGGGTGATCTGGGTGCGCCGCGGCGTCGAGGGCGGGCGCGTCGTCGATGGACGCGGCGGGCTTCGCGAAGGGCCCATCGAGGCGCTGCCGAGGGTGCTCGCCGCGGCGGAGGCCGACGGCGCGCCGGCGTCGCACGTCGAGCTCTTCCACCCGAGCGCGACGCTCGCGGACGTCGAGCTTCTCGACACGCCGGGCAGCAACGCCGCCGGGGGCGCCGATCCCGCGGCGACGGCGCGGGCGCTCGAGCTCGCCGACCTCGCGCTGTGGGTCTTCGACGCATCGCAGGCCGGCAAGGCCACGGAGCGGGAGGCCATCGCGGCGGTCGAGCGCGCGGGTGTCCCGGTGCTGCCGGTGCTGCACAAGATCGACCGCGTCGGAGCCGCCGGCGCGGACATCGTGGCGCGCACGCTGGCCGCAGAGACCGACGGGGCCGTGGTGGTCCTCGCGGCGATGAGCGCGCGCACCGGCGAGGGCTGGGACGCGTTCACCACGATGGTGCGGGAGCGCGTGATCGAGCGAGGCGACGGCTGGAAGCGCCTGCGTGCGACGACACGGTTGCGGTCGGTGCTCGAGCCGCTGCGCGCGGATCTCGAGGCCGCCGAGGCCGCCGACGTCGAGCGACGCAGGACACGGGCGCTCCTCGTCGAGGCGATCGCGGCGCTCCGCCGGGCGGTGTCCTCCCGCACCGACGCCATCCGGCGTGAAGTGCGGGCCGTGATGCGAGACCGGTGGTCCGGCCTCCGGGGCGCCGGCGGTGCTCCGTCGGAGGTCGTGCTGCGCGACCTCGTCGGAGAGCTCTCGCACCGCGTCGTCGAGCGCGAGCGCGGGCTGCTTGCGAAGGAGCGCGCCGACGTCGTCGACCTCGCCGTACGAGCCGGGGTCGTGGGTGTCGAGGCTTCGGTCCTGCTCACCGCCCCGGCCGACCGCGAGGTGCGCGCGGCCGTCCACGACGGGGTCCGCGACGCGGTGGACGACGCGCTGCGGCCCTCGTCCCTCGGTGGCGCGCGCCCCGAGCCGCCGACCTTCGACACCGTCGATCCGTGGGGCGAACTGCTGCGGGCCGTCGACGATGCAGCGCACGAGCCGGACGCCTCACGAATCGCCCTGCGCGCGGCGGTGCGGGCCGCTGAACGGTGCGTGTCCGCGTGGCACGAGCGGCTGTCGCGGGGGCTGCGCGCGCAAAGTTCGTGATGCAATGCCGGAGCCGGAGGACTAAGATCCTCCCAGCCGCACGGAGGTGGCTTCGGACATCGTGCTGCGCAACGCGCCGCCGGTGGCCGCCGGAGGAGATGCCAGTCGATGGAGATCAAGCTCGTTCAAGGAATGCACCTGAAGCTGGTGATGACACCCCAGCTCCAGATGGCGATCAAGCTCCTGCAGCTCTCGAGGCTGGAGCTGATCGACGCGGTCCGCGAAGAGATGATGAGCAACCCCATCCTCGAGGACGGTGCCGATGGCACCGACGCTGGCGATCGTGCGGCGGAGGCCGCGGAGACGCCCACCGTCGATCGCGTGGCGGCGCTCGACGAGACCCGGCAGACGCTCCCGACGAGCAGCGAAGACCGCGCCGCGATGTCCGAGACCACGCAGGAGGACTACTGGGAGAAGTTCCTCGACGCGTACTCGAACCAGGCGCCGCTGCCGACGACGGCGCGCGGCTCGAGCGAGGACATGCCGTCGCTCGAGGCGACGCTCACGCGGCGCACGACGCTCGGCGACCATCTCGAGCAGCAGATCCGTCTCTCGACGTTCACCGAGTCCGAGCAGCGCTTCGCGATGCTCATCGTGCACAACCTCGACGAGAGCGGGTACCTCAACCTCAGCGGCGTCGGTGACGCCGACGAAGAGCCCGGCCGCGAGCTCTCCGCGTCCGAGACCGAGGCGGGCACGCGCGCGCTCACCATCGAGGACCTCGCCGGCGAGGTGGGCCTCGACCCCGAGGACGCCGACGAGGTGCTGCGCATGATCCAGGGGCTCGACCCCGTCGGCGTGGCCTCGCGCGACCTCCGCGAGTGCCTGCTCGTCCAGGCCGAGCACTTCGGCTACGACAAGGAAGACCTGCTCTGGCAGATCATCGACCGGCACCTCGTGAACGTCGAGCGCCGGAACTTCCAGGCCATCGCGCGCGACCTCCGCTGCGAGCTCGCGGACATCTACGACGCCGCGAAGTTCATCAGCACCATGGAGCCGCGCCCCGGCCGCAACTTCGCGTCCGAGGAGCCGACGTACATCACGCCGGACGTGTACGTGTACAAGGTCGGCGACGACTACGTCGTGAGCACCAACGACGACGGCATGCCGAAGCTCAAGATCAACGAGCACCAGGCGCGCGCTCTCATGAAGGACCCGAAGGCGCGGGAGTTCGTGCAGAACAAGCTCGCGTCGGCGAAGTGGTTCGTGCGCTCCCTCGACCAGCGGCAGAAGACCATCGTGAAGGTCACGCAGTGCATCGTGGAGAAGCAGCGCGACTTCTTCGAGAAGGGCATCGAGTTCCTGAAGCCGATGATCCTGCGCGACGTGGCCGACTCCGTGGGCATGCACGAGAGCACCATCTCCCGTGTCACGACGAACAAGTACGTGCACACCCCGCGGGGCATCTTCGAGCTCAAGTACTTCTTCAACAGCTCCATCCGCCGCATCGCCGAAGAGGACATCGCGAGCGAGAGCGTGAAGCAGGCGATCAAGAAGATCGTGGCGCAGGAGGACCCGCAGGCGCCGCACTCCGACGAGCAGATCGTGAAGGAGCTCGTGAACCAGAAGATCGTCATCGCGCGCCGCACCGTGGCGAAGTACCGCGAGATGCTCGGCATCCTCTCCAGCGCGAAGCGCAAGCACTACTTCTGACCGCCGCCGGAATGTCGCGCGGGCGTCACAAGTTGCTTTGCAGCGTCGATCGGACGGGTTAGGTTGAAGGTAGTCGGCGCGGCGCCCGCCCGCGACGGCGAGAAGACTTGGCGGGCGGAGCATGGCGCGGCGGCGGGGGCCTCCAATTGGGGCCCGTGACACACGCCGCAGCGCCGACGGAGGACGTGATGGGCATTGCGATCACCTTCAGGCATCTCGCACCGAGCGACCCTCTCAAGGAGTACGTCCACGAGAAGCTCGAGCGAGTGCAGAAGTACCTGCGGCACCCGCTCGACGCGCACGTGACGCTGTACACCGAGCGACACCAGCACGTCGCCGAGGTCTCCCTCTCGTCCGAGGGGCGGCACTACCAGGCGCGGCACGACAGCGAGGACATGTACAAGTCCGTCGACCTCGTCATCGACAAGGTCGAGCACCAGATCGCGCGTCACCACGACGCCGTGGCTCGAAACAAGAAGGGCGGCGAAGCCCTCCGCGCCGCCGACGCTGCCGAAGTGCCCGTCGACGTCGGCGAGACCGACTGACCGTCGCAATCGCTTTACACGGCATCGCGACGGGAGTATCCCGCGCACGCGCCGATGCGGTTCAGCGACCTCCTCACGATCGGCCGCATCTCGACGACGCTGTCGGTGTCGTCCAAGGATGCGGCGCTTCAAGCTCTCGCGTCGCTGCTGCTCCATGACTCCGAGCTCAACGACGAGGCTGCGGTGGTGCAGGTGCTGCGCGACCGCGAGGGCCTCGCGTCCACCGGAGTGGGCGACGAGGTCGCGATCCCCCATGGTCGTCTCAACGGGCTGAGCCGCATCATTGCGGCGGTGGCCATCGCACCGGCCGGCGTCGACTTCGACGCCATCGACCATCGCCCCGTGCGCATCTTTGTCGCGGTGCTGGCGCCCGAGCGGGCCCCCGGCGACCACTTGCGCGTGCTGGCTCGGGTCTCGCGCCTCCTACGGGACACCCGCGTGCGCGCGGCGCTGCTCGAGGCGGCGGACCCGGCGGCGGTGAAGGCGCTCCTCGAGGCGGAAGAAGACCTCCTCCGCTGAGCCGTGCTACCGATCCGTCCATGACGGCTAGGTGCGCGGTGCGCGGGGCATCGGTTCTCCTCCTCGTGGCGGGGTGCGCCCAGGTTCGCGCGCGCGGGGCCGCCGACGTGGCGGTGCTCGAGGCGCCGTCTCCGCGCGAAGCCGAGCCGAACGCTCGCGAGCTTCCTGCGACGACGCCAGGGCCGTTGGGCGTCGCGCAGATGGAGGCGGTGCTCGCGGGCTGGGGTGGATGGTTCGACAGCGAACGATATGGACGCGTGTGGCGCCCCGACGCGTCGGCGGTGGCACGGGACTTCGTGCCGTTCCTCACGCAGGGGGCCTGGGTGCCGGCGGCGGAGGGCTGGTACTGGGCGAGCGAGCTTCCGTGGGGCCTGGTCACGTTTCACTACGGTCGCTGGGTCCGCGACGACGGCGCGTGGTCGTGGGTGCCCGGTGCGCGCTTCGCGCCGGCTTGGGTCGAGTGGCGCGAAGGCGGCGGCTGGACGGCCTGGGCGCCGCGAGGACCCGAGGGGGCCGACGCGTGGGCTCCGCTCGTCTACTGCGCGCGCGGAGCTCTCGCCGGTCCGGGGCTCATCGCGCGGGTGGTGCAAGGCGAGGCGGCGGGGTCGCTGTACGTTCGGACGTCATCGGTGCCCGGGCCCGAGGCGACGCGGGCCGGGGCTTCGGCCGGTGCCGCGAGCGACCTCTGGCGCGCCGAGGTCGCGAGGCTCGATGCCGCCCGACGCGAGGCGTTCCTGGCGCCGGTGCCTGCGACCGGGCTGCCCGACGTGCCGCGGGTCGAGGTCGTCGTCGAGGCGCCGGCGCCCGCGCCGCCTCCGCGGTCGCGCGAGCCGGTGGTGGTGCTGCGCGATCGTGACCTCGAGGGCATGGAGCCCGGGCCGTCGGTGCGTCGTCCGCCGGAGCCGGCTGGGACGGTGCCGCCGCCCTCGTCGACGGTCGTCGATGCCGTGACGGTGCAAGCGCCCCGAGCGCCGGACCCGCGCGCCGACACGCCGGTCGATCCGCAGGCGCCGGTGGGGACGGCGTGGAGCGACCGCGACGGGCCATTCCCGATTCGGGGTGGCTCGCGGATGTACTTTCGCGGGGCTCCGTCGTGGGGGCCGGGTGCCGGCGCGTCGACGCTCATCGTCGCCCCGCGACGCTACGCGGCGCCGGTCCGCTCGGAGATCCTCACCGGCGTGATGACCAGCGGGAGCGGAACCCCGGGGGGATCCGTGCCCCTTCGCTCTTCGCCGTCGCGTCGCAGCCAATAGCCTCGGCGCGGTCTCGGTGTCGCGTCGGTCCCGACCGCGCCTCGGTCGCTGCGCTCGGTCCTCCGCCGTCGCACGCAGCGCTTGCGTCCCGCCGAGCGAGGGCGGTACCTATGGAACGATGCGGCGCCCCCCGGTGCTGTGACGCACGCCACCCCTTCCTCGCGAGGCCCCGAGAATGCGCAGCAACGGTCCGCTCCCCTGGCTTGCGGTAGTCCTCGC
>CAIMWA010000508.1 GCA_903845045.1 uncultured delta proteobacterium | reverse complement strand
GCTGAAAACGGCGTGAGATCGCGGCCAGAGCGAGAAGCTGATCCATGGTCAGGGTTCACCCGCCGGGCAACGAAGGGGGGCGACGCCAATGGATCGGCGGCCTCCCGCTCGCCCCGGCCCACCCAGACGTCTGGGGGCCGAGGGCCCAGCGCCACCCTCCGCCGCATCGGTGCGAGCGCCGCGAATGCAACAACGTAACTGTGTCCCCGCCCCCACGTACCTGGCTCCGAGGGCGACGTCGTCGCCGGTGCGGAACACGTCGGTGTAGACGCGGCTCGGCACCAACGCATCGAGAAGCGTGAACGACTGCGGCGGCGTCGACAGCGCGCGCCCCATCTGTTCGGCGGTGAGCTCGCGCACCTCCGCGGCCGCGATGTACGCGCCGGCGAGCGCGCCCAGCGCGTCCTCGCGAAGGATCAGGCACCCGTCGGTGACGAAGCTCCGTTGGTCGTCGGTGCGGCCCCGGGCATTGATCGCGAGCGCTGGAGCGGACATGGCCGCGGAGCATAGACCGAGCGGGGGCCGGGGTTCAGCGTCACGTCGCGAGGGCCTCGCGAGCGACCTCGCGCAACAGCGGCGCTGGACTCCGCCGTCGCACCGGGACGACACTCGTCCACGGTGAAGTCCTCGCGAACGCGTTCGATCTCCGGCGTCATGGCGTGGGCGCGCCCGCTGGGGTTCGCCGTCGCGCTCGGCGGCTGCGCCGACGCCGCGAGCACCTCGCGACCGCCCACGATCCAGCCCTTCGCCAACGACGCCGTCGCCACCGCCGACACCTTCGGCGGATCGCTCATCGCGAGCGGCGGCGGCGGGGATGGAGGGCTCCCGCTGCTCGATCGCCCGGTCTTCGACGTGCCCGTGGACCCGCCGCGCGACGCCGTCGCCGACGTGCCATCCGACACGGCGCCCGATGTGCCGGCCGACGTCTTCGTCGACGCCGGGCCCGTCGAGATCTGCGGCAACGGCATCGACGACGACCACAACGGACTCGTCGACGAGGACTGCCCGTCGACGCAGTGCCCGGTCCCGGCCGCGGCCCGCACGCACGTTTGGTTCGTGGGCCAGACCCCACCCGACGGCCTCGCTGCGGTGCTCGCGGCGCGCGGCGTCACCGTCGAGAGCGGCGCCGTCGACGCGACCGCGCTCCCCTCGGCGTCGGTGCTGGTGATGGTCATCCGCGGCTCGATCCCGGCCGACTGGACCGACGCGCTGCGCACCTGGGTCGAGGGCGGCGGCGCGCTCCTGACGCTCATCGTCGGCAGCGGCCAGGTCGCACCCGAGGAGTGCAGCTATCCCAATTCGCTCATCGCTCGCTTTGGGCTCACGTACCTGTGCACGGCGCCGGTCCCGCGAGGCCCCCTCACGGCGCTGCTCCCGCACCCCATCACCACCGGACTGACCCTCGACGCGACGCCTTTCGACAACGGGCGCGCCGTCGCCGCGAGGCCCGGCGTCGTGAACACACCGCTGGCGACGGTCGACGCACAGATCGTCGCCCGCGCCACTTCGCCGGGCTGCGGACGCGTCATCGTCTGGGGCGACGAGCACGTCGCGTATACGTGGCATTGGCCCCAAACACGGCCCTTCTGGGAGCACGCCGTCGGCTGGCTCACCGCGGCGCGCTGACGTTCGTGCGCCGCTCTCCACGTTCTTCAATGCTCAACGTACGATGCGCCCGATGATGCACAGCCCCTTCGAGCACGCCTTCATCGCGGGGACCCGCCTCTACGACGAGCGCGAACCCGTCGAGATGCGCACCTGCATCGTCGGCGACCTCGCGCTCCCGACGGGACGCGTGTGCGTCGCCGATCCCTACGTCACCGACTTCGAACAGCCGTCTTCGCCCTTTGCGCGCACGGCGCCGACGGGGTCGTTTCCGGTGGAGCTCGCCATCGCCCGCTTCCCTCGAGGGGACGAGCGCGTCGCCTGCGCCCGCGTGCGCTTCGCCGACGCCCGCGCGGTGCGCTGGGAGCACGCGCACTTCGAAGGGACCACCGCGCCGGGCCCCGACGAGATCGCGGGCTACGGCGTCGACGCCGGAACGGGGTGCTTCTTCGATGCGAGCGTGCGCGGCGTCGTCGACGAGGCCGTCGGCGAGGCTTGGATGGCCGCCAGCGAGGCGCGCTACGTCGACACCTGGAGCTGGCACGTGGCGCCCCTCGGCGCGGGCAACGTGGTGCTGTTCTCGTCGGGCTGGGGCGATGGCTTCTACGGTTCCCATTGGGGCTTCGCCGAGGACGGCGCGCTCGTCGAGCTCGTCACCGACTTCGCGGTGCTCATCCGGTCGGTGCGGGAGCGCATCGAACTCCCGACACCGTTGGCGCGAGGCCGCATCGAGCACACGCTTCTGGCCGCGCACGAAGTCACGGCGCGGGTCCCGTGGCTGTCGCGCACGACGGTGATCGTCGGCGGTCGCGGGGGCTGCCACGTCGAGCTCAGCGACGGCACGCCGGTCACCATGCAATGGGTGGGCGGCGAGCGGAAGTACACCTGGAAGAAGGCGTCGCCGGGCGCGCGTGTGGTGCTCTCGGTCACGGTGGGAAGAGCGCCGCTCGCGCCGGCGGGGTAGCGTTGCGCGTTTGCGCTTTCATGCGGCGCGCACCCCGGTGTAGGGTCGGCACGCATGTCGAGGGAGCGCGTTCCGTCGACGGGAGTACGCATCGTGCAGCGCAACACCCGAGAGAACATCGCCCCCTGGCCGCGCCGTTAGCGCGTGCCCGCAGTGGCTGCCCTACGAAAGTCGGGCCTTCGCGTCGCGGCCGCGGTGCTCGGCGGTGTCCTCGGGGCGCCTACGGGTGCGATCGCTCAGGCGCTGCCGGGCGTCACCGATGCGCCGGTGCCCGACGCGGCGGAGATGCGCCAGATCCGGCGTGAGGCCGACTTCCGCTACCACCCGCGAGCCTTCGTCGAGGCGGGCGTCGGAGCGTCGCTGCTCTCGCAGCGGATCAAGTCTGCGACGTGGAGGTTGGCGATCGATCAGGCGTTCGTCGGCGTGGTCGGCGCCGGCGTGCGCTGGGCCGTCGTCCCCATGGTGGACCTGCAGCTGCGCGCCTCGTTCGCGTTCGGCATGTCTGGATACTTCACGCCGCAGCCGTCCGGGGCCTGTCCGACGTACGGGTATTCCGGCCACGGCGGCACCGGGAGCGTCTTTCACTTCGCCGTCGAGCCGGGTGCGCGGTTTCGTCCCGGGGGGCCCTTCTACGTTGGCGGCAGCGCCCTCGTGGGCGTCCTGGTGCCGAGCGTCGATCCGTACACGTATACGTGCGACTCGTCCTCCGTCGAGCGAACGATCGCCCCGCCCGCGGCCATTCCCGTCCTCGGCGGGTCGGGGGAGCTCGGGGCGATGCTCGGAGAGAACGAGCATGTCGACCTGGGGCTTCGCGTCACGGGGTACTCGGCGGTGGGCGCCGATGGCGGGGGTGGCCACGTCTTCGTCCAGATGGTTTTGGGGGTGGTATTCCCATGAGGCGTTCATCACGGTGGAGCGCGAGCGTCCTCTTGGCATGCGCGCTGTGGAGCACCGGGTGCTATCGGTGGCTTCCGTTGGATCGTCAGGCGCTCGCCGCGGGCTCCCCGGACCTGCGCCTCGCGCGCGTGCGCTTCGCCTCCGTCGCGGGTCCGGTGGAGATGCAGGTTCACCGCGTGAATCCCGCCTACGTCGATGGGTGGAGCGAGTCGCTCGGCCGTGAGATCCGGGTACAGACCGCGGCGATGCCGGAGCTCGAGGTGCGCCGGCAGAACGTGGCGCTCACGACGTTGACCACCGTCGGGATCGCGCTCGCCGTGCCCGTGGGTGCGCTGATCGCGTTCTTCGTGGCGGTCCGCGGCAACAACTGAGGGCCGCAGGTTGAACCACTGATCATGGATTTCGCTCCGGGTCCTTGGTGCCGGCGGGCTGAAGCCCTATCACTTCTACACATCTACGAGCTCCCGGTGGGGAGGATCATTTCCCCCCGCTGCCCGCCGAACCAGCTCGCCGCGCCCGCGCCCGTCGGCCGAGCAGCCGGGCTCGGCCCTGTCGGGATCGTGCCGGCCGCG
>CAIMWA010000507.1 GCA_903845045.1 uncultured delta proteobacterium | reverse complement strand
CTGGTACATCGGCGCCTGCTGGAACCGCCCGCGCTCGAGCCCGCACGGCATCCCCTGCGCCTGCGCGGCGGTGGACGTCAGACCGATGGTGGCGAGCACGGCCACGAACGCGGAACCAGCACCGAAACGGGACAGGCGCGGGAAGTTCATAGTGGGCCTCCTACAGGCGGAACATCCCTTTGGACGCCACGCCCCCGGGGAACCCTACGGGGTCGACGACGATTTCTCCGACGACCTCGACAACGACACGCTTTCGGGCCTCGCGGACGTGACCAGGCCCCGCGCCGGCCCATCGTCGCCCCCCGCGACCCACGCGAGGGCATCGCGCCAGACCTCGCCTCCCGCGCCTGCGACGAAGGTGTGCCCGACCTCGCCGAGCTCGACGAAGCGAGCCGGAAACCCCTCGGCGCGGAGCTGTCGCGCGGTCTCGACGGTCATCGGGGACGAACTTCGGCAAACCCTTATCTGTTGGAGGACGCGGCCGTGAACTCGTAACACCTTGAATTCACGCGCCGCGTGCCTGCCGAAGACTGCCAAGTTACTAGAAATAGAGCTTTCCGACTTTCCGAGGTTCGTCCCGGATTTCATCGCCCCGCCCATCCCCGCCCGTCACTCCCCTCCAAGCCCGAGCTCCCCCAAGGCCCGATACAGCGCCACCAACCCCTCGGTATCCCGCCCGCAGTACGCGCCGAGCTGCCCCCTCGCCCGCTCCCACTCGTCCTCCCCCATCGCCCCATCGAACAGCACCTGCTCGAGGAGCCCCGCCGCCGTCGATCCATCGGCGACCTCGAGGTCGTCGTAGCCGAGCCCCGGAACCAGCGCCGGGAGCACCGCCTTCAAGCTGAAGGTCCCCCCGAACGCCGGGTGGTAGACGTACTCGCGAACGACCGGAAGCAGATCGACGATCTCCCTCTTCGCCCGGAGCAGGGTCGCTCGATCCGCCGCGGAGTCCGCCGCCGCCGCGAGCAACCCGAGCTGCTTCGCCTCGAACGGCGCGTTGTACGCCACCACCGTCGCCGCCCGCGCGAGCACCGGCGCCAGCGTCCGCCCCCCCTCGGCCCGCGGATCACCGGCCCCCGACGCGATCCACTCGAACGCCTCGACGGAGCCGTCGGCCGCGAGCAGGTGCACGCTCCACTGCGCGGCCACCGCCGTGTACGGACCGCAGCCCTCCCACACCGGAATCGCCGGCGCCACGGTCTCGAAGTCGAGGACCGCGATGGGCGCCTTCACCGCCGCCAACGCCTCGGCGAGCCCCGATGCGACCACCGTCCCGTTCGTCGCGAGGGCGCTCTGCTGCCGCTGCTGGATCCTCGACAGGGCGATGTCGTCGGGCACGTCCACGATGCGCTCGATGCCGGCGCGGGCGAGCTCGGCGCGCACCTTCTTCGACACGCGGTAGAGCCGCACGACGTGGTCGTCGCCCGCCACCGCGTTGCACCGCGCGAAGAACGGGCACGCGTACGGCGCGAGGCACTGCTCCCCCGGTGCCACCTCGGGGAGCGCCCCCGCCAGCATCGTCAGCATCCGCTTCGCTACGCGCGGAACGTCCTTGACCGCCTCCTCGATGGCCTCGGTCACGGCCTCGCGACGAAAAAGGTTCGACAGGTCCGGGTGTCGGCACGCCGGGTCGAGGTGCATCACCTCGGCGGCGCCGACGGCAATGCCCGCGCCGCGGGCCACCCAGGTCTGCACGGCGACGTCGGGCAGGTGCACCTCCTTCACGCTGGTCGTGGACTTCACCTCCGTGAGGGTCCACGGCGCCTTCGGACCCGGGCGCGAGAGCACGTCGATGGCCGCG
>CAIMWA010000506.1 GCA_903845045.1 uncultured delta proteobacterium | reverse complement strand
TGCCGTCGCAGTCGCCGAAGCCCGTGGCGCAGGTGTATGTGCACGACGACGCCGTGCACGACGCCACGGCGTTCGCGCGCGGCGCGCAGACCGACCCGCAGGCGCCGCAGTTCGCGACGGAGTTCGTGAGGTTCACCTCGCATCCGTCGGTGGCGCTGCCGTTGCAGTTGCCGAAGCCCGTGGTGCACGTGAACGAGCACACCGACGCGGAGCACGTCGACGTCGCGTTGGCACGTGCCGGGCACACCAGGCCGCACGCGCTGCAGTTGGCGGCGGTGACGCGGAGGTCGGCCTCGCAGCCGTTGGCGCCGTTGCCGTCGCAGTTGCCGAAGTTCGCCACGCAGGTGCTGACGCACGCCGACGCGACGCACGCCGTGGTGGCGTTGGCCGAGGCCGAGCACGCGTTGGAGCAGGTGCCGCAGTGCGTGGCGCTGGTGCGCAGGTCGGTCTCGCAGCCGTTCGACGGGTCGCCGTCGCAGTCGCCGAAGCCCGCATTGCACGCGCCCAGGGTGCAAGCCCCCGCCGCGCACACCCCTGCCGCGTTCGCGTAGGTGCACGCGCCGCCGCAGTGTCCGCAGTGGACGGCGCTCGACGAGAGGTCGACCTCGCAGCCGTTGGCAGGGTTGCCGTCGCAGTCCGCGAAGCCCGCCGAGCATGCGTAGGTGCAGCCCCCGGCGACGCAGCTCACGTCGCTGCCGGGCCGCGCCGCGCATGCCATGCCGCACGCGCCGCAGTTCGCGACGGAGCTCGACGTGTCGACCTCGCAGCCGTTCGCCGCGTCGCCATCGCAATTGCCGTACGGAGCGACGCACGCTCCGATGGCGCAGGCGCCGGCGCGGCACACCGGGGCGGCGTTGGCGAAGGAGCACGCAGACCCGCAGGCGCCGCAGTTCGCGGTGTTGGCCTGAAGGTCGATGCACCCGTTGTTGCAGCACGCCTGGCCCGACGGACACACCTGGGCTCCGCCGCAGCTCAGGACGCACGCGTTGCCGATGCACACGTTGCCCGCCGGGCACTGGTCGTTGCCGACGCACGCGACGCATGACCGGGTGGCCACGTTGCAGTGACGCCCCGCTGCCGCTCCGGGATCCCCGCCGCCTGCCGCGTCGGATCGCACGCCCCCGTCGGCGCCGACGCCCGGAGCGCAGCCGTCGTCGTTGCGACAGCCCGCCGCGCAGCGGTTCGTCGACGCCACGCAGTACGCCCCGGCAGGACAGGTGTCCGCCGTCGCCACGCACTCGACGCAGCGACCGCTCGTGGTGTCGCACACCGCGCCGCCGACGTTGCCCGCGCACGAGGCGTTCGTCGTGCAGCGAAACGGCACGTCCGGCGTGTCCATCGCGACGTCCATGGACGGGGTGTCCGTCACCACGCTCCCGTCGGGACCGCCGACGACGGACGAGCCGTCGCAGCCGACGGCGAACGCCAAGCCCAGGGCCAGCCCGAGATGCTTGATGCGAAGGTTCATGGCATCCACCCTCGCTGCCGCGCAACGATTGCGTCAAGGCGAACCCGACGCGGGCGTCGGCTCCGCACCCGGGAGGGCTCGCGCCCCTGGTCGCACAGGCCGTGGGACTCGACTCACGGACTCGAGTCAGGCCTCTGTCACGACCTTCGAGTTTTGCTGCGCGCGGTAGAGGATTCGAACCTCTGACCTTCGGCTTCGGAGACCCAGGCACGAGCCACACAACCTGTTGAAATCACTGACGTAAGACCGTCTACGGTCCCAGCGCGGTCCCATGGCACCGACCTCCGGACGCAAGCGAGGGCGCTCCTGGTGCTCGCTGCAGGCGGCGATCAGATCGACAACGCTCTCGCCATGGCCTTCGCGCGGCGGGCTATCGTCGCCGGCATTCGCGGGGACCTCGGTCTGCGATTGGTGGATGGGGCCGGCGAGCACGCCGCACGAGTGCTCGTCGAACTGGCTGTCGCGGTGATGGACGCGTTGCCCTCTGCCGGCGCACACGGAGACGGTGAGGCAGGCTG
>CAIMWA010000505.1 GCA_903845045.1 uncultured delta proteobacterium | reverse complement strand
GATCAGGCCGCGGCGGAGTCGGTGGCGCTGGCGCCTTCGTCGAAGGCCGGGAGCAGCGACGGCTCGCTGGGGCGCTCGGCGAGGGCCGGCGCGGCCGCCGCGAGGCGCTCGCGGGTCACCGCGATGGAGACGTAGCCGAAGCCCATGACGAAGAGCATCGCGAACGGGGCCGCGATGTAGTGGTGCGTCGCGATGGCGGCCACCACGGAGCCCACGCTCTCGGCGGCGATGAGCATCTCGACCCAGGGGAGGCTCGTGCGGGCGCGGTAGCGTCCTGCCTTCGCGCGGTCGCCCTTCTTCGGCGTGCGCACGAACTCGCCGGTCTCGCGCTGCAGGCCTTGCCACACGGCCTTGGTGAGCCAGGGGCTCATGCCCGACCCGATGGCGAGGAGCCACGGCAGACGCACCAGCGCGCCCCAGGCGGAGCGTCCCTGCGACCGCTCGGCCATCACGTAGAACGTGAGCAGCGAGCCCGTGGAGCCGACCATCAGCGGGATGTCGACGAGCAGCAGCGACAGCGGGTCGCTCACCGGCATCACGAGGAGCATCGGGAGCAGCAGCACCGCGAGCATCACCATCAGCGGGTACGCGAAGTGCGGCGTCATGTGGAACACCGCCTCGGTGCGCACGCCCAGCGAGAGGTCCCGCCGCGCCCACACGCGCCCGAGGAGCTTGCGCGCCGTCTGCACGGTGCCCTTGGCCCAGCGGAACTGCTGCGCGCGGAACGCCTCCATGTCCTCCGGGAGCTCCGCGGGGGTGACGTGGTCCTCGCGGTAGACGAAGCGCCAGCCGGCGAGCTGCGCGCGGTACGAGAGGTCGAGGTCCTCGGTGAGCGTGTCGTGCTGCCAGCCGCCCGCCGCGCCGATGGCCTCGCGGCGCCAGATGCCGCCGGTGCCCGAGAAGTTGAAGAAGCGTCCCGCGGCGAAGCGCGCGCGGTTCTCGACCATGTGGTGGCCGTCGAGCATCAGCGCCTGCACCCGCGTGAGGATCGACGTCTCGCGGTTCAGGTGGCCCCAGCGCGCCTGCACGCAGCCGACCTTCGGGTCCGCGAAGTGGTGCACCACGGTGCGAAGGAACGACGGCTGCGGGAGGAAGTCGGCGTCGAAGATCGCGACGAGCTCGCCCTTCGCGAGGGTGAGCCCGTTGTCGAGGGCGCCGGCCTTGTAGCCCACCCGGTCGTGGCGGTGGATGTACACCGCGTCGAGGCCGCGGTTGCGCAGCTCGACGACCTTGGCGCGCGCCAGCTCGCGGCTGTCGTCGGTGCTGTCGTCGAGCACCTGGATCTCGAAGCGGTGCCGCGGGTAGTCGATGGCCGCCACGCTCTCGAGGAGACGCTCGAGCACGTCGGGCTCGTTGAAGAGCGGGAGCTGCACCGTCACGTACGGGAGCTCGGCGTCGGGAACGTTGCGCGGCGGGGCGGGCGGCAGCGACTCGCGGTGCTTCCAGAGCAGCCAGACGAGGTGGCTGCGGTGCAGGCCGTAGAACACCAGGGCCAGCAAGACCGAGAGATACGGAACCGCGATGAGGTAGGTGGCCATGAACGCTCCGGGGGAAGGACCCGGCGGGAGTACCGCCGCAGCGACCGCCGCACGACATTTTCGTCGGCGCGCGAAAACCTCGGTGGTGATAGCGTTTCCGTGCAGGTGAAGTTGTCGCCGACTTGTATTTTGTTGTCCGGGAGTGTCGCGCGGTGAGGGCGTCGGCGGCGTCGCTCGGGGCCCTGCTGACCGTCGCCGCGGCGTGCGGACCCGCGCTGCCCGTGCGTCGCACCCGCGTCGACCGCGAGGAGCGCGTGGTGGCCGACTCCGACGCGCGCACGCGGTGGTTCGCGGGGCTCTGGGCGATGCAGCGGGTGCTCGCCCAGGCCGACCTTCGGCGCCTCGACGCGCTCGGTCCGCTGCGCTCGATGCTGTGCCTGCCCGCCGATGCGGGGCTCCCGCAGGTCGCGGCGGCGGCGCGGGTGCGCTTCGGGCGCGACGCGATCCAGCAGGGGCGCGTGCGTCTTCGGCGGACCTCGGAGGCCGACGACGCGCTCGGCGCGTGGGCCGAGAGCATCACGGCGACGAACGGAGTCGCCGTCTCCGAGCACCCGCTGGCCGTCATCGAGGGGGCGCTGCGCCTCGAGCAGGTGCGCGGCGACGACGCCGACGAGGTGCTACCGCGCGTGGTCTCGGCGGCAGAGGTCGCGGCCGTGCAATGCGTCGCCCACCGCACCGCGGGCGAGCAGGGAGCGGCGGGTCCGCTGGTGGCGGCGCAGGTCGCGGCGGTGCTGCGGCGATCGGCGGCCCAGGGGATGATCTTCGAGCGCATGCGCGCCCTCTCCGAAGGGCTGCAGGGTCAGCGCGAGGCGATGATCCAGGGGGCGCCGCCGGCGCTGGTGCCCGAGCTTCGCGCCGCCGAGGGAGCGCTGCGCGGCGTCGCGGCGCGCGCGGTGATGCAGATGCACGAGAGCGCGCGGCTGGAGCACTGGGCGCAGGGCCTCCTCATGCCCGACGGCGAGGTCGCGCCGCCAGAGGTCGACGACCTCGGCACGCAGGTCGACGACTCCACGACTCCCTGATTTCTGGACGCCGCTCCGCGGACCAGCGCACGGTGCGCCGCAGGAGACGGAAGCCCATGCAATACGAAGGAATCGAGCGCCGCGTGCACCGGGTCTTCGTGACCCGCAACACCGAGTACCACGTGCGTTCGGAGGTCTGCGTGGCGGTCCGCGACCGCACGACGAACGACTGGCGCGAGGCCCACCCCGCCGTCGGCCGGCGCCTCGCAGGCACGCTGCGGCACGTCGACAGCGGGATCATCCCGTCGCTGGACCCGCCGAAGCCCGGTCAGTCGGTGTACTTCCGCAAGGGCGAGCGCGACCTCGTCACGTCGGTCATCGAGCGCATCGAGCGCCCGGTGCGCGCCGTCGTCGACGCGTACCCGCGCTGAGCCGCGCTCACGGCGTCAGCGTGAAGGTGCGCGGCGTCGTCTGGTCGTAGGGCCCCTCGGTCACCATGCTCGTGCCGAAGCGGGCGACCTCGACGCGCAGCTCCAACGTGCCGCGCGCGGCGCGCAGCCGGGTCCACGCGTCGGCGGTCGGCGTGTACGACGTGCGCGAGGTCTCCGCGCGAAGAAGCTCCTGGCCGTTGGCGCGGAACACCACCGCGTAGGCCACGCCGTTGAACGGCGCGCAGTGCGCGTCCGCCGACGGAACGAGCTGCGTCCACCGCGCGAGCTCGTCACCTATGGTGTAGCCGCGGGGCGGCACGCGCGGGGTCCGAGCGGCGACGGTGCCGTTGTGCCAGCGGAAGGTGAACGGGGCCGTCGAAGGCACCGCTTGCGCCTCCGTCGGCGCGTCGATGGAGGGCGCGCGCGCGGCGTCGTGGGACACGCCGCTGCGGTGCTCGGCGTCGTCGAGGGCCTGGCACGCCTCGTCGGAGAACGTCTCCACCGGCGGCGCGCCGTCGACCCCTTCGCATGCCAGTAGCTGGATCGTTCCATCGCTGCACGGCCCGGTCTCCTCGCCGGTGTCGGCGGTGCCCGCGTCGGCCACGGGGTTGCTCCCGCTCGAGCACGACTGCGTCGCGATGCCGAGGGCGAGGGAGCCGGTGAAGAGGGCTGCGGCGAGGCCGGCCACGGAAATGAATCGGGTGCGCATCGGGGGTCCTCCTGCGCCTCGGTGGTCCACGCCGTCGGCGCCGTCGAGCCCACCCTTCGCACGCCGCGCGGGCGCCTGCCAATGCGTCACGGCGTCGCACCGGACGCGCGTCGCGGCGGAGCTACGCCCGCGGCTTCTCGAGCACGCCGAGCTTGCCGCGCTCGATGCGCACGGGCAGCCCGTTCGCGGTGACGAACTCCGTGTACGCCTGCAGCGCTCCGTCGAAGTGCGTCGCGGCGAGGCAGTCGTCGACGACGATGATGGCGCCTGCGGGCAGCCGCGGCCACAGCGCCTCGAGCACCTTGCGCACGGGCACGTAGAGGTCCACGTCGATGAGGCAGAACGCGGGGGCGTCGAGGGCGCCGAAGTCGTAGGTGCTCACGTCGGCGCGCACCGAGCGCACGGGCAGGCCGTTGAGCGCCATGGTGCGATCGAACCAGTGCTGCTTGTTGTCGGTGAAGCCCTGGAGCCCCTCGGTGGGCTTGCCGCGCGCGCCGACCTCGTGGGCCACGTCGGCCGCGGTGAAGCCCTCGAAGGTGTCGAAGGCGAGGTACGGCTTGTCGATGCCCTCGGCCTGCAGGTGCCGGTGCAGGAACACCGTCGTCGCGCCGGCGAAGCAGCCGACCTCGAAGACCGGACCCGGCACGTCGCGCACCTTGCTGAGGCAATCGCAGAGGAACCCGAGCTGCGACGGCGTGTAGTTGAACTGCCAGCGCGGCGCGATGAAACGGGCGAAGGGCGTCTCGAAGACGGCGTCCTTGAGGGCGCGGCGGGCGAGGGCGAAGAGGTGCTGCGGGTCCATGGAGGGTGCGCGAGTCTGACGCCAAGGCGCGCGCCGGTGTCAACGAGGGCGGCGGCGTTCGCGCAGGCCTCAGCGAGCCACGACGCGGAGGAATTCTCCCACCGGCGCGAGGTCCGTCGCGTCGCGTAGCGGCAGCGTGAACGGGGCGAAGGACGCGTCGAGCGCGCGCAGCCGCACACCCAACGCGCCATCCGCCATGCGCTCGAAGCCGTCGAGGCGCTTCAGCATGCACGCCGCGGCGTTCTCGGGGTCCGTCGGGTCTCGATGGGCCAGCAGCAGCAGCCGCCCATCGAGCGGCCCGGGGCGCGGCACGCCGAAGAGCACGCATGCCCCGTCGGGAACCAGCGGCGCCATGGAGCGCCCGCGAATCCGCGCGACGAAGCTCCCGTCGGGCGCCGGTGTGCGTCGCCGCGGAAGCACCGCCCAGCACGTCACCGCCCCCTGCGTCGCGCCGTGCGCCCGGCTCGCCGCGGCCTCGAGCGAGAGCACCGGCACCGCGCCCTCCGGCGGAGCGTCCTCGGCAGGCACCAGGGTCGCGCCGCCCTCGGCGAGGCGCGCCAGGTCCGAGCGATGCTCCTTGCGCGACGGCAGCGACGTGCCCTCCAGCTGCATGAGGTCCCACGCGTCGACGCGGAGCGCGCTGGCCACTGCGTCGAGGGTTCGCAGCGTGACGTTCTGTCGGCCGCCCTCGAGGCGCTGGGCGTTCTTCAGCGCGATGCCGAGGCGCCCCGCGAGCGCCTCCTGCGTGAGCCCGCGCGCCATCCGCACCTCGCGGATGCGCCGGGCCACGCGTCGCAGCAGGTCCAACTTGGACACGGCGCTAGCTTCCCGTGGCCCGTAACCTGTTGAAACCATCGGTGAAGATGGTACCTCGGGAGGTACTCGGAGGGGGCTTGGGCGCGCGCCGTCGCGATGCGTCGTCGCCGCTTGCGCCGATGCGCCCCGCGGGGCGACCATCGCGCGCCGCCATGGGACTCGAGGTCGCCGTCGGATCCACTCCTGCCGCCGTGCGAAGCGCCCGGCTCGCGAAGGAGCTCGCGTGGGCGTCGGCCGACAAGCCGATGTTCTGCGTCGTCAGCCCCATCGCGCCTCCGCGGCTCTGGCGCGTCGTGGCCGACGGCGTTCGCTCGGCGACGGAGACCGCCTTCGTCGAGACGCCCGGGGGCACCGCGGCCCTCGAGCGCGCCGTGGCTGTGGGCGCCCAGCACCTCGCGCGGCTCTCGTCGGCTCTCATCGAGCCGCATCTTCGCCTCGACGCGCAGCTCGCGGCGATGGTCGTGTCCGGCGACAAGGCCCACATCGCGGTGTCGTCGGGCATGCGGGTGTACCGCGCGCGCAACGGCGAGCCCCAGCGCTTGATGAACCACGGCAACCGCTCGCCGGGCATCAGCCACGGCGGCCTTCACGTCTCGACGGAGCGGCTGCTCCGCGGCGACCTCTTCGTCTTCGGCAGCCGCGACGGCTTCGCGATGCCGTCCATCGGAGCCATGGCCACGACGCTCGCGCAGCGCCCCGACGCGCCCGCGAAGGACCTCTGCGACGCCATGCTCCGGTCGTGCCGCAGCGCGAGCATGAGCGCCGGCGTCGTCGTGCTGCGGGTGCGCTGACGACGATGGAAGATCCACGGGTTCCCCGCCCGCTGCAGGTGCCGAGCAACTGGGTCTCGCTGCGGCGTCCGTCGACGGCCAAGGCGTTCCTCGCCCTCGTCGTCGCGCTCGCGGCGATGGCGCTGACGTTCTCGGACGTGCGCGCCGTGGGCGGGGTGGGCGTGCTGGCCGCGGCGGCCGCGCTGGGGGCTGCGATTGCGTGGGTCGGGCGCGGCGGCGGCGCGACGCTCTCCGTCGACGGGCACGGTCTCGACGTCGCGGTGGGGGCGTCGCACTCCCGCTTCGAGCGCGGCGACGTGATCGAAGGGCTCGTCATCCCGACTTCGCCGGCGAAGCTGCAGCTCCGCATGCGCTCGGGCGTCGTCGTCGAGGCGTCGCTGCCGAGCGTCGAGGCCGCCGACGCCCTGCTCGACCACCTCGCGCTGGACCCCAAGGGACGCGCGCTGCGCTTTCCCGCCAACGCGCCGTTTCGACAGCTCGTCGGCGCCTTCGGAGGCGTGATGCTCGGGAGCTACATCGGCTTCTACCTCGGCATCCTCCTCGCCGTGATCGGCCTCACCTCGGCGATCGCGCTCGCGGTGCCTCTCGCGGCGGCCTTCGCGGCGATGGGCATCGTCAGCACGCGTCCCATCGAGGTGCGCGTCGGCACCGACGGCCTCACGCTGCGCGGCGCGTTCAAGACGCGCTTCATCCCCTTCGCCGAGCTCGCGGCGGTGCGTCCCTTCAACAACGACCCCATGCTCTGCTACCGCGACGGGCGCACCGAGGTGGTCTGGAACAGCGCCGTCTCGCGCAGCCCCGAGCTCCTCGCAGCGCTGCTGCACCGCATGGACCGCGCGCTGGCCTCGAACGCGGAGCACGACGCACTCCTGGCCCGCGCCGCCGGGCTCGAGCGCCGCGGACGCACCCTCGACGCGTGGCGCGCCGAGGTCGTGCGGCTCGTCGATCCCGCCAAGGGCTACCGCGACCTGGGGCTCTCCCGCGCCGAGGCCGAGGCGCTCCTCGACGACGTGCGCGCGCCGCTCGAGCACCGCATCGCCGCGGCCATGGCCCTGCGCGCCCTCGACGACCAGGAGGCGCCGACGCGCATCCGCGTGGCCGCGGACGGCTGCGCGAGCCCCGAGATGCGCGAGGCGCTGCAGCGCGCCGGCGACGGAACCCTCGACGAGGCCGCCGTCGACCGCGCGGTGCAGGCTGTCGAGCGTGGGCGTGGCTGGGTCTGACGTGGCGGCGGCTCCCGCGGTGCGCGCACGAAGCGTGGCCATCGACGCCCTGCGCGGCGCCGTGATGGTGCTCATGGCGCTGGACCACGCGCGCGACTTCTTCGCCGATGGCTTCACGCACTCGCCGACGGACCTCGCGACGACGACGCCGCTGCTCTTCGCGACGCGCTGGGTGACGCACTTCTGCGCGCCGGTCTTCGTTTTCCTCGCGGGCGCCGCGGCGTGGCTGCACCGCGCGAAGAACGGCCCCGCCGCAACCACGCGCTTTCTCTGGACCCGCGGGCTGTGGCTGGTGTTCCTCGAGCTGACGGCGATGCGCCTGGGCTGGTCGCCGGAGCCCTACTGGCGCTTCACGCTGCTGCAGGTGATCTGGGCCGTCGGGTGGTCCATGGTCGCGCTCGCGGGGTTGTCGCGGCTGCCGCGTGCGGCCGTGGGAGCGTTCGGCGTGGCCATCGTCGCGGGGCACAACGCCCTCGACGGCGTCGCGCCCGCGCGCTTCGGCGGCGCCGCGTGGCTCTGGAGGATCCTGCACGAGGGAGGCCGCCTCGAGCCCTTCGCGGGCCATCGCCTCTACGTCGCCTACCCGCTGCTCCCGTGGATCGGCGTGCTCTGCACGGGCTTCGCCTTCGGCGCCGTGCTCCAGCTTTCCGCCGCCGAGCGCCAGCGACGCACCGTCATCCTCGGGCTCGGCCTCGTGGCGGCGTTCGTCGCGCTGCGGCTCTGGAACCACTACGGCGATCCGGTGCCGTGGAGCGTGCAGCCGCGCGGCGCGCTCTTCACCGCGATGTCCTTCGTGAACTGCGACAAGTATCCGCCGTCGCTGCTCTACACGCTGATGACCCTGGGCCCCGCGCTGTGCGCGCTCGCGCTCCTCGACCGCGCGCCGCCGTCGCGCACGATCACGGCCCTCGCGACCTTCGGCAGCGTGCCGTTGTTCTATTACTTCATGCACCTCGTCGTGCTGCGGTGGACGAGCGCCGCGATCTCCTTCGCGCGCTTCGGCCGTCATGCGCTCGAGCCGCCGATGCTCCGCACGGGCCTCGGACTCGGTTCGGCGTACGCGGCGTGGCTCCTCGTGGTGCTCGCGCTCTACCCCGCGTGCCGCTGGTTCGCGGGCGTGAAGGCGCGGCGCACGGTGTGGTGGATGGGCTACCTCTGACCACATGCGGAGCGTCGTACCGCGGAGCATTTCGCTCGCGACGCGGTGATCGAGGGCCCTACCATCGCCGTCATGGGTGAGAGCGCAGGGCTTCGTCTGCTCCGAGGGTTCGTCGTGGCTTCGACGGCCGCACTGGTCGTGGCCGGATGCAGCGGCGACGTGGCATTGCTGCCGACGCAAGACGCCGCGTCGGCGGTGGACGCGGGCTCCGATGCGGGGGCCGTCGACGTTCCGCTGGCGCTTCCCGATCGCGCGTCCGCGGACACGGGCGCCGTGGATTCGGGGGTCGCCGACGCTCCCGTGGGCGACGACGCATCGGTCGTCGACGTGCCGGCGGTGGACGCGCCGACGGTGGACGTGCCGACGCCCGACGCGCCGGTGATCGATGCTCCCGCGGTCGACGTTCCCGTCGTGGACGTTCCCGCGGTCGACGTTCCCGCGGTCGACGTTCCCGTGGTCGACGTTCCCGCCGTCGATGTTCCTCGTGACGTTCCCGTGGTCGACGTCCCCGCCGTCGATGTTCCGCGCGACGTTCCAGTGGTCGACGTGCCCGTGATGGACGCCGTGGTCGACGTGCCGTCGACGGACACCGGTCCTCGCGACACCGGCGCGGACGTCGCGCAGGCCGACGCGGGCGTTGCGGACGCGGGTGCTTCGGACTCGGGGCTCGTGCCGGTGCGCTTCGCCGACGTGCTCGCCGCGATGCCGGACTGCGGCCTCGCCGCCGGCGATCCGCGCCGCGAGGTCGTCGAGACGCGCTGCGACGGCCTCGACAACGACTGCGACGGCTGGGTCGACCTGCTGCTCCCGGTGGCCGCGAACGCGTGCTCCACCGGGGCCATGGGCGTGTGCGCCACGGGCTGGGCGGCGTGCGACGGAACCACGCGCGTGTGCCAGGCGCCCTCGGCCACGCCGGAGGTCGCCGACGGCCGCGACAACGACTGCAACGGCCGCGTCGATGACGTCGCGACGACCGCCGCGGCGGTGCGCTCGCGGGCGCTGCTCCTCGTGCCCGACGACCTCTGGGTCGACGGTCCTGGGGAGGTCGACATGGTCGGATCGATCCTCGACCAGTGGGGCATCGCGTACGACCGCCCGGCGGTGGGGACGCCCCTCACGAGCCAGACCGCGAGCATCGGCGCGGGCTACGCGCTCATCGTGATCCCGGGCTACGTGGTGGGTACCTACGGCTTCGACACCGCGACGCGCACGGCGCTCGAGGCCTTCGTGCGCAACGGCGGCGTCGTCGTCGTGCAGAAGCCCGTGAACGTCGCGGGCACGGACCTCGGCGCGTTCCTCGGCCTCGCGAGCACGGCGCGGCGCGTCGACGTCACCACGATGCGCTTCACCGGCGACGCCCCCGCGACGGCCTCCCTCGACAGCCCCGAGGAGCGCTGGCTCGAGATCACCGAGAACCCCGTGACGGAGCCCCTCGAGGTCTACACGTTGACCCCCGCCGCGGCCTCCGGCGCCGTCGCGCTCGCGCATGCCTATGCAGGCACCACCGACGTTGGCGCGTCGATCACGCGTCGTCCGCTGGGGCGCGGATCGATCTACGCCGCCGGCCTCGACCTGCACGGCTACCGTCACTACCGCTGCTACATCAACTGCTTCGAGCCGGCGGGCGACGTGCTCGGGCTGTTCCTTCGCGACGCGCTGCGCGAGGGCACCGCGGGGCACATGGTGCTCAAGCACACGGTGCCCGGCGCCGAGGACTCGCTGCTCACGCTCTCGCACGACGTCGACGCCATCGACTCGGCGCTGCCCGGCGAGTGGGGCGCCGCGGGCGCCGCGCAGATGGCCTCCATCGAGTCGGCGCACCACGCCCACGGCACGTACTACGTCGCGACGAATTACATCGATGGGTATTGGGGCCCGGCGACGGTGCGCTACCTGTGCTCGCTGGGCATGTGCCCCGCCGCCGCGCACTCGGTCACGCACCGCTCCGAGGCGCCGCCCATCGCCATGGGCACGTGCACCGAGACCTTCGCGACGTACAACCCGGTGATGACGTCGCAGACCACGCTCTGCGGCGAGGTGCGCGTCTCCATGGAGCTTCTCACCGGCGTCGCCGGAGCCCGCCCGCGGCTGTGGCGCTCGCCGTACCTCACGGTGAACCCGGGGCTCTACGACCTCCTCTTCGCGAACAACATCGTGTCGGACTCGAGCTACGCCATCGGCGACTTCAAGACGAACCTGCCGATGAACCTCGCGCACACCGGCGTGTCGCAGGAGATCTTCCACCACCAGCCGATCATCGAGCACCTCATCGCCATCGAGGACGGCATCGGCCACGTCTCCGGCGGCGTCACGACGCGCGAGGAGATCCAGCCCACGAACTTCGTGCACTTCTTCAACGTGTGGACCTACTCGGCGCTGCGCAACGCGGCGAACGGCGGGCACTCCATGGCGCTGATCCACCCGTCGGCGGGCATCGCCGTGCCGCAGGAGAACATCGGCGTGAAGATGACGGCGGCGGACCGCCTGCTCTCGCTGGCCGAGGGCGCCCACATCCGCACCGACGTGAGCACCGAGGTGCTCGCGGACTTCTGGCGCGGACGCGAGGGCACCGCCGTCGACGCCGACTTCGACAGCAGCCGCGGCTACCGAGGCACCGTCGCCGTGGGCGCGCTCCCCGTCACCGGCCTCACCCTCGAGTTCGGCGACAACGTCACGACGTTCACCTGCGACACCTGCGGCGCGTACCGCATCGCCGGGCGCCGCGTGGTGCTCACCGACACGCTGCCTGCGGGCCGTCGATCGGCGTTCACGGCGCGGTGAGACGCCCTCGCGTCGCCGCGGTCCTCGCGCTGCTGGCCGCGACGCCAGCCGCGCGGGGCAACGGGCGCTTTCCCACCGGCGGCTACCTCGTGGCGGCGCCGGGCCCCGCCGGCGACCACGTCGTCGTGCGCAGCACCTTCGGACTGCTCTCGACGCACGACGGCGGCCGCACCTGGGGCTGGACCTGCGAGGACGCGACGTCGTCGAGCGGCATGTTCGACGCCTCCATCGCCATCGCCGTCGACGGACGCGTGCTCGCGACGACGCCGCGCGGGCTCGTCGCGACGACCGACGGCTGTGCGTGGACGGCGCCCGCGGGGAGCCCCGTGAGTCCCCTCGTGGACATCTCGCAGGACGCCACGCGCCGGCACCTCGTGACCGCGCTGGGACCGACCGGCACCGACGACGCGCTGCTCCGCTCCGACGACGGCGGCGCGCACTGGACCCTTGCTGCGTCGCTGCCGGGGCTCTACACGCAGACCGTCGAGGTCGCTCCGTCGGACCCGCAGGTCGTCTACGTCTCGGGCTTTCTCGGCGACGGCACGCCGGTGCTTCTGCGCTCCGACGACGGGGGGGCGTCGGTGCGCGAGATCGCCCGCGGCGACGCCTTTCTCGGCGGCACCAGCGCGTTCATCTCCGGCGTCGACCCGACGGACCCCGCGGTGCTCTACGTGCGCGCCGCCGACGGTCTCGGCACGCTGCTCCTCCGCTCGGGGGACCACGGCGCGACGTTCACGCGGCTCGCGCGCACCGCCGGGGTCATGGCGGGCTTCGCGCTCTCCGACGACGGCGCGACGGTCTGGATCGGCAGCAACGATCGCAGCGAGGGCATCCTCCGCTCGCGCGCCGGCGAGGCCTTCGCGCGCACCGGCGCGTCGCTGTCGGTGCGATGTCTTCGGCAGCTTCGGGGCACGCTCTACGTCTGCGCCGACCAGGCCTCGGACGGCTTCCTCGTCGGGTGCTCCCTCGACGGCGGCGACCACGTCGACCCCATGCTCACCGCCGCTTCGTTGACCGGACCGCCCGCGGAGTGCGCGCCGTCGACGCCGGTGGCCTCGGTGTGTGGTCCGCAGTGGCCGGCGCAGCGCGACGCCCTGCGGGCGCTCGACGCCGGAGCCCTCGATGCGGCCGCATGCTTCGACGTGGGCCCGACGGACGCTCCGGGCTCCGACACCGGCGACGCCACGGCCCGCGACGCCGCCGCCATGGTCGCGGACCTCGGAGCGCAACGCGACGCCGTGGGCTCCTCGGACATCGCGCGTTCGTCGGGGGATGCGGCGTTCGACGCGGCGACGCCGGGGGCGCCCGTGCCTCCGCGGAGCTGCGGATGCGCGGTGCCCGGCGGCGCGTCGCGGGGTGCTTCGGCGGCGCTTCTGGCGGTGCTCCTCGCGCGTCGGCGACGGCGCGTTCTTTGACAGTGCGCGCCGCTTCACGCTTCGATGGGGTCTGAGGGTCCCAGAAGGGAGTCGTCGTGTTCATCGGTCTCGTGCTGCGCGTGTTCATCCAGGCGATGGACCTCGTGGTGCTCGCGTACATGCTGCTGTATTTCGCGATGAACCTCGGGTTCGTCGCGCTGAGCCAGGTGCGCATCCGGCGCGAGCTCGGCATGGAGCAGGTGCGCCCGGCGGCCGGTGCGGTGCGCGACAACTTCCTCCCGACGATCACGCTGCTGGTGCCCGCCTACAACGAGGAGGTCACCATCATCGAGAGCCTGCGGTCGCTGCTGCGGCTGCAGTACCCGTCCTTCGAGATCGTGATCTGCAACGACGGCTCGAAGGACCGCACCATGGAGGTGCTGCGCCGCGAGTTCCAGTTCGTGCGCACCGAGCTCGAGTACGACCCGCACCTGCGCACCCAGCCGATCCGCTCGTTCTACGAGTCGCGCATGGCGCTGCCCGCGGGGCTGCGGCGCCTCGTGCTCATCGACAAGGAGAACGGCGGCAAGGCCGACGCGCTCAACGCGTGCATCAACGCCGCCCGCGGCGTCTACGTGACGAGCATGGACGCCGACAGCGTGCTGCTGCCGGACGCCCTGCTGCGCGCGGTGCGCCCCATCGTCGACGACCCGACGGGCGTCGTCGCCGTCGGCACGCAGGTGGGCCTCACCAACGGCGCCCGCATCGAGGACGGCCGCGTCGTCGACGTGCGCACGCCGTCGTCGTGGGTCGCGCGGTTCCAGGTCGTCGAGTACATGCGGTCCTTCGCGCAGGGGCGCACGGCGCTCGGCGCCCTCGACTCGCTGCTCATCCTCTCGGGCGTCTTCGCCCTCATGCGCCGCGACCTGCTCGTCTCCATCGGCGGCTTTCTCACGAAGGAGATGAAGACCCGCGTCGGCGTGGAGTACTGCGGCGACGGCGCCGAGACGGTCTGCGAGGACATGGAGGTCATCGTGCGTCTGCACCGCTACCTCCTCGACCGGAAGCTCCCGGGCCGCGTGGTGTTCCTCCCGACGCCGACGGCGTGGACCGAGGCGCCGGAGAACCTGCACGACCTCGGGAAGCAGCGCGCGCGGTGGTACCGCGGGCTCCTCGAGGTGCTGTCGTTCCACCGCTCGATGATCCTGCGCCCGCGCTTCGGACGCATCGGCATGTTCGCGCTGCCGTACCAGGTGCTCTTCGAGGCGCTGGCGCCGGTGCTCGAGTGCCTCGGCTACGTGCTGCTCGTCGTGACGGCGGTCATCGGCGCCCTCGACGTGCGCGTGGCGATCTCCTTCGCGTGCCTCGCGGCGGCCATCAACCTCTGCCTCTCGACGCTCGCGGTGCTGCTCTGCGCGTACTCCGAGCGCGGCGTCGAGGCGCGCACCACGGGCATCTCGCTCTTTCCGTTCACGCGGCTGCGCGAGGTGCTCCTGCTCATGTTCGTCGGCCTCGTGTCGAACTTCGGCTACCGGCAAGTGCTCGTGGCGTGGCAGCTCCGCGGGCTCTGGGACTACCTCCGCGGCCGCAAGACCTGGGACAAGTTCGCGCGCAAGGGCTTCCAGCCGAGGTCGGCGTGATCCGTGTCGACGCCACGGACGCGCTGCTGCACGACCTTCGCAACGCCCTCGGGCTCGTCGTGGGCCTCGCCGCCAACCTCCGCGACGGCCTCGACGGGCCCGTCAACGACGCGCAGCGCGCGCACGCCCAGCGCATCGTCGAGGTCGGCGTCGACGCCGGCGCCATGCTCGAGCGCCTCGCCAGCACGGGCGCCCACACCGACCCCGCCGCGGCCTTCGACCTCGGTGCCCTCGCGCGCTCCATCGTCGGGCGCTTCGACGCCCAGACCGCGGCGCGGGGCCTGCGCGTCACCGTCGCCGTCGAGGGCGACGACGTCGTGACCGGCGACCGCCTCGCGCTGTCCCGCGCCGTCGAGAACCTCGTCGGGAACGCCTTCAAGTACACGCCCGACGGCGGCGTCGTGGAGGTGGCCGTGCGCCGCGTCGACGCGCCGTCGCCCACGGTGGAGCTCTGCGTCGACGACAGCGGCCCGGGCATCCCACCGGAGAGCCGCGAGGACGTGCTGCGCGCCGGCGCGAGGCTGCCCCGGGACGGCGCCATTCGCGGCGAGGGACTCGGTCTGGCCATCGCGAGCACCGCGGCGGCGGCCTTCGCCGGCAGCGTGTCCGTCGCCGCGTCGCCGCTGGGAGGCGCGCGGGTTTCGTTGCGCATTCCTTGCGGGGTCGGGGCGCCGTACCCGCATGATTCGGCTGGGAAAAGGAGCGCGCGATGAGCGGCCGCAGGATTCTACTCGTCGACGACAACCCGGAGAACCTCGAGTCGCTGAACGCGCGGCTTCGCGCCCTGGGCTACGTGCCCACGGTGGTGCTCGACGGCGCGCAGGCCATCGACGCCGTGCGCCGCGCCGTTCCGGACCTCGTGGTCCTCGACGTGATGATGCCGGAGCTCAACGGGTTCCAGGTCTGCCGGGAGATCCACGCGATGCATCCGAAGCTTCCGATCGTGATGCTCAGCAGCAAGGCCGACCCCGCGGACCGGTTCTGGGCGCAGCAGTGCGGCGCCAGCGCGTTCATCAGCAAGCCCGTCGATCCGGTGGCCGTGGTCCGTCAGATCGCGCTGCGCCTGGGGTCCACATGAACGCGTCGGACGCCATCTTCCGGGCGATCTTCGTCGTGCTGATGATCGCCGTGGTTCCCGCGGTGGTCCTGCTGGTGCGCGAGGTGTCGCAGCGCGTTCGGTCGCGCCGGGCGCTCGAGCAGCTCGCCGAGGCGCGCGCCCTCTTCGCATCGCTCGCTCCCACGGCAGACCCCGCGGCCATCGTCGGCGCCCTCGCTCCGCGCTTCGACGGCGCGACGCTCGAGCGCGCGATGGAGGCGGCGATCCGCGAGGGCGACGGCGAGGTGCGCCGCCGCGCCATCGAGACGACGGAGAAGCTCGGGCTCACGGTGAAGCTCGCGACGCGGGTTCGCGAGGCCCGGTCGTGGAGCGAGCGCGCGCACGCCGCCGAGGTGCTCGGGCTCATCGGGTCGCCGCTGGCCGTGCCCGCGCTCGTCGAGTGCCTTCGCGATCCCTACGAGGACGACGCGTCGGTGAAGCGCGCCGCGGCGACGGCGCTCGCACGCATCCGCGAGCCCGGGGTGATCCCGCTGCTCGTGGCGGAGCTGCACACCATCGACGACTGGTCCTCGCCGCGCGTGGCCGACGCGCTGGTGGCCTTCGGGTCCGCGGCGACGGCGTCGCTGGTGGAGCTTCTCGGCGACGTCGTGCACGCCCGCGGCGCGGTGTGGGCGGCCCGCGTGCTCGGGCGCACGCAGGACCCGGAGTCCGTCGAGCCGCTCATCACGCGCCTGCAAGATCCCAACGACGAGATGCGCATCGCCGCGGCGGAGTCGCTCGGCGCCATCGGCGACCGTCGCGCGCTGCAGCCGCTCATCCAGGCCGCGCTGCGCGACCCCGTGGCCCTCGTGCGCGCCCACGCCGCCGGAGCTCTCGGCAAGGTCGGCGACGCGGCCTCCAGCGACGTGCTCATCGGCATGCTCGCGGACCCTGATTTCGGCACCCGCCTGCGCGTGCTCGAGGCCCTCGAGGCCATCCACCCGGAGGACACCACGGCCCTCGAGGCGGCGCTTCGCGATCCGCACCTCGAGGTGCGACGCCGCGCCGCGCTCGCCATCGAGCGCGTGGGGTACCTCGAGCGCAAGGTCGGCGAGCTCGACGCGGCCGACGCCAACGTGGCCAAGCGGGCGTACGCCGCGGTGCTCGAGCTCGGGCGTGCGGGCCTCGTCGACAGCCTCGCGGGCTATCTGCACCACAAGAGCCCGAAGGTCCGTGCGGAGATGGCGCGGGCGTGCGGCGAGGTCGCCGTTCCGCGCGTCGGTCCCCTGCTCGTGGCGGTCATCGACGACGCCGACCCGGGCGTGCGCGCCGCTCTCGCCGAGGCCATCGGACGGCTCCACGCCGACGGTGGACCTACGTCCCTCGCGAAGCTCCTCGAGGACCGCGACGCGACGGTGCGCGAGCGCGCCGCCGAGGGCCTCGCGGGCTTCGACCAGAAGGACGTCGCGCCGCACCTCGCCGCGGTGCTCGCGGCCTTCGACCGGGGCACCGCGCCGACGCGGGCGTTCCTCGCCGAGATCGTGGCGCGCTTCGACAAGCCCGAGGCCCGGGCGCTGCTGCTCCGCGCCGCGTCCGACCCCGACGCCCCGACCCGTCTTCGCGCCGTGCGCGGCCTCTCCGGGGTGGGCGGCGCCGACGCGCTCGCGGTGCTCCAAGCCCGCATGTCCGACCCGTCCGACGAGGTTCGTCACGCCGCCGTCGACGCCCTCGGCGCCCGCGACGACGCCGAGGCCGCCGAGGCCGTGCTGCGCGCGCTCCCGGGTGCGAAGCCCGAGATGCGCGATCACCTCGCACGGGCCCTCTCGCGCGGCGGGCGCACCGTGCTCGACGCGCAGATCGACGTGCTGCTCGGGTCCGACGACCTCGACGTGCGCCTCGGCCTCGCGTGGGCCCTCGGCAAGCTCGAGGACCCGCGCGGCGTGCCGCACCTCGTAGCCTTTCTCGGCGACCCCGATGCGCGGCTCCGCGCCAGCGCCGCCGGCGCCCTCGGCAAGATCGTCTCGCCGGAGGGCGTCACCGCGCTCCTCGGCGCTTGCCGCGACCCCGATCCTCGGACGCGCGCCGCGGTGGTCAACGCCCTCGGCCGCGTCACCGGCGACTCCGACGAGGTGCGCCGCACGCTCGACGGCGTGCTCGACGACCCCGACCGCTTCGTGCGCCATCGCGCCGCCATCGCGCTCGGGCGCCTCCCGGCCGGAGCGGGCGCCGCGGTGCTCGACGGCGAGCGGGCGCGCTCCCGCGTCGCGAAGCCGGTGCTCGTGGTGGCGAGGGCGCTCGCGGGCAACCCCGAGGCCATCGCCGAGGCCAGCGAGGCGCTCGGTGACCCTGCGTCGAGCGCCGAGGTTCAGGCCGTGCTCGAGCGCGAGGACGAGAGCGTGCGCGCGGCGTTCTTCTTCCAGCTCAACCTCGAGCTGCCGAGCGGTCCCATGGCGAGCGCGCTCGACCGTGACGCCATCGTGGCGCGCTACCAGGCGCTGCTTCGCACGAGCCAGGACCTGCGCAGCCGCCGCCTCGCCGTCGACACGCTCTCGCGGTACCGCACCCCCGCGTGCATCGAGGCCCTCGCCGACGTGGTCACCGGCGACCCCGCCGAGGAGATCCGGCACCTCGCCGCGCAGGCGCTCTCGAAGCAGGGCGCCAGCGAGGTGGCCATGGCCGCGCTCGCGCGTGCCACCGCCGACCCGAGCTCCCGCGTCTCCATCGTGGCCGCGCGGGCCCTCGGCAAGTCGCGCGCGAAGGAGCACGGCGACGTGCTGTTCCGCGCCCTCGGCGCGAGCAACGCGTCGGTGAAGCACGCGGCCATCGAGTCCATCGCGGAGATGTACCGCGGCGACGCGACGCCGCTGCTCGACCGGATGATGGGTGCCGGGCGCCCCGACGTCGTGGCGGCGTGCGTGTACGTGCTCGCCGAGTGGGGCGACCCGATGCTGATGCCGCTGCTGCTCGAGCTGCTGAAGTCCCGCGAGCCGGTGATTCGCGCGGCGACGGTGTGGGGCCTCGCGGCGCTGCCGATCCCCGAGGCCAGCGCCGCCGTCGACGAGGCCCGGCGCGACGCGATGGAGCTCGTGCGTATCGCCGCCCTCGAGGCCATCGCATCGTGGGATCCAACCGGTGCCACGGTGCGCCTCGAGCCCATGCGCACGGACCACTCGCCGCTGGTGCGCGCGCGCCTCGCCACGGTGCTCGACGCCGCCGAGGACGTCGCCAGCCTCGACCTGCTCATGGCCCTGGCGGCCGACACGATCCCGCAGGTGCGCGCGGCGGCGCTGGTCTCGCTGTTGTTCCGTCGCGAGGGCGGCGGCCTGCCTGCGTTCATCGCGGCGTGGAAGAGCGTCACGCCCGAGGTGCAGCGCGCGCTGCGCTCGGACCCGCGCGCCAAGGCCGTGAGCGACGCCCTCGAGGGCCAGCTCCGGTCGGCGCGCTCCGAGGCCCTGCGCGAGGCCGCGGTGACGGGGCTCGCGGCGCTGGCCGTGCCCGACTTCGACCGCGCGGTGATCCCTGCGCTGCACGATCCTTCGCCGGCGGTGCGCCTGGCGGCCGTGCGCGCCCTCGGCTCCCTCGATCGCCCGTCGGTGCAAGAGGCCCTCGACGGCGTCGCCGTGGACCCCGATCCCACGGTGCGCGTGGCCGTTCAGAAGGCCCGCGGCAAGGGCGCGGCCTGACGCTTCGCCTGGGGGGCGTCGCCGTCACGACGGACGCGCCGGCGTCACCAGCGGTAGTACGCGCCGAGCTCGACGGTGTGGATCGGGATGGCGTCGCCGGCCGCAGGGCGCTCGCGCCACTCGAAGCGGTAGTACGGACGCAGGCCGAAGTCGGGGCGCACCAGCCAGTCGGCGGACACCCCGACGATCTCCGAGCGGAGCGTGACGAGCTGCGTCGCCGACGGCGGTCGATCGAGCTGTCCGCCGTAGATGTACTCGAGGCCGAGCTCGAGGGGCCGCGTGACGCGCCACATCGCGCGGAGCCCCGCGGAGTGCACCATGTCCGACGTCGTCGCTCCGCTCGCCGGGGTCACGGTCACATACGCGAACCAGTAACGGAGCTCGGCGCGGACGGTCTCGGTGAGCGCCACGAGGGCGTTCGCGTAGACGAGATTCAAGAGCTGGCCGTCGTCGTAGCCCCAGACGGCGTCCGAGAGGCCCACGGAGACGCGGCGTCCGATGGGGGCGGCCCCCGCGACGCGCACGGTCCAGCGCGGAACGACCGGCGCCGGCGCGCCCACGCCACCCTCCAGCGAAGCGGACCAGCCGTGCCCGAAGCTGTACGCCGCGCCAGCCTGGTAGAGGGCGTTGTAGGTCAGCCCCGCGCCCGCGCCGAGCGAGGCGAAGCGCCCCGACTGCTCGGTGTGCGCGAAGAAGGTCCAGCGCCGCCAACCCTGGGTGAAATAGAACTCGAAGGTCGGCGCGTCGGCGTAGCCCGCGGGGTAGAGGTCGTAGCGCGCGATGGCCCGGGCCTCGCCGCGAAAGAGCTGCGAACGCAGGGCGAGCAACGACTCCGAGCGACCGCCGGACGCATACGCCCGCCGCGCATCGCGCAGCGCCGCCTCGCGCTCGCCGTTGAACCAGAGGATCCGGGCGCGGCGCTCGAGCAGGTCCGGCGAGTCGGGGGTGCGGTCGAGGCCGGCGACGAGCTCGCGCCACGCCGCGTCGGGGTTGCGCTGCCAGAGCAGCACGTCGACGACGCCCGCGCGCACCTCGGCGTCGTCCGGGTGCCGTCGAAGCACGTCGCGGTAGCGCTGCAGCGCCGTCTCGTAGCGAAGCTCCCACGCGTCGAGGCGCGCGAGGGCGACGCGGGCCTCGTCGTCGTGCGGGTCCCGCGCGAGAAGCACCTGGTAGATCGCGAGCGCCGTGTCCCGGGCCTGCGGGTCCATGGCGAGGCGGCGCGCGTCGGCGAGCATCGCCGGGCGGTCACGGTGCGGGGCGTAGGGGGCCGGCGGCGTGTGTGTCGGTGCGGTGACACAAGCACAATCGATCGCCGAGGCGAATGCGATGGCCTGCACCGGCCATGAACGAACGCTCGACCCACCGCGACGCACGCCCTCACACTAGATCGAATCACCCGATGGCGCGAGAAGTCCGACACGAAGGCAGTCCTGGTCCGCTCCGCCGCGCCGCCGCGTGCGCCGTGCTCGCGCTGGGCTGCGCGCATACGCCGCTGGAGCCGGCGCGTTCGATCCTCGACGCGTCGTCCTTCGTGGCGCCTCGGCCGTTCCGCGCGACGCTGGTGCGCGACGCCGGCGGCCGTGCCGTGACGCTGCCGCCCACGCGCTTCGCCCGCAGCGCCGTCGAGAGCTTTCGCGTGCCCGAGGACCACCCGCTGTACCAGTACCTCGGCAATCGATCGTTCGTGTACGACGACGCCCTGGCGCTCATCGCGGCGCTCGCCCTCGGGCACTTCTCCGACGCGCGCGCGCTCGGCGAGACGCTGCAGGCCCTCATCTCCCCGCGCGGCGAGATCGGCTTCTCCGTGCAGCTCGGCGAGGAGCCCTTCTACGACCGCGAGTACGTGCGCGCCGGAGTCATGGCGTGGGCCGGCTACGCCCTCGCGCGCTTCGACCTCGAGACCGGCGAGCACCGCTTTCGCGAGGCCGCCGGGCGCATCGCCGACACGCTCCTCGCGTCGCGCCTCCACATCGCGGGAGACCCGCGCTCGGGGCTCATCCTCGCCGGCCGCGGCCGATGGACGGACCATTTCCGCGCCTTCGACACCGCCTTCACCGCCGACTACTGCGTCGCCGAGCACCAGTTCGACACGTACTTCCTGCTTCGCACGCTGGCCCGCGTGGAGCCCGAGAACCGCCGCTGGGCCGACGAGGCCCACGCCCTCGCGGTGCGCATCGACGGCTCGTTGTGGCTCCCCGAGGGGCGCTTCGCCACGGCCGTGACCGAGCGCGGTCCGGTGGGCTCGCCGGCCCTCGATGCCGCCGGCGCGTGGGGTGCGCTGTACCTCGCCGAGACCGGCGACTTCGTGCGCGCCCACGCCGCCATGCGCTACGTACGCGAGCGGTTTCCGGTGCACGTCGAGGGCCTCGACGGCTTCGCGCCCTTTCACGGTGGATCGCCGGACCACCCCGGCGTCGACTTCTCGAACATGCTCAGCGCCGAGGGCACCGCCGGTGTGGCCCTCGCGCTGCTTCGCCTCGGCGAGCGCGGCGCCGCGCAGCGCCTCGCGACGAGCCTCGCGGCGTTGCAGGGCATGAGCCCCAGCGGCGTGCTGTACGCGTACCCCGGCGACGAGGAGTTCCCGGAGCTTCCGTCGGTGGCGTCGACGGCGTGGCTCTTGTTTCTCCAGCTCGAGCTCGCGGGGCGGCCCGCGACGGTGTTCGCGCCGCCCCCCGCCCGCGCCGTCGCGACGCCCTGAGCCGCCTTCAGCGGTGCGCCGCGGGCTTCGCGGGGAGGCCGAAGAGACGGCGCAGGAAGAGCCGCACGCGCTCCAGCGCGAGGTAGATCACCGGCGTCGTGTAGAGCGTGAGCATCTGCGAGAAGAGCAGGCCGCCCACGATGGAGATGCCGAGGGGCTTGCGGAGCTCGGATCCCGTGCCCGACCCCAGCGCGAGGGGCAGCGCCCCCAGCAGCGCCGCCAGCGTGGTCATCATGATCGGGCGGAACCGCAGCACGCACGCGGCGCGGATGGCCTCCGTGGCCGTCATGCCCTCGGTGCGCTCCGCCTCGAGCGCGAAGTCGATCATCATGATGGCGTTCTTCTTCACGATGCCGATGAGCAGGATGATCCCGACGAGGGCGATGATGCTGAAGTCGGTGCCCGTGAGCAGCAGCGCGGCGAGGGCCCCGACGCCCGCCGAGGGCAGAGTCGAGAGGATCGTCACCGGGTGCACGAGGCTCTCGTAGAGCATGCCGAGCACGAGGTAGACCGTGAGCAGCGCCGCGAGCACGAGCTTCGGCTCGTCGCGGAGCGAGTCCTGGAAGGCCTGGGCGGTGCCGCGGAAGCTCGCGCGCATGCTCGCGGGCACGCCGATGCGGCGCTGCGCGTCCTCGATGAGCACGACGGCCTGACCGAGGGACGTGCCGGGCGCGAGGTTGAACGAGAGGGTCACCGCCGGGAACGGTCCCTGGTGGTTCACCGACAGCGGCAGCGAGCCCGGCGACGCGCGCACCAGCGCCCCCAGCGGGACGATGCCGCCCGCGCGGCCCGCGCGAACGTAGAGGTGCCGCAGGTCCTCGGGGTGCTGCTGCATCGACGGCGGCGCCTCGAGGATCACGCGATACGCGTTCACCTGCGTGTGCGTGAGCGCGACCTGGCGCTGCGAGAAGGCGTCGGCGAGCACGCTGTCGACGTCGACGGCCTGCACGCCGAGGCGCGACGCCGTGTCGCGATCGATCTGCACGTCGAGCGAGAGCCCCGCGTTCTGCTGGTCCGACGCCACGTCGCGGAGCACCGAGACGCCCTGCAGGGCGCGGAAGATCCGCGGCGCCCAGACGCGCAGCTCGTCGAGGTCGGCATCCTCGAGGGTGTACTGGTACTGCGTGCGCGACTGGCGCCCGCCGATGCGGACGTCCTGCACCGACTGCAGGAACACGGTGATCCCGCCGACGCGGCCGAGGTTGCGCCGCAGGCGCGCGATGACGGCGTCGCTGTCGATGCGCCGCGCAGGCCGGTCGCGCAGCTCGATGAACATCGAGCCGTTGCCGCCGCCGCCGCCGAAGCCGCCGGTGAAGGCCACGGCGTGGCGCACGTCGGGGTCCTCGAGCACCGCGCGCGAGGCCCGCTGCAGCCGGTCGCGCACGGACCCGAAGGATGCGTCCTGCGGGGCGTCGACGAAGCCCATCAGCTGCCCGGTGTCCTGCTGCGGAAAGAGCCCCTTGGGCACCGCGCCGGCGAGCCACACCGTCGCCGCCACGGCGCCCACCGTCGCGAGCAGCGTCAGCGCCGGGTGCCGCAGCACCACGTCGAGGCCGCGGGCGTAGAGGTCCAGCGCGCCGTCGAAGACCCGCTCGGAGAAGCGGTAGAGCCGTCCGTGCGGGCGCCCGCGCTCGTCGCGGAGCATCCGCGCGGCCATGGCCGGCGTGACCGTGAGCGACACCACCGCAGATAGGCCGATGGCCACGCTCAGCGTCACCGCGAACTCGCGAAAGATGCGCCCCACCATGCCGCCCATGAGCAGGATCGGCAGGAACACCGCGAGCAGCGACACGGTGATGGACACGATGGTGAAGCCGATCTGCCGCGCGCCCTTGAGCGCCGCGGTGACCGGGTCGTCGCCGGCGTCGATGAAGCGCGTGATGTTCTCCGTCACCACGATGGCGTCGTCGACGACGAAGCCCGTGGAGATGGTGAGCGCCATCAGCGACAGGTTGTTCAGGCTGTACCCGAGCAGGTACATCGCGCCGAAGGTGCCCACGAGCGACAGCGGCACCGCCACGCTCGGGATGAGCGTCGCCGGCACGTTGCGCAGGAACGCGAAGACGACCAGCACTACGAGCAGCACGCTGATCGCGAGGGACAGCTCGACGTCGCGCACGGACGCGCGGATGGTGCCGGCGCGGTCCACCGCGACGTCGACGTCGATGGCCGGGGAGATGGCCGCGGTGAGCGACGGGAGCATGGCCTTCACCCGCGCGATGACGTCGATGACGTTGGCGCCGGGCTCGCGGCGGATGACCAGCACCACGGCGCGCTGGCCGTTGGCCCACGCCGCCGCGCGGTTGTTCTCCACGTCGTCGATGACCCGCGCCACGTCGCGCAGCCGCACCGGAGATCCGTTGCGCCACGCGAGCACCAGCGGCGCGAAGGCCGCCGCGCCCATGAGCTGATCGCTCGGCGCGAGCACCTGCATCTGACCGCCCGCGGCGAGGGCGCCGGTGGCCTGGTCGACGGTGGCGGTGGCGAGGGCCTGGCGCACGTCGTCGAGGGTCAGCCCCACGCCGGCGAGGGCCTCGGGGTCGGCCTGCACGCGCACCGCGGGCTGCTGGCCGCCGCCGACGAAGACCTGGCCCACGCCGTCGATGCGCGAGATGCGGTTCGCGAGCACGGTGTTCGCCTGATCGAACACCTGCGCTAGCGGCAGCGTCGCCGACGTCAGCGAGACGATGAGAATGGGCGCGTCGGACGGGTTGAAGTTGCGGAACGACGGGCGCGACGGGAGACCGGGGGGAAGCTCGCCGAGCGACGCGTTGATGGCCGCCTGCACGTCCCGCGAGGCGTCGGCGACGGTGCGCGCGAGGTCGAATTGCAGCGTGATGGAGGTCTGCCCGAGGCTGCTGCTCGAGGTCATCTCGGTGACGCCGGGGATGCGTCCGAGGCGGCGCTCGAGGGGCGTCGCCACCGACGAGGCCATGGTCTCGGGGCTCGCGCCGGGCAGCGACGCGTTCACCGAGATCGTCGGAAAGTCGATCTTCGGCAGCGGCGCCACCGGGAGCTGGAAGTACGCCGCGATGCCCGCGAGGAGCACCGCCAGCGCGAGCAGCGACGTCGCCACGGGCCGCCGCACGAACGGCGCGGAGAGGTTCACCGGGCGCCCGCGAGGGCGCGGCGCGCGCGCTCCATGAAGAGGTAGATCACCGGCGTGGTGAAGAGCGTGAGGAGCTGCGAAACGAGCAGCCCGCCGACGATGGCCACGCCGAGGGGCCGACGCAGCTCGGACCCGGTGCCGGTGCCGAGGGCGAGGGGGAGCGCGCCGAGCAGCGCCGCGAGCGTCGTCATCATGATGGGGCGAAAGCGCAGCAGCGAGGCCTTGTGGATGGCCTCGGCGGGCGAGAGCCCCTCGGTGCGCTCCGCCTCGAGCGCGAAGTCGATCATCATGATGGCGTTCTTCTTCACGATGCCGATGAGCAGGATCACGCCGATGAGGGCGATGACGCTGAAGTCCATGCCGGTGAGCAACAGCGCGGCGAAGGCGCCGACGCCGGCCGAGGGCAGCGTCGAGAGGATCGTGATGGGGTGGATGAAGCTCTCGTAGAGCACGCCGAGCACGATGTAGACGGCGAGCAGCGCCGCGAGGATCAACAGCGGCTGGCTGTCGAGGGACTCGCGGAAGGCCTGCGCGGAGCCTTGGAAATCGCCGCGCACGCCGGGCGGAAGGCCCACGCTGCGCTCCGCCGCGGCCACGCGCTCTACGGCGTCGCCGAGGGACATGCCCGGCGCGAGGTTGAACGACAGCGTCACCGCGGGGAACTGGCCCTGGTGCGTGATGGCGAGGCGCGACGGGCGCTGCGTGAAGCGGCAGAACGCCGAGAGCGGAACCTGGCCGCCGTCCTGCGCGCGCACGTAGAGGCTGCGCAGCGAGGCCTCGTCGCGCTGGTGCGCGGCGTCGAGCTCGAGGATCACGCGGTACTGGTTGAGCTGCGTGAAGATCAGCGACGCCTGCCGCTGTCCGAAGGCGTCATAGAGGGTGTCGTCGATGGCCTGCGCGGTGACGCCGAGGCGCGACGCGGTGTCGCGGTCCACGGTCACGGCCATCTCGATGCCCGCGCCCTGCTGGTCGCTGGTGAGGTCCCGCAGCCCCTGCAGCGCCGACTGGAACCGCGGGGCCCAGAGCGCGAGCTCGTCGGCGTCGGTGTCCTCGAGCGTGTACTGGTACTGCGTGCGGGCGCTGCGCGTGTCGACCTGGAGGTCCTGCGCGGCCTGGAGGTACACGGCGACGCCCTCCACGTCGGCGAGCCGGCGCTGCAGCCGCGTGACGATCTCGTCGGCGCTCGCGCGGCGCTCGGCGTGGGGCCGCAGCGTCACCGAGAGGCGCCCGGTGTTCGTCGAGGGGTTCGTGCCGTCGGCGCCGATGAACGACACCACCGCGGCGACGTCGGGGTCCGCGCGCAGCACGTCGGACACCGCGGTCTGGCGCTCGGCCATGCGCGCGAAGCTCACCTCCGGCGCGGCCTCGGTGACGCCCACGATGAGCCCCGTGTCCTGCTGCGGAAAGAACCCCTTGGGGATCAGAACGACCAGCGCGCCGGTGAGCGCCACGGTACCCAGCGTCGTGAGCAGCGTCGTGGTCTGGTGCCGCAGCACCCACCGGAGCCCGCGGTCGTACGCGGCGAGGATCGCGTCCCACGCGCGCTCGGTGGCGGCGTAGAAGGCCCCGCGCTGCGCGGCGGGAGGCTCGGCGCGGAGCAGGTACGCGGCCATCATCGGCGTGAGCGTGAGCGAGAGCACCGCCGAGACGGCGATGGCCGCGGCGAGGGTGACGGCGAACTCGCGAAAGAGCCGCCCGATGATGCCGCCCATGAACAGCAGCGGGATGAGCACGGCGATGAGCGACACCGTCAGCGACACGATGGTGAAGCCGATCTGCGCCGCGCCCTTCAACGCCGCCTCGAAGGGCTCGTCGCCCTCCTCGATGAAGCGCGAGATGTTCTCCGTCACCACGATGGCGTCGTCGACGACGAAGCCCGTGGAGATGGTCAGCGCCATGAGCGTGAGGTTGTTCAGGCTGTAGCCCAGCGCGTACATGATCCCGAAGGTGCCCACGAGCGAGAGCGGCACCGCGACGCCGGGGATCACCGTCGCGCGCACGTTGCGCAGGAAAAGGAAGATCACGAGCACGACGAGGCCGATGGTGAGCACCAGCGTGAACTCGACGTCCTCGACGGAGGCTCGGATGGTCTCGGTGCGGTCGGCCACGATCTCGACGCGCACGCCCTGGGGCAGCGACGCGCGGAGCTGCGGGAGCAGCGCCTTGATGCGGTCGACGACGTCGATGATGTTCGCGCCGGGCTGCCGCTGCACGTTGAGGATCACCGCGCGGTGGCCGTTGGCCCAGCCCGCGAGCTGCGCGTTCTCGGCGCCGTCGACCACCGCGGCGACGTCGCGCAGGCGGATCGGCGAGCCGTTGCGGTAGGCGAGCACCACGCTGCGAAACGCCGCCGCGTCGGTGAGCTGGTCGTTCGTCGAGAGCGTGTACGTCTGCCGCGGACCATCGATGTTGCCCGCGGGCTGGTGCACGTTCGCCTGCGAGAGCACGGTGCGCACGTCCTCGAGGGTGAGGTCGCTGCCGGCGAGCGCCTGCGGGTCGACCTGCACGCGCACGGCGGGCTTCTGCCGCCCGTTCAGCGTCACGAGCCCCACGCCCACGACCTGCGAGATCTTCTGCGCGAGGATCGAGTCGGCCTGGTCGTCGACCTGCGTGAGCGGCAGCGCCTCGGAGGAGACGGCGAGGGTGAGCACCGGCGTGTCCGCGGGGTTGCTCCGGCTGTACGTCGGCGGCGTCGGGAGCGTGCGAGGGAGCAGGTTCGTCGCGGCGTTGATGGCCGCCTGCACGTCCTGCTCGGCGGCGCCGATGGGGCGGTCGAGGCTGAATTGCAGGGTGATCTGCGACGTCCCGTAGCTGCTGAGGGACGTCATCTGCGTGAGGCCGGTGATCATCCCGAGCTGGCGCTCGAGGGACGTCGTCACCGACGACGCCATGGTCTCGGCGCTCGCCCCGGGGAGCTGCGTCGACACGACGAGCGTCGGGTAGTCGACCTGCGGGAGCGGCGCCACCGGGAGCTGCGAGAACGCCACGAGCCCGGCGAGCAGCACGCCGACCATCAGCAGCGACGTCGCCACCGGCCGGCGGATGAACGGCTCCGAAAGGCTCACGGCGCGCCTTCGGCCCCGGGCCTCCGCCACGTTCCGCCGTCGCCACGGCCGCGACCGCCGCCACCGCCACCGCCCGGTGCACCGCCCGCACCGCCACCGCGGTGCCCTCGCGCCGCCTCGCCCGACGGCGCGCCCGGTGGACCCTCGGCGGGACCTCCCGCGGCGCGAGGCTGCACGCGCGCCCCCTCGCGAAGCCGCGTCTGACCTTCGGTGACGACCACGTCGCCGACGGCGAGGCCGCTCGCGATGAGCGCATCCTCGCCCTCGAGGTGATCGACGCGCACGGGGTGCATCGTCGCGTGATCACCGGTGACCACGTACACGAACGTTCCCTGGGGACCGCGCTGCACCGCCGCGGCGGGCACCGTGAGCGCCCCGCGCAGCGTCGTGAGCAGCAGCCGCGTCTTCACGAACTGGTCCGGCCACAGCGCGCGCTGCGGGTTCGGAAACACCGCCTTCAAGCGCATCGTCGCGGTGCCCGGGTTGACGTCGTTGTCGACCACCGCGAGCTGCCCCGACGCGAGGTGCGTCGCGCCGTCGCGGCTGTACACCTCCACGGGCAGCGCGCCGCGGGCCATCTGCGCGAACACCCGCGGGAGCTCGTCCTGCGGAAGCGTGAAGAGCACGGCGATGGGGTCGACCTGGCGCACCACGACGAGGCCGTTGACGTCCGCCGCGCGCACCATGTTGCCCGGGTCGACCTGTCGCAGCCCGGTGACGCCGTCGAGCGGCGACACCACGCGCGTCCACTCGAGCGACAGGCGCGCGCTGGCCACCGCGGCCTCGTCGGCGCGCAGCGCGGCCTCGACCTGCGACACCGCGCCGGCGGCGTTGTCGGTCTCCTGCTGCGAGATGAAGTTCTGCCCCGCGAGCGCGCGGTCGCGGGCGAGGGTGCGGCGGTTCAGGTCGAGCAGCGCACGGTCCCGCGCCGCAACCGCCTCGGCCTGGCGCAGAGCCACTTGAAAGGGACGCGTGTCGAGCTGCGCGAGCACGTCGCCGCGGTGCACCGTCTGGCCCTCGTGGAACGCCACGCTCACGAGCTGACCGTCGACGCGCGGGCGCACCGTGACCGTGTAGAACGCCGACACCGTGCCGAGGCCCTCGAGGTACACGGGCACGTCGCGCAGCGCCGCCGTGGCCGTCAGCACCGGCACCGGCCGATCGCCCTGGCCCGGACCTTCGCGTCCCGCGGGCGGCGGGGCGTTGCGCACGGCTTGTGCGCGACGCCGGAGCAGCGCGCCGAGGCCGCCCAGCGCGAGCACGGCGACGACGACGAGCCCCCACCGACGCGGCGGCCGCGCTCCCTCACCGCGCGAGGACGACGAAACGGGGGCGGCCGGACCTTCTTGAAACGTCATGGCGGGGTGTGTGTTCCGAGGGATGGCGTCGACGCGGGATCCGGCGCCGCGCCAGCGCTGCGCGAAGGGACCGGAGACGACGATCTAGCAGCTTCGACGAGGGCCCGCTGCGCGGCTTGCGCCCCGCAGCGAGGGGGTCAGTTCGGGGCGCAGAACTGGTTCACGCAGGCGTAGGTCGCGCAGCGCGCCTCGGGCGGGGCTCCGGCGCCGCACTGCCGGGGTACGCACTGTCCAGCCACGCACGCCGTCCCTGCGAACGCCGCGCAGTTCGCGTCCGTGGCGCACTGCCGGGCGACGCAGAAGCCGACGAGGCAGTAGGTGCCCGCGGCGGTGCAGTCCTCGGTGGTCTCGCACGACGTGCCCGTGGTCGGGATCGTGGCCGGGCACGCGGCGTCGCGGGTGCCGCCGTAGCAGCGCACCGGGAGGCACGT
>CAIMWA010000504.1 GCA_903845045.1 uncultured delta proteobacterium | reverse complement strand
GCCTCGCCGCACGGATAGACCTTCACGCTGCCCGGTGCCGTCGCCGCGGCGGTCACGACGTCGAGGGCGAGGGCGGTGGTCCCGGCCGCGATGCCGGTGACGATGACCCGCTCCACGCCTGGAACGAGGGGCGCGTCCGCCGTTCGCGTGTCGAGCAGGCGCCGCGGCGTCTCGGGAACGAAGCCCGCACCGGTGGGCGTGAAATAGCCGTCGAGGTCCGCGGTCACATGCCCCGCCGACGAGACGTAGACGGAGAAGCGACCGCGTCCGTCGAGGCCTGGCAGGGCCAGGTTTCCGAGCGCGACGGAGCCCGGATAGTTCAACGTCGAAGCGACGGGGCGCGGGACGTCCGCCGCGAAGGCGCTGGCGAAGCCGCTGGCGGGCGCATCGACCACCGAGAGCGTCACCACCGCCGCCGTCGCGCCCGACGGCACGCCCGCAGCCCCCAGCGAACCCGACGTGAACGCGCTGTCACCCGCCACGCGGCCCGTTGCATCCCGCACGAGTCCATCGAGGGAGACGGTGGTGTCGTGGGTGTCGAGAACCCGCGTTCGAGGCAGCGCCGTGAGCCGTCCCCGTGGTCCCGATGGCGACACCGCGGGCAGCGCGGCCGCGGGGTCGACATGCCAGCCGCGCACGCAATGGAGCGCGGGACCGACCCCCGTCGCGTGGATGCCGAGATGCGGTCCGACGATGCGCTCGGAGCCGTCTTCGGGGTGGTTCAAGATCCCCGACGCCGCGGACCACATCGTCGTGGAGCCGCCGCCGTCGAGGTTGAAGCCGTCCGTCGCGCCGAGCTCGCGAAGGAACTCGCCCATCTCGGGGCACGTGCGACCGTTGTACACCCCGTGCGCGCGGTCCCCGTCGGCGGTGGCAAGGATGAGCTGCGTCCGGTCGTGGTTCATGCCGATGGCCGTGCGCGAGGGGCGTCCCGTGTCGCTCGCGCAGGCGTCGGTGGCGACGCCGTCGATGAGCATGCTCCAGTGTCCGCTGATGACCTCGCGCATCCACGGCTCGAAGCCCTGGTGAAGGTCCCACTGGAAGACCTCCGCGCGCCCCGGCGCGAAGGCCATCACCGCGTCGTGAAAGGGCGGATCGGGCCACGGAACGCCGGCGTGCGCGGCGACGCCGTAGGTCATGTAGGCCGGATGGCCGACGCACTGCACGAGCGGCGACGTCGCGGCGACGACGTCCACGGGACGGCACGAGAAGTCGCCGTTGATGGCCCACTGCACGCCGGCGCCCGCGGCCCACGTCGAGGTCCGCCCGCCGCGCTCCTCGAAGGACGACTGCTGCACCGAGACGCCCGGCGCGCAGAGGTCCACGACGGCGGCGTACATGCTGATGCGCGGCGACTGCGTGCGGTGCAGGTACCGGATCCCGGGGTAGGGCGTCGTCCAGGTGTCGTCGGCGCGGGCTGTGCCTGTGTGGAGGGCGAGGGCGAGGGCGCTCGCGCGGGCCAGCGCCGACGCGATTTTGGAGTTGCCGTTGCCGCCGCAGCGCATGCCCCGAGCGTATCATGGGCACCCGCTCTCATCGTCCTCATCGATCTCGAGGATTGGCGCCGCGCTCGCCCGGTGCCACGCTGAGCGCTCCCGAGGTCGGCCATGAGTCGCTACGCCCCCACGTTTCCGACGCTCCTGGACGGGTTCTCCCTCGAGACGCTCGAGCGCGACCGGCACAGCATCTTCGCGCTCTCGCCCGGCTTCGACGTCATCTACGTCAACCCGGCGTACTGCGCCTTCTGGGAGGCCAACGGCGGCACGCCCGGCTTCGACACGAGATCCCCCATCGGCGTCAACCTCTTCGACGCCATCGCCGGCGTCACCCGGAGCTTCTACCGCGAGCGCCTCGAGCGGGTCCTGGCGTCGGGGCAGCGGTGGGAGAACCTCTACGCGTGCCCGAGCGCGGAGACGCACCGCGAATACCACCAGGGAATCTATCCCTTGAAGAACGCGCAGGGTCTGGTGATCATCAACAGCCTGAAGGTCGAGCGGCCGACGGACCTCGACGCGCGCACCGGGGCCGAGCTCGAGCTCGCCTATCTGCAGTCCGGCGGGCTCGCGAGCCAGTGCAGCAACTGCCGGCGCACGCTGCGCAACGACGACTCCGGCTTATGGGATTGGGTGCCCGCGTGGATCGCCGACCTGCCGGCGTACGTCAGCCACACGATCTGCCCGCCGTGCTTCGAATACTACTGGAAATAGGCGGTCCGATCGCAACCGGCATCGCCCCGGCGCTCAGCGATCGAGGGTCGTCAGCCCTTCGCGCAGGGCGTACTTCGTGAGCTCGGCGATGGAGTGCAGGCCGAGCTTGAGGCTGATCTGCCGCCGATGCGTCTCCACCGTCGGAAGACCGATCTCCAGGCATGCGGCGATCTCCTTCGACGCCTTGCCCTCGGCGAGGAGCTGGAGCACCTCGCGCTCCCGCGCGCTCAGGGCCTTGTGCGCACCGGGCGCCGCGTCGCCGAGGGCTCCGCGCACGACGTACTCGCCGACCGCCGGGCTCACGAAGGTCTGGCCGGCGCTCGCCGCGACGATGGCGCGGAAGAGCTCCTCCGACGCCGAGCTCTTGACGACATACCCGACGGCGCCGGCCTCGAACATCGCCATCACGTAGCGACGATCGGTGTTCATCGAGAGTCCGATGACCTTCACCGAAGGGAGCTCCTTGAGCAGCCGCCGCGTCGCGTCGATGCCGTTGAGACCCGGCATGGTGACGTCCATCACCACCACCGTAGGCCGCAACGAGAGGGCGAGAGCGATGGCCTCGCGGCCGTCCTCGGCCTCGCCGACGATCTCGACGTCGGGCTGCTTCTTGAGCACCGCCCGCAGTCCGTCGCGCATCATCTTGTGAT
>CAIMWA010000503.1 GCA_903845045.1 uncultured delta proteobacterium | reverse complement strand
GCCCCGCACCGGCGCCGGAGCGCTGCGGCTCGTCTGCGTGCCAACGACGAGCTGTCCGTAGGCGTTGTTGCCCCAGCACTGCACCGTGGCGTCGGCGAGCACCGCGCACGTGTGGGCATCGCCGCACGCGAGGTGCGTCGCGCCCACGATGCCCGACACCGCCGTCGGGCGAAGCACCATGCCGGTGACGCCCGCGCCCGCCTCGCCGGAAGCGTCGTAGCCCCAGCACACGAAGGTCCCGTTCGTGAGGCGCACGCAGGGCGTCGCGCCGCCGATGCAAAGCTCCACCGCCGTCGCGATGCCAGGAACCGCGGTGGGCTGGCCGTTGCCACGAAGTACGCCGGTGCCGAGCTGACCGAGGCGCCCGTCGCCGAAGCAGTCGACGGTGCCGTCGTCCATGCGCGCACACGTGAGGTTCGACGCCGCGTGGACGCTCGCGACGCCGCGCAGACCGAGCACCGGCGCGGGAAGGTCGTGGCTCCCGGGGTTGCCCAATTCACCGAGGAAGTTGGTTCCCCAGCACTGCGCCGTGCCGTCGCCCATGCGCGCGCAGCCGTGCGACTCGAGGGAGACCTGCGTCGCGCCGTCGAGCGACGGAAACGCCCGCGGCGCCGTCACGGGCTCGACGGTTCCAGCCGGAAAGAGCGCTCCGTTGCCGCCCCAGCAGCGCACGCCGCCGGACGTCGCGAGGGCGCAGAACGCCTGCGTGCGGGGTCCTGCCCAGATCGCGTTGGCGAGAAAGGCCGGCGCGAGACGCGCGTCCGCTGGCACATCGGGGATCGAAGCCTCGACGACGGCCACATCCACCGCCGCGCCATCGACGACCGTCCGCGCATCGACGCCGGCGTCGGCGTTCACCGCGGTCACCGACGCGCCGCAGCCCTGCAACACCACGACCGCAACGACGACCCGTGACGAGGCACCGAGGCTCACGGCGACACCGGCTTGCGTCCCGAGATGCAGTACGTCACCGCGCCGCCCGCCGAGCGGAACGTGCCCGCGCGCATCGCGGCGGCCGCGCGACGAAGCCGTACGCACGCGCCCGCCCACGCGACGTCGAAGTCGTCTGCGGAGCCGCCCCCGGCGAGAAAGTACCGAAGGGTCTCGTCGCGATCCCAGATGGCGATGTCGCGGCGGTCGCGGTCGAGGGTCTCGTCGACCTCGGCCCGCTGTGCGTCGCCGACGTACGGTGGAAGCATCACGCTCGCACGATCATTCAAGAACACGCCGACCTCGGACAACCCGAGCTCCGCGAAGTACCCCGGAACGAATTGTCCGATGGAGTTGTCGCCTTCGCCGAGGGCGGCCTTGCCGCGCTCGCACACCATCTGAAACCGCACCGAGGCCAGCACCTCGTCCACGCCGTCGCGAAACGAGGCGTCGTCGCCGAGCAACGTCCCCGAGAGGTTGTTCGGCTCCACCACCGCGACGAGGCCCCCGGGACGCGTCACGCGAATCATCTCCGCGAGCGCGGCCCGCGGATCGGGCACGTGGATGAGCACCGTCTGACACGTGACCAGGTCGAAGGACCCGTCGGCGAAGGGCAGCCGCTCGGCCACGCCCTGCTCGTAGCGGAATCGCGAAGACAGCCCGCGACGCTCGGCCCGGGCCCGCGCCGTCGCCACCCAGTGCGCGTCGCGATCGACGCCGACGATGCGCGCATCGGCGGCGAGGTGCGGTCCGAGGAGCATGCTCCAATGGCCGACGCCGCAGCCCACGTCGAGCACGTCGCGCGCCGCCCCGAGGCGCCATCGCGCGGCGAGGAGCGGGAGGAAATCGGGGTTCCACCAATGGTCCCGGGTGTCGCCGAAGTACTCGGCGGAGTGCGACGCCATCCCCGTGAACTCGTTTCCCATGACGGCGCCGGAGCTACCGCGACGGCGTTCGTTGCGCCAGCCCGCCCCCGGGCCCACGAAGCATCGCGCAGCGGACCGCGGTGGCCCCATGATGTGCGCGTGACGCCCGACGAACTGCCCATCCACGCCGCCCACGCCGCCTTCGACGCCGCCCTCGCCGCGGGCTCCGTGGTGGTGTCGTCGCCCACGGGTTCGGGCAAGTCGACGGAGGTCCCACGCTGGGCGGCGGCGCGAGGGCGCGTGCTCGTCGTCGAACCTCGGCGCGTCGCGTGTCGGAGCCTCGCCGCGCGCGTCGCCGACCTCGAGCGGGTGAAGCTCGGAAGCACCGTGGGCTACAGCGTGCGCGACGAGTCGGTGAGCTCCGACGCGACGCGGATCCTCTTCGCCACGCCGGGCGTCGTGCTCCACGCCCGCGACCTCGCGGACCGCTTCGAGACGCTGATCCTTGACGAGTTCCACGAGCGCAGCCTCGACCTCGACCTGCTCCTCGCGCTCTTCGCCGCACGCTCGTCGCCGCGCCTCGTGGT
>CAIMWA010000502.1 GCA_903845045.1 uncultured delta proteobacterium | reverse complement strand
GTGCTCGGTGACCGTGCAAGGGTCGTCGTCGGCACACACGGCGTCCGTCGCGCACGCGCGCTGGGCCCGGCAGCCGCGCCCGGGCTCGCACGCCGAGCCCGCGGGGCAGAGCGCGGCGAGGGGGGCGTGCACGCAGCGCTCCTCGCGGCACGCGTCGACGGTGCAGCCCACTCCGTCGTCGCAGTCGCGGTCCATGCGGCACTCGGGAGGGACCTCCGGCGCGTCGCGGCGAACGATGACCAGCGAGTCGAAGGCCGGCTCCGGCGCATCCATCGGATCGCCGGCGTCGACGGGCGGCGCGCCGAGCACGGAGACCCCCGGCCCGCACCCGGAGGCGGCGAGCACGGCGGCGATCGCAGCGGCGCGGCGCGAGGACATCGAGCGACGGAGCCTAGCAGAGCGCTGTGCGCCGCGGGCGTGGTACCTTCATGCTGGACGGGAGCGGGTGATGACGAACGAAGATGCGGAGCTCCAGGGGTGCGTGGACGACGACGCCCTGGGCGTGTGCGTCGATTGGACGGCGATGGACCTCGACGCGTCGCGGGTCGCTGCCCTCGAGCCCGCGCTCGCCGCTGCGCAGCGCTCGATGACGGCGCTCGAGGCCGGCGCCGAGGCGAACCCCGACGAGCATCGACGCGTCGGCCACTACTGGCTCCGCGCCCCGGAGCTCGCGCCGGATCCCTCGCTGCGCCTGGCCATCGAAGAAGCGCGACGCGACGTCGAGTCCTTCGCGCGGGCGGTGCACGCCGGCGAGGTGCGCGCCCCGGCCGCGGGACGCTTCGACCGCGTGGTCGTCGTCGGCATCGGCGGCTCGGCGCTGGGACCGCAATTCGTGTCCCACGCGCTGGGCGGCGCGCGCGACGCGATGCCGCTGCATTTCGTCGACAACACCGACCCCGACGGCATCGACCGCCTCGTCGCGCGGCTGCGCGTGAGCGCCCACGGCGGCGATCTCCGCGGCACCCTCGCGGTGGTCATCTCGAAGTCCGGCGGCTCCAAGGAGACGCGCAACGGGATGCTGGAGCTCGCGGCGGCATACGCGGCCGACGGGCTGCGCTTCGCCGAGCACGCCGTGGCGGTCACCGGCGACGGCAGCGAGCTTCACCGCGTCGCGAAGGCCGAGGGCTGGCTCGCCACGTTCCCGATGTGGGACTGGGTCGGCGGTCGAACGTCCGTGCTCTCCGCCGTGGGCCTGCTCCCCGCGGCGCTGCAAGGCCTCGACACCGCAGCGTTCCTGGCTGGCGCGCGGGCGATGGACGAAGCCACCCGGCGCCCCGGGTGGCGCACGAACCCCGCGGCGGCGCTCGCCCTCGCGTGGCACCTCGCGGGCAACGGCCGCGGCGATCGCGCGATGGTCGTGCTCCCGTACAAGGACCGCCTCGAGCTGTTCTCGCGCTACCTGCAGCAGCTCGTGATGGAGTCCGTCGGCAAGGAGCGCGGCCTCGACGGCGCCGTCGTGCACCAGGGCCTCACGGTCTACGGAAACAAGGGCAGCACCGACCAGCACGCGTACGTGCAGCAGCTCCGCGACGGCCGCGACGACTTCTTCGCGACCTTCATCGAGGTGCTGAAATCACGCGACGGCGCGAGCATCGACGTCGACGCGGGGGTGACCAGCGCCGACTACCTCTACGGGTTCCTCGAGGGCACGCGGCGGGCGCTGCACGAGCGGCGCGGGCCGTCGCTCACGGTCACGCTGCGCGAGGCCGACGCGCGCGGCGTGGGCATGCTCGTCGCGCTGTACGAGCGCGCCGTCGGGCTCTACGCGTCGATGATCGGCGTGAACGCGTACCACCAGCCCGGCGTCGAGGCGGGCAAGCGCGCGGCCGCCGAGGTGCTCGCCCTGCAAGCGCGCGTCGAGGCCTCGCTGCGCGCGGCCGAGGGAGCGCCGATGCTCGCTGCCGACGTGGCGCGCAGCCTCGGCGAGCCCGACGTCTCGCTCGTCGCGCGCGTGCTGCGGCACCTCGCCGGCGGCGGCGAGCACGCGGTGGCGCGGGTGTCCGGAACTGGACTGCTCGCGGCGAGCTATTGCAGCCGCGCGGTGAGTTGACCGAACGACGATGTGTGCCCGGTTCTTGGCGTGGATGTTTTCCGCCGCAGTACGGTGCGGGCAGAACGAGGGACCTGACGATGAGCGCTGAACTGACCGTCCGACAGAAGATCCTGATGGCCGCCACCTCGATGGCTACCGACGTCGAGGCGTTCTCCGTCGAAGACCTCATCGTGCGGTCGTGGAAGATGTACCCGGAGTCGTTCTCGCTGCGCGGCTTCGAGCGGATGTACCCCGACTCGAACCGCGTGCTCGCGAAGCTCTCCGGCGCCGACGGCCTGTGCGGGCTCGGGTGGCTGGAGCACAGCGACCAGCGCACGTACAAGCTCACGCGCAAGGGCCGCACGGTGGCGCGAACCCTCGTCTCGATGACCGAAGCCGCCGGCGTCGAGGTCCCCGTCGAGGGCGAGGAGAAGCCCGTCGTCGAGGCTCCGAAGGCGCCGGTACCGCTGCGCGTCGCCGCGCCGCCGCCGGCCCCCGTCGCGGTCGAAGAGGAGCCCGTCGCCGCGAAGCCCGCGGTGAAGGAGCCGAAGGTCGCCACGCCCAAGGCCGCGCGCCCCGCGAAGGAGCCGAAGGTCGTCGCCGAGCCCGTCGTCGCGAAGCCCGCGGCGAAGAGCGCAGCGCTCACGCCGATGGACGTCGCGTCGATCCAGCAGATCGCCAAGGGCGACGCGCTGCGAAAGTTCCTCCGCGGCCAGCCGTTGTCGTTCATCGACGCGTGCGCCTTCTGGGGATTCACGTCGGCCAGCCGCGCGACGGTGGTGCAGGAGCGCCTCGAGCTCACCACCGAGCTGCTGAAGCGCGCCGTCGAGAGCTTCTCGGGCACGCCCGACCCGCGCGTGCCGCCGCTGGCGACGTGCTACGGCCTCTTCAACCTCAACCGCCTCATGGCCGAGAAGTTCTCGCGCGAGCTCGAAGGCCTGCGTTTGCCGGCGGTTTCGGGGGGCTGAAGAAAAAAACGTGACAGGCGCTTGACGGCGCCGAGACGACGGGGCTACAAAGCGCCCCTGTCGACGACGGGCCCCGGAAACGCGGCGCCGAACGGCGGCAGAAAAAAAGAAGTCAGCGACGACAAAGTTGTTGACACCCAGCGGAGAGCGAGTAAAACCGCCCTCCCCGACGGCGAAAGGGAGTCGCAAACGCGACACCAGCGCCAGCGGACGATCGAAGGAACCTTCGCGGTTCCGCCCGGTCTCTGAAAACTAGGTTGCAAGGAGATCGTGACTTCACCAGTCACGATCCACGGACGGCGGTCCTACCCGGCAGGGGAGGGTCGTCGTC
>CAIMWA010000501.1 GCA_903845045.1 uncultured delta proteobacterium | reverse complement strand
CGAGGAGATGGAACTCTCGTTCTCCCGCGGCTTTTCGCCGGGCTGGCTCCAGGGCTGCGACCATAAAATGCTCGTGCCCGCCACGAGCAGCGCAAAGCGCGGCGTGAAGCTCGGCACCGTGGTGGCTGTCCGCCGCGGCCGCGTGGTGGTCGATCTCGTCGCCGGTGTGAAACGCGGCGACGGGCTCGCCTTCGACTGGCGCGAGCGGCTGCTCGTCTTTCAAGCCCTTCGCCGCGCCGTGCTGCGCGAGTCGGTGCTGCTGCGCATCCTGCCGGATCGCTCCGAACTGGCCGAGAATTCCCGGGCCGACCTCCTGGTCGAGGCGTTCTTTCAGCCGCTTGCCGGGCAGCGCGAGACCATGGCCGACCGCCTCGCGGTGTTCGTCGAGGACCTTCGCGCGGCCTCGGGGCGCGTCCACGAAGACGGCACCGAGCGTCAGAACCTCTATGAGGCCACGCGCATGCGCGACACCGGCTTCGTCGTGCTCGTCGACGGAAGCACGGACCCCGATCGGCGTCGGCGGGTGTTCGCTGGCTTCAACAGTCCGCTGCTCCCCGAGATCATGGTGGTCACCTCGGTGGGCCAGGAGGGCATCGACCTCCACCGGCACTGCCGCAACGTCGTGCACTACGATCTTGCGTGGAATCCGGCGGTGCTCGAACAGCGTACGGGGCGCGTCGACCGCATCGGCAGCAAGACGTTCCGCGAGCGGGCGGCCGATCCCGACGGCGCCACACCCTCGATGCTGGACGTCGGCGTGCCGTACCTCGCCGCCACATACGACGAACGCATGTACGAAGAGCTGCGCGTACGGTCGCAAACCTTCGAGGTGCTCACCGGCGGCGATCTCGCCTCGGACGACCCCGAAGGCGCGGACGCCGATGACGACGGCAGGGCCGCCGAGGGCAAGGAGCTCGAGCTCGCGTTCCCCACGCTACCTCCTGCGATGGTCGAGGACCTTCGGGTGCGCCTGCACGTCTGGGAGGGTTGACCGGTTCAGGCGGGGGAGCGCGTCGCGGCTACTCGCCCCCCACCTTCACCGGCAGGAACACACGCTTCACGGGAACCAACGCCCGCACGTCCTCGTCGAGGGCGTCGTACCGCTCCAGGAACAGCGCGATGAGCTCGGCACGATCGACGAGCGACACCGGCCGCGACGACCGCTCCGCCTCGTAGCGCGCATCCTTCGTGAAACCGCCGCTGCTCACGTAAATCCCGGTGTCGCCGTCCTGCAGCGTACCGATGAAGTTCCGCAGCTCGGCGCCGCCCATGGGGTTCGCGCGGTGCTTCACCTGCACCTTGATCCGCGGCGCGCGGACCATCCACGGATCCGGGGAGGCGTAGAGGTCCACGCCGCGGTCGGCGCCAGCTCCGCCGGATCGCACGTGGTAGCCGGTGGCACGCAGCAACGCCGCGACGACCTTGGGCATGACGTCCGGCGCGATCGCGGCGAAGGCATCGGCGATGAGCTCCCGCGCGCGTTGCTCGGTCTCCTGGAAGTACGCCTCGAAATCCTGCGCGATCTG
>CAIMWA010000500.1 GCA_903845045.1 uncultured delta proteobacterium | reverse complement strand
CTTGAACACCTGCTTCAGCACGTGGTTGTGATTGAAATTGAGTCCGCGGGTCTTGTTGACCGTCGCCCGCGCCCACGTGCCGCTGTCGTTCTTCACCCAATCGGACGACGAGCGCATCACGAGCCCGAGCCCGCAGTACGACCAGAACTGCTGGCGCTTGCGGAAGCGATCCGGCGTCACGACCACGGACACGATCTGGGCTGCTCGGATCGGGCCCACGCCGGGGCACGTCTCGAGCACTCGCGTGATCGGGTGTCGGTGCGACTCCTCGATCAGCTTGTGCTCTGCGTCGGCACGAACATCGTTGACCGCTTCGTACTGTGCGTACAGGAGCCTTCCCGCGCTTCGGGCGTGCTCCGGCAACTTCGCGATCCAGGTCTCCCGTTCCTTCGTCGCGTAGACCGACTTGCCCGCGACCGGCACGCCCCGCGATCGAAACAGCGCCCGGATCCGGTTCTGCGTCCGCACGACGTCCTGGACCACCATCGAGTGGGTCTTGACGAGATTCCTCAGCGCACCGAAGGCCCCCACCTGCTTGTAGACGGTCGTATCCAGCTTGCCCGTGCGCATCTGCTCCGCGAGTGCCAGCGCATCCCGCTCGTCGTCCTTCGGGCCGCGCGACTCGCGCACGTGGACCACCGCGAGCTGCGCTACGTGCGGGCTCAGGATCTCCGCCAGCCACTGGGCCTGCGTCCCCTCCTCGAGACAGAGCCGCAGCGTGCCCGGCTGCATCCTGAGGAACTCGATGAGCGCCTGCCCGTTGGTCTCCACCACGTCCACGCGCACGCGCTTGCCGCGCGCATCGATCACCGCGCACGTCGTGCTTGCGGCATGCACATCCAGTCCGATATACCTCTCCATCGGCGTCCTCCTCTCGGAGCGGGTTGATGTGTGACAACGCGATCGTCGCGCCGGCGGATGGAGGACGCCAGTCTCCCGCCGCCACGAGCTCGGGCCCGGCATGGGCGGCGAACGTGCGTGGGTCCCCGGCGGCGGCGTCGAGCGACCCGAAGGCCAGCATGGTCGTCAGCAACGCGACCCACGCACGGATGCCGCTCCGCGCGCCCAACGACGGCATCGGCGACCGCGCGGGTGCCTGGCGCGCGGAACGCGCGTTCAGGGCGGCAGCTGGCAGCGGGGTCCGGGACGCCACCTTCCCATGATGCCTATGCACAACATTTCGTTGGGACCGGAATTCCAGGCCGTCGAATCGCGGCATTTCAAGCGCATCGTGCGATCGCAATTCCGGTGAGACCGGAATGGCAACTTGTTGAAACCGTCCCCGTGCTCCGTCCCCGTGCTCCGTGCTCCCCCATGCCTGCTCTGCCGCGACGAACGACGCTACGCGCGCATCCGGCGCGTGTGCGTCGCCGCGTGCCGCGTCGGGATCGGGCTCTTCGCGAGCGGAGTCGCGCTCCTCGCGCTCGGCATGGCCCTCGACAAGCACGAACACCGCGCATTGCGAGATGCGCTGGGCGACGGCTCGATGCTGGCGGGCTGCGTCGGCACGGGTCTGCTCGGCTTCGGCCTCCTCGGGTGGCGCCTGGCGTCGGCGTGGTTCGGGGCGTCGCCGGGCAGGGCGGCCCCCGCTGCGCTCGCGTCGCCGAGCCCGTCCTATCGATCGGCGGCACTCGTGTTCGTCTGCCCCCGGCACGCGCCGTCGCTTGGGCCCTAGCGTCGCCGCCGACGGTCTCGACATCTGCCGTCCCGTGCCCGCACCGCGGTCGACGATCCCGACCATGGGCTGCCATTGCAGTTCAATTCCAGCAGCGCTGGATCGGTGGCGGAGTCGTCGCGGACGGAGTCGAAACGGACACCGGTCGCCGCAGCCACGACGAACCCCCGTCCCCGTGCACCTTGCGGCGCTACCTCGCGAGGCGCACGCGCATGGCCGCGACGAAGGCGTCGAGGTCGCCGAGGTGGTTCTCGAGCACGTCGCGCACGACGGCGAGGTCGACGTCGCCGTAGCCGTGCACCAGCACGTTGCGAAAGCCCGCCATGGCGGCGAGCAACGCGGCGAGGTCCGGCGCGAGGGAGCCGTCGCGGACGAGCGCGGTGAAGAGCTCGCGGTTCGAGCGCGGCTCGCCGAGGCGCTGGTCGGACACGATGTGCGACGCCACGTCGAGCGCGGCCTGGATGGCGACCCGCAGCGTGTGCTCGACGAAGCGCTCCTCGCGCACGTCGACGGCGAGGTCCGCCGGGCGGGCCAGCGTGCGGAGGTCGCGCAGGCAGCCTTCGATGATCGCGAGCTTCTTGGCGACGAGGTCCGCGTCGGTCACGGCGCCGGGCTCCGGTAGCGGCGCCGCACCGGCTCCATGTCGAAATACTCGTTGCGTGCTCGGACCTCGAAGCGGATGCGCGCCGACCGGTCGCCCTCGGCCACGAGCACGCCGTCGCGCAGCACGCGGTGCACGAGGTCGCAGGGCGCCGCGTTCATGGCCACGACCTGAACGCGCGCGCCGAGCAGCGCCTCGAGGTCGGCGGCGACGACGAACACCGGCGATGCCAGCGTCGACGGCGGGGCCTCGGTGAAGAGCACGCCGACGTCGACGTCGCTGCGCGGTCCGTGGCGGTCCCGAGCGACGCTGCCGAAGAGCCACGCCGCGGCGACGCCGCCTCGACCCGCGAAGTAGCCGCGCAGCGCTTCGATGACGGCGGCACGATCCATCGCACCGCGAACGGTAGCAGCATTCGGCGGCGCGAAGCGCGCGCGGCGCGATCACTGCAGCGTCGGCGCGCCGAAGGCGTCGAAGAGCGCGAGGGCGATGGGCTTGCGCTCCGAGGCCTCGTGCTCGACGCCGGGGCTCACGCACGCCGGGCAGCCCGCCGCTTCCCCGGGGACGAAGGTAGGTAGGTAGCTCGACCCCGCGACCATCGCCCGTCGCGGGAAATCTCGCAGCATCGACGGCATCTTACCTTCTTGCGTCCGTCCCCTCCCTTTCCACGCCAGGGGGACGCCGCCGATCGAAGCCCTCCCCGAGGCCTACAGCGCGCTCAGCCCCGCGAGGAACGCCGCAAACGCGTCCAGGTCGGCGTCGAGGTGCGGACGCGCGGCCCGAAGGCGATCGCGGATCGCGGTGAGCAGCCCGACGTCCATGTCCGCGTCGTACGCGTGCCGGACGAAGTGCCGGAACGCGCGAAGATCGTGGAGCGGCGCGACGAGCGCCGGCGACAGGATCGCGGGCCGAAGCGACGGGATCTCCAGGAACGCCCCATCCAGCAGCTCGCGGTGCCACCCCGAACCCTCGGGGAGGCCGCCTTCGAGCTCCCGCGCCACGCGCTCGAGCAGCGACTCCAGCGCCGAGTACGCGTGGTGCGCCGCCATCGCGAAGTGCGCCGCGGTGTCCGCGTTCGCGGCCGGATCCACGGCGTCGGCCTCGTCGAGGCGCCTCGCGAGCGCGCGGCGATCGGCCGCGACCTGCGCGTGCAGCCGCGCGACGCGGGCGTTCAGAGGAGCCTCCCGGTCGCCAGCACGTGGGCGCGAAGCCCCGGCTCCGCTCGCCCGAGGTCGACGAGGTCGCAGGCGCACGGAAGCTCCCGCGCCACGATGCCGAGCGCCGTGAGGAAGCGCTCCCCCGACACGCCCGTGACGGCGAGGTCGCAGTCGCTCCGCGCGTGCAGCGTGCCGTCCGCCAACGAGCCGAAGAGACGTACCTCGAGGGCGCCACACTCCTCACGCAGCCGAGCCGCCACGCGCGGGAGCAGCGCCCGGATCGCCGCCCCGCGCCGCTCCGCCTCGGCCCGCGCGCTCGCCTCCCGCGCTGCGAGCGTCCGCGCCGCGTCGTGGATCGTCGGTGCCATGGGCGAGAGGGTACACCACGGTCCCGGCCACGCGACCGATGGTTCCCCGGCCGCCGCGATCGCCCCGTCGTCGGATCGGCGCTCCATCGCGGAGGCGCCCGGCGTCAGCTTCGACTCCGCCGCCGCGGACACCTCCGCCGAGCCTGAGCCGTTCGAACTCGCACCCATTGCGGCGAATCACCACGAACGTCGACCGAGCTGCGAGCGCGGACGTCGGGCGTCGATACCGTCTCCGCGCCCTCGATCGGGGTGGATCCGGTCTGACGGTCGTGAACGCGACCGGCGGACCGAGCTGCTCGGGGTTCCCCCGTGTTCGTACGTCGCGACGTCCACGCTCGGCGGACGAGGGGCCGGGTTCTGCGCCCGCGCGCGCCCCGCTCACGACGAAGTCGGTTCCGTCGAGGGCATCGCATCGAAGCACCGTGCGTCGCACGGCGAGTCGGGCTCGGGCTGGCAGAGCCGCAACAGGTATCGATCGCGGAGCGTCGCGTCGCTCACGCGCCGGAACACCATCCATCGCGTCGGCACGTCCGGGCTCACCGCGAGCGGCAACGGGAGCACGGCCGTCCCGTTCTCCACGGCGACGCGGAGGAGTTCGCCGTCCCGGTGGAACCGCACGACGCGGCTCTCGCGGTCCCGTTCATGAAGACGAGGATGGGCGCAGGAGAATCGGTGCGCGACGTCGAACCGGGCGACGCCGGGCGCCGTCCACTGAATCCGTCCGACGGACTCGAAGTCCGAGGAGGTCTTCACGTTCGTGATCCATCGGGCGGAGCCGTCGCCCGCGATGACGAGCACACGGATGCCGTGGCGCGTGCACACCACCCCTCGGGCACATCCCGGCCACCCGGTCGGACCGACCCTTCGCACGAGGTCGCTCTCGACGACGTCGAGGACGCGATGACCGGAATCTTCGACGCCCGCCCAGATCCAGCTTCCCCGAAGCGCGCTCGGCCCCGACCGGCGTTCCTCCGATCGTCGTTCCGCCGCCGCGCGGCTCGCCTGCGTCGCCGCGGACATCGCTGCAGCGAGCACGCCCAGGACGGCGAGGGTGATCGGGGCGAGCGTCTTGACCAGCGACACATCCATCGTCGGTCTGACCCACGCGATCGCCAAGAGTTCCCGAAGGGGCAGGGGGACGGTTTCAACATTTCAACATTTCGGTGGGACCGGAATTGCAGTCCGTCGAATTGCCGTATTTCAAGCGCTTCGTGCGATCGCAATTCCGGTGAGACCGGAATGGCAACT
>CAIMWA010000499.1 GCA_903845045.1 uncultured delta proteobacterium | reverse complement strand
GTTCGCCCCCGTGCGGAAACGCGATGCCGTCGAAGGCCTCGGCGCGGAGCTGTGCGCGGTCGTCGACGACGATCTTGAGTTCTGCCGCGGACCACCACGCCGCAGCGAACGCGTCGCGCAGCGTCGACGCCGCGAGCACCTCGGGCACCACCGCGCGCCGTGACTGCCGCGTGCCTTTGAGTGCCTGGCCGGGCCACGCGTGGGCCTTCTCGTGGGCGAGGCCGTCGGCCTGCACCGAGCGCTCGGTGAACACCGGGGCGATGGCGGCGACGCCGAGCTCCGCGGCCTTCTGGACGACCCAGAGCATGCGTTGGCGCTGCGGAACGGCGTTGACGAGGGTGATCGCCAACGGCGACTCCGGGCACTGCCGAAGCTGCTCGTAGGCGAGGGCGCTGGCGCCCGCGGCGTCGTACGCGACGAGCGACGCGCGAAACCAAGCCCCGGCGGCGTCGCGCACGGTGAACGCCTCCTTCGGGTTGATGGCGCGAAAGCGAAGCCGCGCGGTGTTCAGCGCGTCGAGCGCGAAGGCGCCTTGCAACGTCAGCTCCGTCGCGGCCTCGACCGGGGCGCGTAGCAAGGGGTCCGTCGGGGCTTCGCGCGGGGGCATCGCCGGGCAGGTACCGCCGACGCGCGGGCCGCGTCAACGCGTCGCGTGAATGCGCCGGGAAGGCCGTTGGTGTATCTCGGGCACGATGTCCGAATTCCCTCCTGATCCTTCGATTCCGGCCGACGCTGCGGCGCCGTTGCGCGTGCTCGTCGTCGGCTGCGGCGGCATCGGCGGAGTGGCGACGGCGGCGCTCACCGAGACGTGGGGCCCCCTCGGCGTGCACGTCGTGGCGTTCTCGTCGAACCACGACATCGCGCGCGCCGTCAGCGAGCACGGGTTCCGCCTCGTCGGCGCCGACGGTGCCCGCACCGTGCCCGGGCGCTGCGTCGTGACGCTGGGCGAGGGCGACGGGCCCTTCGACTTCGTGATCCTCGCCGTGCAGCCGCCGCAGGTCGAGGAGGCCGCGCGTGCGGCGCTCCCGTTCCTCGCGCCCGACGGCGCCATGGTGTGCCTGCAGAACGGCCTCTGCGAGGACCGCATCGCCCGCATCGCCGGCCCCGATCGCGTGCTGGGCGGCGTCGTCGCGTGGGGCGCGTCGATGCCCGAGGTCGGGGTGTTCGAGCGCACCGCCGCCGGGGGCTTCGCCATCGGCCGCCTCGACGGCGCGCCGGACCCTCGCATCGACCGCCTCGCGACGCTCCTCGAGTGCATCGGCCCCGTCACGCGCAGCGACAACTTCGCGGGCGCGCGCTGGAGCAAGCTCGCGATCAACGCGGCCATCTCGACCCTCGGCACCATCGGCGGCGATCGCCTCGGCGCGCTCATGGTCTCGCTCACCGTGCGCCGCATCGTGCTGCACATCATGACCGAGACGGTGCGCGTCGCGCGGGCGGCGTCGATTCGCCTCGAGAAGGTCAGCGGCACCCTCGACCTCGACTGGATCGCGCTCACCGACGAGGAGATGCGCGCCGTCGCGTCGCCGTCGCTCGTCGCCAAGCACGCGCTGCTGCTCGCCGTCGGGGCGCGCTACCGCCGCATGCGGTCGTCGATGCTCTCGGCCATCGAACGCGGACGCCCGCCGGCGGTGGACTTTCTCAACGGCGAGGTCGTCGACCGAGGCCTCTCGCTGGGCGTGCCGACGCCGGTGAACGCCGCGGCGCAGGCCATGGTGCACGCCATCGCCCGGCGCGAGCGCGCATCGGGCATGGGCTCGGTGTACGCGCTCGCCGAGTCGCTCGGCATCGGCTGATCGCGCGAGGCCGCGCGCAGGCTGCCTTCAAGGGCAGTGGTAGGTCACGACCACGTTGGTCACGCTGCCGGATCGGAGCGTGGCGCACGCGGCGCCGTTGAGGCGGATGCGCGTGTGCGCGGCGTCGGTGAAGCTCCAGCCGTTGCTCGCGTCGTTGGCGACCGCCGTGCCCTCGAGGAGCACGCGGAACGCGGTGAGGTCCGTGACCGGAAGCACCGAGTCGGGCACCGGGTACTCGCACGAGTTCGCGGCCCCGGCGATGGCCCGCACCGCCGCGATGAGCTCCGCGGCGGTGGACGCCTCGTAGAACGCCGTGCCCCCGGGGCGCGCCCGGCCGCCGGCGTTGGCGAGGGTGTTCAGCGCGTCGACGGGCCCCGGAATGCCGAGCACGAAGGTGTCGATGCCGCTCGCGCGAAGGGACTCGAGCGCCGTGACCACGTCCTCGACGGGCGAGCCGCAGTTCGGCATGCCGTCGGTGGCGAGCAGCACGAAGCGGCGGCGCGTCGTCGGCGTGCGCGCGAAGTAGCCCGCAGCCTCGTCGACGGCCCGGCGCGTCGGGGTGTTTCCGTCGGGGCCGAGGCGGTTCATGAGGTCCGAGATGAGCCGCGCGTTGCCCGGGCTCGGCGGCAGGTGCATGCCCGTCGCGGGCACCCCGCAAGGACCGTCCGCCGGGAAGAACTCGAGCCCCAGCTCGAACGACGCCTCGACGCGCGGAAGCACCACGTTCACGGCGGTGCGCAGAGCTCCCCAGCGCGTCGATCCGTCGGCCACGCGCGACTCCATGCTTCCCGATCGGTCGGCGAGGATGGCGATCTCGCCGAGGTCCGGCAGCAGGTTCTCGACGTGGCCCGAGCGGCACGTCGGCGCGATGCACTCGGCGCTCGTTCGGCACGGCTGGTCGGCGCAGTCCGTCGCGCCGTTGCAGTCGTTGTCGAGGCCGTCGCCGCAGATTTCGGAGGTCGGCAGCACCTCGCCCGCGCAGTCGCCCCAATCGGATCCGCCCGCCGGCACCAGCACGCACGCCTGCGAGCCCGCGAGGCACGCTCCGGTGCCGATCACCGCCGTCGGCCCCGTGTAGCAGGAGCGCGTCGCGCCCACCGCGCAGTTGCAGTTCTCCATCGCGCGACCGTCGCAGTTTCGGTCCATGCCGTCGCAGACCTCGGCGCCCGGCGTGACCTCGCCGGCGCAGTCGCCCCACGTTCCCAGCGCGCTGCACGCCTGCGTGCCGCCGTGGCACGCGCCGCGCCCCGACGTGCCCGAGGGACCCGAGTAGCAGCTCCGCGTCGCACCGGCGGTGCATCGGCACCCCTCGTCGACGCGGCCGTCGCAGTTGTTGTCGATGCCGTCGCAGAGCTCCGCGGAGGGCGCGCCGGCGCCGATGCAGTTGCCCCAGGCGCCGTCGGTCTGCACGCCTTCGCAGGTTTGCGTGCCCCACGAGCAGGCTCCGTGGCCGGCGAGCGCAGGGTCGCCGGGCCAGCAGCGTTCGACGCGCGAGCTCACGCAGAGGCAGCCGTCGTCGACGAGGCCGTTGTGGTCGTCGTCGAGGCCGTTGCCGCAGAGGTCCGGGTGTCCCGGCTTCGCGCCGTCCCAGTCGCCGAGGTCGAAGCCGAGGACGTCGAAGCCGGTGCCGCCGCCGTCGCCGCGCGTCGCGCCGTCGATCCCGCTCGACCCGTCGAAGCCCGCGCTGCCGTCGAATCCCGCACCGCCGTCCAAGCGCGCGCTTCCGTCGAGACTCGCGCGGCCGCCGTCGTCGTCGTCGCCGGAGCCGTCGCCCTCGGCGGCGGCACGATCGCCGTGCTCGCTGGCGTCGCCGCTCGAGCTCGTGGCGATGCCGACGTCGCGGTCCACGTCGATGACGTGCGAGTCGTCCCCGTGGTTGCAGGCAGCCGTCAACGCGATGCCGATGCCCAGCAAGCTCCCCAGTCGTACGCGGCGCATGCACTACCTCCGTCGCCGCCGGACGCACGAACGCTCCGACGCGGGACGCGCGACTCTACAATGAAACGCTTCGTCTGTGGTGTAGGCTGGGGCCATGGGCGAGACCGTCTTTGCGAAGATCCTGAGGGGTGAGATCCCGTGCCACCGCGTCTACGAGGACGACCACGTCCTGGCGTTCCTCGACGTGGGACCGCTGAGCCGCGGGCACACACTGGTCATTCCGAAGGAGCCGGCGGTGACCCTCGACGCGCTCTCCGACGACAGCGCCGCCGCCATCGGACGCGTGCTCCCCCGCATCGCCCGCGCCGTGCTGAAGGCCACCGGCGCGACGGCGTTCAACGTGCTGCAGAACAACGGCCCGCTCGCGCATCAGGCCGTGATGCACGTGCACTTCCACATCATCCCGAAGCCCAGCGCGGATGCGGGCCTCGGCGTCGGCTGGGACCCTCTCGTCGGCTTCGACCACGGCGAGGCCGCGGTGCTCGCGCGCGCCATCGCCGCCGCGCTTTGAGGCCTTCCGTGGGGCTCGCCGCCTCGTTGCCACGGGACTGGTCCTCGGTGCTCCGCGCCGAGCTCGACGACCCGTATTTCGAGGCCCTCGAGAGCTTCGTGAAAGGCGAGCGGCGGTCGGGCGCGGTGTACCCGCCGGAGCCCCAGGTCTTCGCCGCCTTCGCGCGGTGCCCGTGGGACGCGGTGCGCGTCGTGATCGTCGGCCAGGACCCGTACCACGGCGCCGGGCAGGCCCACGGGCTGTGCTTCTCGGTGCCGCGCGGGGTTCGCGTCCCGCCGTCGCTGGCGAACGTGCACCGCGAGCTCGCCGACGACTTCGGCGTGGCGCCGCCCGGGCACGGAAGCCTCGAGTGCTGGGCCGCGCAGGGCGTGCTGCTGCTGAACACCGTGCTCACGGTGCGCGACGGCACCGCGAACTCCCACGCGGGCCGCGGGTGGGAGCGCTTCACCGACGCCGTGCTCCGCGCCGTCTCCGACGGACCGCGCCCGGTGGTGTTCCTGCTCTGGGGCAACGCCGCGCGGCGCAAGGCGGCGCTCGTCGATCGACGGCGTCACGGCGTGGTCGAGGGCGCGCACCCGTCGCCGCTGTCGGCTCGCCTCTTTCGCGGGAGCCGCCCGTTCTCCGCAGTGAACCGGGTCCTCGTCGCCGCCGGCCGGGACCCCGTCGATTGGAGCATCCCGCCGATGCCCGCGGCCTGACGCACCCGGCTCCGGCCGTCGATGCGCTTGCCCTGGCGGGCGAGCCGTGAACAATCCCGTGCGTGCCAACGACATCGCGCGCGCTGTTCCCTTGCGCCCTCGCGCTCGCCGCGGCGGCCTGTGATGCGACCCCGGGCAGCGGTCCCGCGGGGGCCGACGCCGGCTCCATCGTCGACGTCGCGTCCGTCGTCGATGCGCCTTCGACCAACGATCTCGGTGCCGCCGACGCGCCGCGCGCCGACGTCGCCGCGGACCTCGGCACCGACGCTGGCCCCGTCGACGTTGGCCCCGCCGCGGACGCCCCGTCGACGGGCTGCGCGCCGCCGACGCTGGTACGTCCCGGTTCCACCAGCGAGCTCGTCGACGGCGCCGACCGCGCGACGGTGACCCTCGACGACCCTGCGGCGTGCGTGCGCACCTACCAGCTCCGCACGACGGCGACGCTCCGCGACGGGCAGCCGGCGAACCCGCGCACCGTCCACGAGCTCTCGGGCTGGCCCGTGCTGCGCAGCGGTCACGACCTCTTCGACGCGCTCTACGCCCAGGCCATCGCCGAGCTCCGTGAAGACAGCGTCGCGTCCATCTCCGACGGGTCCTTCGACCATGGCGCGCCCATCGCGTGCCCCGCCGAGGGCTGCTTCGAGACCGGCCGTCTCTGGACCTACGTCTGGACCCGCGACACCTCCTTCGCCACGGACCTCGCGCTCGGCGCCATGGACCCGCTGCGCGCGCGCAACTCGCTTCTTTTCAAGGTCTCCCCGCGTCGCTCCGGGGCGTCCCCGGAGGTCGTGCAGGACACCGGCACCGGAGGCAGCTGGCCCGTCTCCAGCGACCGCGTCGTGTGGGCCCTCGGCGCGTCGCGGCTCCTCGATCAGCTCGACGGCGGCGCGCGCACTGCTTTTCGCGACACCGCGTACGGCGCCCTGGTGAACATGGCCGAGCGCGACCGCACGGTCGTCTTCGACGCGCGCGACGGGCTCTATCGCGGCGAGCAGTCGTTCCTCGATTGGCGCGAGCAGACCTACCCGAACTGGGTCGCGCAGGACCCGGTGCACATCGCCATGTCGCGGTCCCTCGGGACCAACGTGCTGCACTTCGCGATGCTGACGTCCCTCGCGTCCATGGCCACCGAGCGCGCCGACGCCGCGGCAGCGACGCGCTACCAGGGCTGGGCCGACGCGCTGCGCACGCACATCCAGCAGCGCTTCTGGATGCCCGCCGACGGCCAGTTCGCGGCCTTCGTCACCACCGAGCTCGACCCCGCGCCGGTGCGCCGCTGGGACGCGCTCGCGACGGCGCTCACTGTGCTCACCGGCGTCGCCACCGCAGACCAGGCTCGGCAGGCCCTCGCGAGCTACCCCCACGCGGGCCGCGGCCTCGCCGTCATCTGGCCGCAGCAGCAATTCACGCCGATCTATCACAACCGCGCCTCGTGGCCCTTCGTGACCGCGTACTGGCTTCGCGCCGCGCGCGCGGTGCGCAACGACGCCAGCGTCGACTGGAACGTCGCGTCCATGGTCCGCGCCGCGGCGCTCAACCTCTCGAACATGGAGAACTTCGAGTTCGCCACCGGCCGTCCGCAGGTCGACGACGGCGCGTACAGCGGCCCCGTGGTCGACTCGCAGCGACAGCTGTGGAGCGTCGCGGGCTACCTCTCCATGGTCCACGACGTGGTCTTCGGCATCGAGACGTCGGCGCGCGGCATCCGCTTTCGCCCGTACGTCACCCGCGCGATGCGGGCTTCCTGGTTCGGTCGCGTGGACCGCATCGAGCTCCGCGGCTTCCTCTTTCGCGGGCGCCATTTCACCGTGCGGCTCGCGCTGCCGGCGGCCGGCGCGACGACCGGCGGCGCCTACGCCGTCGGAGCCGTGCGCGTCGGCGCGATGGACCTCGGCGCGGACTTCGTCGACCCCGCGACCCTCGCCGACGGCGCCGTCGTGGACGTGACCCTCGTCGACGCGCCCGAGGCCGCGGCCACCATCCGCCACGACGTCGACCTCAACGACTGGCATCAGGTCTTCGGTCCGCGGACGCCTTCGATCACGTCCCTCGGCGCCGACGTTGCGGGGCACGCCCAGCTCGTCCTCGACCCCGGCGGCGAGGATCGCGCGGCGCTCGACCTCACCATCCTGCGCGATGGCGTCCGCGCGGCGACGCTGGGCCCCGCCGACGGCGTCGCCTGGACCGATCCGTCCACCGACGCGGCGACGGTCACGCACTGCTACTCCGTGGAGTCGGCGTTCCACGGCGCGGGCACCGCCTCGCAGCACGCCTCGCCGCAGTGCTGGTGGGGCGCCGGGGCCGCGCGCGTGCAGCAGTTCGATGCGAGCACCTTCACGGCCGTGGGCGGCACCCTCGTGCAGCAGTACGGCCGAACCTTCTACCAGGACTGGGGCGACCCCGGCTCGCGCCTCCAGGCGCCGACGATCCACGCTGCGCAGTCGGGCACGTACCTGGTGCAAGCCGTCGCCGGCAACGGCGCGGGGCCGGTGAACACAGGCATCACCTGCGGTCTCAAGCGACTGCGCGTGCTCGACGCGGCCGACGGCAGCGCGGTCGCTACGGGCTACATCGTGATGCCGCAGGTCGGCGCGTGGGACCAGTGGCGCGACTCGTCCTTCGTACGCGCGCAGCTCCAGGCGGGCCGCAGCTACCAGGTGGTCGTCGACGACGACGACGCGTCGGTGAACATGTCGGCGTTCAGCCACTTCACGCGGTACACCGGCGGCAACGGCGGCGCGTCGGGCGCCTTCGCGCGGGTCAACATCGCCGCCCTCAAGCTCCTCTTCCTCGGTCCCTGACGGTCACGCCGCCTTCGACGTCGACCGCTGCTCGAGCAGCTCGCGGAAGCGCGTCGGGTTGCACGACCGCATCATGACCAGGTCGCGCCCCATGCGCTTCGCGGCGTTGCGCGCGACGGCGACCGCGGTGTGGCTGTTCACGTCCGTCGTCACGAGCACGAGGTCCGAGCGCTCGATCTGGCGCTCCATCACCTCGACTCCGCGTCCGTTCATGTGCCCGCCGTGGAACTCGAGGCTGTGACCGAGCCGTTCCGCGATGCGCTCGAGCGCGCGTTCGTTGCGCTCGACCCCGCCGATGAGCGTGATGTGCATGGCCTTGGTCTCCGTTTCCGTCCAGTCCAGTGATCCGTCTGTTCATCCCCTCGAACGCGCCGAGGCGGGGTTTTCATTCCCACCCGAAGTTCGTCTAGGATGATGGACGTGATTCTAGAATGATGAAACGAATCGCGCAAGCCCGGGCCGGGCTCAGTGGTCGGCGGAGGCGGGCGGACGGCCGCGGGTCACGGCCAGGCCGTAGATGAAGCCTCCGACGGTGGCCACCGAGGCGAGGGTGACGAGGTACGTGGCCCCGCGGCGGATCGGGATGAGCACGTAGGCGCTGACGAGGAGCGCGCCCATGCCGACGCGTCGCCACGCGACGGCGGGAGCCTGGATCTTCGGCATCGGGAGGTTGCAGAGCATGAGCGCCGCGTTGAGGGCGAGGGCGCCGGCGAAGAGCGGCAGCGTGGCGACGGGGAGGTCGTTCGCGCGATGCGCGAGAAAGCCCGCCGCCAGGAGACCGCCGCTGCTGGTCGACGGGAGCCCGAGGAAGAAGTCCTTGCCGATGGACGCGGTGGTGACGTTGAACTTCGCGAGGCGCACCGCGGCGGCCACCGCGTAGAGGGCGCCGACGGCGAGCAGCGCGGCGTGCGCGGGGCCGTCGGCGAAGCCCGGAGCGGCGACGGAGAGTGCCTGCGTGAGGAGCGCCGCGGGCGCGAGGCCGAAGGTGACGAAGTCCGAGAACGAGTCGAGCTGGACGCCGAATTCGCTGCTGGCGCCGAGCCTGCGCGCCACGGCGCCGTCGGTCTTGTCGAGCAGCACGGCGTAGAGGATCAGCCACGCGGAGCCGACGAGCGGTCCGAGTTCGTGGGCCGAGAGCGACGTCCGGATCGACAGCAGTCCCAGCACGATGCCGGTGCAGGTGATCGCGTTGGGCGCCAGGTACTTCGCGGGGAACCGGTCGAAGAGCCTCATGGGGAGGCACGAGGCATCGGCGTCGCAGGCATCGGTGTCAAGCGCTTCGTGCTCGGCGGTCGCGGGCCACCACCGCGAAGCGACGGAGGCACCGCGGCGGCGCGGGACGTGGCATGGTGCCGGGGCATGCGCGGCAAGGTCCTGGTCGAGGCGTTGGTGTCGCTGGCGCGTGCGCGCGGCCTCGAGGTTCGCCGCGAGCCCATGAGCCGCGGCACGTCGGCCGGGGGCTACTGTGTGCTCAAGGGCAAGCCGACGCTGCTCGTCGACGAGCGCGGCTCCGTCGAGGCGCAGATCGAGGTGCTCGCCGGCGTGCTTCGCCGCATGCCGTGGGACCTCCCGTCGCTCGACCCCGCGGTGCGCGCGGTGCTCGAGCGGCCGGCTACCAACGCTCGACGGGCCAACCGCGGCGCCACGCCGTCCACCGCAGCCGAGGGTCGGGGTTGACGACCACCGGGGCGCCCACGGCCTCGAGCATCGGAAGGTCCGTCACCGAGTCGGTGAAGAACGCGCTCGCGGCGATGTCGACGCCGTGCGCGGCCGCCCACGCCTGCGCCACGGTCACCTTCGCGGCGCCGTAGCAGAACGGTCCGTCGAGCGCGCCGGTGAGCCGCCCGTCGGATATCGCGAGGCGCGAGCCGAGCACGTGCTCAATGCCCAACGCCCGGGCGATGGGCATCGCGGCGTAGGCCGTGGAGCTGGTGAGCACCGCGCACACGTCGCCGCGGTCCAGATGCGCCCGCACGACCTCGGCGGCGCGCGGAGCGATGTGCCGTACGAGCTCGGCCTCGGACCACGCTTCCACCGACGCGACGAAGCGCGCGGCGTCGCGGCCAGCCATCGGCGCGGCAAGTGTTCGGGCGATGGCGTCGGCGTCGAGGGAGCCGGCGACGTAGCGCGCGAACCACCACGCCGAGCGCATCGCGTCGCGCCGCCGTGCCTCGCCCCGGGCCCGCAGCCAGCGCACGTAAAGCAGCGCGCTGTTCGCGCGGACCAGCGTGTGGTCCATGTCGAAGAGGGCCGCGCGCCTCACCGTCCCTCGAGGTAGCGCTCGAAGAGGTTGAAGAGGGCGTGCAGCGCGACGGTCGCGCCGATGCCGCCGCGAGCGATGCGAACGGCCCCGAAGAGCAGGCTCGGAAAGAACACCGCGGCCCTGCCGATCCCGGGTTCGGCGATCACGTGCGTGAGGGCGAAGAGCAGCGACGTGAGCCCCACCACCTTCGCGGCATCGCCCCAGGGCGGACGGCGCGTGCGCGTGAAGTCTCGAAGACCCAGCGCATCGGCGAGGCGAGTGTGCACGTACCCGCGAAAGAAGATCTCCTCGGTCAGCGCCACCGCCAGAAGCTCGCCGGCGATGGCGCCGAGGGCGTCGTGGGCGAAGGGCGCGTGCCGCGGGCCCATCGGGTGGTTGAAAAGCGGCCAGCCCAGCGCGTAGACGGGGAGCACCACCGCGGCGACGGCGCCCGCGACGCCGAGCTCGCGCAGCGCCGAAGGGAGCGCCTCGACGAGCGCGCGCACCAGCGAGCGCGCATCGCCCGCGGCACCTGGAATGAGCCCCTCGAGGCGCACCCCGTAGCGCTCCGTGTCGTCGTCGTCGCGCGCCACGCCCCGCAGCGCCGCCAGCAGGAACACCGCCCCGATGAGCCCGTGCAGGTCGCGGCGCATCGCCGCCGGACGCGAGAGCGCGAAGACCAGCGCGTTCGTCGCCACGAGCACCACCGCGAGGTGCTTGCGCGCACGGAGCGTCTCCGGAGAAGTCACGAGATCAGTGCAGGACGCCGTCTCCGACGAGGTCCGCGGGCGCTCGCTCCGAGGCCGGCGCCGGGGACTCCTCGTCGGCCGTCCATCGCGCGACCTCGGCGTCCATGGTCCCCGAGAGGATCTTGCCGAGCATGATCCAGTCGGCCTTGAACGAGTAGAGCGGGTGGCCGAACGTCGCGGGCTTGTTTCCCTCGACGAAGAAGTGCGAATACCACGCGAACGCGTAGCCGATGACGAACCCCGTGGGCACGAGTCGCCGCCGGCCCGTCGCCAGCCCCGCGAGCGCCACCGCGGCACCCACCGAGGTGCCGATGGCGTGAAGCGTGCGGGTCAGCGGCTTGCGATGGGCCCGCACGTAGAACGGCCAGAAGTCCTCGAACGAACGAATCTCGGGGTCTGCCATGGTGGCAGGTGCCTTAGCCCCGCGCGCGCGGCCTGTCGAGGCCCGCTCCGTTCGCCCGCGCGACCCTCACGTCGGCCGCGGGATCGCCCCGAGGTGCGTCGCGTACCACCGCGTTCCCCAGTGGATCATCACCCGCACCTCGACGCGCTGCACCGCCCCGCCCACGGCGACGCGCAGCGCGGAGCGGTAGCAGCTCCAGTACGGCAGGCGGTTGGCCTCGCGACCCACGGTCATCCACGTGCAGGCCCGCGAGAGGTCGAAGCCCACGAAGCGCGCGTCGCTCCAGTCTCGGCGCCGCGCCCGCTCGGCCTCGAGATCCCGGTGAAACCATCGCAGCAGCGTCGCGAAGTAGCCCGCCGCCCCGGACATGTCCTTGATGGCCAGGAACGGCTCCCGCGGGAGAAAGAAGCCGTCCGCCTGGCGAACCGCGTCCGGGGTGCCCGTGCGGAGCGCGTCGACGAGCAGCCGGGCGCGGTCGGCGACATCTCCCGCGGGCGGCCGGGGTGGGGCGGCACGAAGCGTCCGCGCGTTCTCCGGCGGGATCGGCAGCGCGGGCCAAGGGTCCGCGAAGGCCCCCGACGCGACCAGCGCCGCGGCTGCAACCGCAGGAATCCACACCGTCCAGCGCCGCGGGGGCATCACCCCGATCGGTAACACGGTTGCGACTGGCCTTCGTCTTGCAAACGCCGCGCGTGCTCCGGGATCGTGCTTCTCACCGGGAATTCGTGAAGATTTAGCCCGGTTGACTTCTTGACCGGCTGGGGGGGGTCGAGCTAGGCACTGTGCGCTCTTGCGTGGGTATTCCTGTCGTGGAGCAATTTCTACCGAAGTTCGAGAAGGCGGCGGAGTGATCGATCGCAACGTTGTCGACGAAGTTCGCCGGCGCACCGACCTGGTCGAACTCGTTGGCCAGTACGTTCCCTTGCGGAAGGCGGGACTCAATTGGGTCGCGCGCTGTCCGTTCCACGAGGAGCGCACGCCCAGCTTCAACGTCGTCCCGGACCGTGGCGGCGGCTTCTTCCATTGCTTCGGCTGCAAGGCCTCGGGCGACGTCTTTCGCTTCGTCGAGAAGCTCGAGGGGCTCGGCTTTCGCGAGGCGCTCGAGAAGCTCGCCGAGAAGGCCGGCGTCGAGCTCCCCGAGACCCGCGACCCCGAGCGCATCGCCGAGGACCGTCGGCAGCGCGACCTCGACGAGCGTCTCGGCGCGGTCTGCGAGGCGGCGGCGGCGTTCTTCGAGCGGTGCCTGCGCGACGCGCCGTACTCCGAGCTCGCCCGCGGGGCCATCGAGGAGCGGTCCGTCAACGCCGAGGTCTCCGCCCGCTTTCGCCTGGGCTACGCCCCGGCGCGCTGGGACGGCCTCGCCGAGCACCTTCGCGCGCAGCGCATTTCGCCCGCCGACGCCGAGCTCGCGGGGCTCCTCATGCCGGGCCGCAACGGCGGCTGGTACGACCGCTTCCGTCATCGGTTGATGTTCCCCGTGACCGACCGTGGCGGCCGCGTCGTGGCGTTCTCGGGCCGGGTCCTCCCGGTCACCGAAGACATGCCCGACGGCATCGTCCCCGAGGACGCCGGGAAGTACATCAACAGCCCCGAGACGCCGATCTACCGCAAGTCCGAGCTGCTCTTCGGCCTCGGTCCGGCGCGCGGTCCCATGCGGCAGAAGGCCGAGGCCATCGTCGTCGAGGGGAACTTCGACGTGGTGCAGATGCACCAGCACGGCTTCACCGAGACCGTGGCGCCGCTCGGCACGGCGTTCACCGAGGCGCAGGCGCGGCTGCTCCGTCGCTTCGCCGAGAGCGCGGTCATCGTCTTCGACGGCGACGAGGCCGGGCGCAAGGCCGCGCGGGCCTCGCATGCGGTGTGCGCGAAGGCGGGGCTCGTCACCCGCGTGGGCGTGCTCCCGCTGAAGTCCGACCCCGACAGCTACCTGCGCAGCGACGATCCGACGCGCGGTCCGACGGGCATGGCGGGCGTGCTCTCCGGCGCGCCGAGCGTCGTCGAGTGGGTCATCAAGGATGCTGCGATGCGGGCCGGCGACAACGCGCCGGAGCGGGTGCAGGCGGTGCGCGCGCTGGCCCCGGTGCTGGGCGAGGTGCGCGACTCCATCGAGCGCGACGTGTACGTGCGCCTCGCGGCGAAGGCGCTGTTCCTCGACGAGGCCCTGGTGCAACGGGCGATTCGCGAGCACGCAGCGCAGACCGCCCAGGCCGCCAAGGCGTCCCCGTTCGCGTCCGCCGAGGCGCGACGCCGGGTGGCCTTGCCCGAGAACGAGCAGCCCGCGGAGGTCGGCAACAGCACGGCGCGCCGCGCCATGGCCGATGGCATCGAGGCGCTGCTGGTGCGTCCGCAGCTCTTCGAGCACGCCGAGGCCGAGGAGTTCATCGCGCTCCTCGACGAGCCGCTGCGGCCCATGCTGCGGGTGGCGCGCGCGGCGTGGACGTCCCACGGTGCGCTGTCCGCCGTCGAGGTCCTCGAGGCCGCGCCGACGGACCGCGTGCGTCAGTGGGCCGGCGAGCGCCTCGTTCCGGTGGCCGAGGACGAGGACACCGAGCGCCGTCACGAGGAGACGCTGGTGCAGTCCGTGGCGACGCTGCGGCGGCTGCGGGTGTCCGATGCGGCGAGGGCTTTGAAGTCGGAGAGCGCGCGGGCGGGGCTGCAGGGAGACCCGGGCGCCGAAGAGAAGGCCTTGAACGATCAGCTGACCATGAAGCGCAGCCTGGCGCGCCGAAGCCCAGGGGGAAGTCGATAGCCAGTGAAGCCGAAGAGTCGCGCAGCGGATGAGGGTCGTCGTGTGGCTGAGACCCCGCGATCGGATGCGACGGCGCGCAAGGGCCGCGCCGTGAAGGAGGATGCCCCGCGCAAGGCTGCCGGGAAGGGTGCGCCTGCCGCCAAGGGCGACGCCGGGACGCCGGTGAAGGGCCGGGACCGCAAGGAGGTCCAGCAGCTCATCGAGCTCGGCAAGTCGAAGGGGCACATCACCCTCGACGAGATCAACGAGGCCTTCCCGACCGAGGCTTTCTCTCCGGACCAGATCGACGAGCTCATCGGCATCCTGGGCGACGAGGAGATCGAGATCGTCGAGGCGAGCAACCAGGTGAAGGTCCCGCCGAAGCGCGCGGCCGAGGAGGACCAGGAGAAGCGCGTCGTCCCGGTGCCGGAGGAGGACGAAGCGGCCGCGATGGAGGACGCCTTCGCCGCGAAGAGCAACGACCCGGTGCGGATGTACCTCCGCAAGATGGGCTCGGTCTCGCTGCTGACCCGCGAGGGCGAGGTCGAGATCGCGAAGCGCATCGAGGACGGCGAGAACAAGGTTCTCAATACGATCCTCCAGTCGCCCATCGCGGTGCAGGAGATCATCAAGCTCGGCCAGAAGGTGAAGGAGAACAAGCTCCGCCTGAAGGACGTCGTGCGCGATGCCGACGACGAGGAGGGCTACAACGAGGAGGAGGTCCGCAAGCGCGTCGACCGCCTCACCGAGAAGGTCAAGAAGCTCCAGCTCCAGGTCGAGGCCCTCGAGGAGTCCATCGACGCCCCGAACAAGGTCTCGGACACGAAGCGCCGCTCGGTGCTCGACGAGATCGACCGCATGCGGGCGGACATGTGCCAGTCGCTCATCGACCTGCGCCTGAACAAGAAGCAGATCGAGAACATCGTCCTCCAGCTCAAGAAGCTGATCGATCAGCTCGAGCGGGCCGAGTCACCGGTCACCGACGCCGCGCGCCGTCTCGGCGTCGAGCCCCGCGAGCTGAAGCGCCGACTGAAGGAGTTCGAGACCTCGGACAACCGCCGCAAGGGCGTGCTCGCGCGGCAGCTCAAGACCGGCGCCTCGGAGCTCGAGGGCCTGCTCGACGCGCTCAAGTCGAGCACGACGAAGGTCCGCACCGTCGAGGAGAAGGCCCGCGAGCAGGGCGTCTCCCTCGAGGAGCTGCGCCGCACCTACCGCGAGATCCGCGAGGGCGAGCGCATGGCCGAGAAGGCCAAGGCCGAGCTCGTCGAGGCGAACCTCCGCCTCGTCGTCTCCATCGCGAAGAAGTACACGAACCGCGGTCTGCAGTTCCTCGACCTGATCCAGGAGGGGAACATCGGATTGATGAAGGCGGTCGACAAGTTCGAGTACCGCCGCGGCTACAAGTTCAGCACCTACGCGACGTGGTGGATCCGCCAGGCCATCACCCGCGCCATCGCCGATCAGGCCCGCACCATCCGCATCCCGGTGCACATGATCGAGACGATCAACAAGCTCATCCGCACGTCGCGGTACCTCGTGCAGGAGTTCGGCCGCGAGCCGACGCCCGAGGAGATCGCGGAGAAGATGGAGCTCCCGCTCGACAAGGTGCGCAAGGTCCTCAAGATCGCCAAGGAGCCGATCTCCCTCGAGACGCCCATCGGCGAGGAGGAGGACTCGCACCTCGGCGACTTCATCGAGGACAAGAGCGTGGTGTCGCCCTCCGAGGCGGTCATCTCGAACAACCTCGCGGAGCAGATGCGCAAGGTCCTCAAGACGCTGACCTGGCGCGAGGAGAAGGTGCTCCGCATGCGCTTCGGCATCGGCGAGAAGTCCGACCACACCCTCGAGGAGGTGGGTCAGGGCTTCGAGGTGACCCGCGAGCGCATCCGCCAGATCGAGGCGAAGGCCCTCCGCAAGCTGCGGCACCCGTCGCGGTCCAAGCAGCTCAAGTCGTTCATCGAGGGCTGAGCCCGGTGCCGGGGCCCGCAGGGGCTCCGGCGCAGACCGCTACTCGCGGGGGCGCACGGGGTTCATCACGTCCTCGATGGGCGTGATGGACCCTCGCTCGTTCGGGCCCTGCCGGGGGGACGCGAGCACCCGCAGCAGCGCGTCCATGTCGATGGGCTTGTCGAGGAAGTGCAGCGCCTCGATGCCGATGCGGTCCAACTGCCGAGGACCGAAATGGAAGGCGCTGACGAGCACGATGGGGGTGCCCGGCGCGCGCTCGGCGATGGTGCGGGCGAGCGAGAGCCCGTCCGTCGTCGGCATCATCACGTCGCTCACCACGGCGTGAAAGGGCCCCCCGGCGAGCGCCGCCACGGCCTCGTCGCCGGTCGCCGCCGACACGACCTCGTAGCCGACGCGCTCGAGCACCCGGGACAGCGTGAACCGCTCGTTCGCATCGTCTTCGACGACCAGCACCCGCTTCATCGGAGCACCTCCAGCAGATCACGCCGCTCCGTCGGCGTGTGCCGCGGCGACGGGGAGAGTACCCGCAGGACCCACCTCCTCCGCAAGGGCGCGGGCGTCGGCGCTTCGCGGCGCTTCATTCGGCGCAGACCACGTCGGCGATGCGCAGGCCGTGGCGCGTCGGCACCACCGCCGACAGGGCCCCCCCTCGGCCGGGAGCGGCCGCGAGCGCGGTTCCCAGGGCGTCCTCGTCCATCGAGATGAACTCGCCGAGGGTCAGCGCCGCGCCCATCGGGCGACCTGCGGCGTCGAAGCGCCGCACCCGAAGCACCGGCGACGCAGTGGTCACGTCGAGCCACAGCGTCGCCCATCCCGACCCGGCAGGGACCACCGTCGCCGCGCGAACCATCGTGGGGGGCTCGTCCGTGAGCGCCCCATCGGCGCGCACCTGCGTCGCGTCGCCGACGACCAGGCGCACGCCGGCGCGAGGTCCCGAGACGATGGCCGCGAACGCGGCAGCGCTCCACGCAACGGCGCCGATGCGGTCCAGGTTCGTGCGCAACGCCGGCGGAAGCAGCGGCGTCGCACCCGCGAAGGGAGACGTCGCCGACGGCGTCCCCGCCGGTCGATCGTGCGCGTCGAAGCGAAACGCCCATGGACCGCGGAGTGAAGTGCCGTCGTTCGCGCCCGAGCCGAGCATCGTCCAGGTCGCGCTGGCGGAGGCCATGCGGTGGAGAAACACCCGGCCGAACGTGGCCTCCGGGGCGACGCCGGTGACGGCCTCGGTGCGCGGCCCGTCCTCGAGGACGTCGATGGCGGAGTGCACCACCACCGATCCGCGGGCGTGCAACGGGTCGTCGGAGACGTCGTTCACGTCGGCGGCCCACACACGGTGCCGATCGAGGCTCGCGGCCATCGCGGTGTCGCGCCCGACCGCGCCGCGGAGCAGCAGGTCCTCGCCCGGTCCTTCGTCGGCCTGGTCCTCGAGGCGCTGCAGGCGCAGCGTCCCGCGCGCAGGTCCGCCCACCACGGTGACCGCCGCGTCGAGCCGCGTGGCTGCGGCGATGGCGTGGGGAACGACGAATTCCTTGGCGGCTCCCGCCGAACCCAGCGCGTCGTAGGCCACCGTCTGCACCGGGGTGTTCCCATCGGGCCGCGGAACGCCCGCGCGCACCAGCGTCGCCCCGCTCGCATCCCCGGCCAGGGAGAGCGCGCCGAGTCCGTGCGTCGCCCAGGTCGCCGTCGGAACGGCACTCGCCGTCAGCGCCGGCGGCGCCGTCGAGCCGTCCACGCGCCACAACGTCACCGCGCCTGCAGCCGTCGCCGCGGCCAGCAGCGCACCCGCGCCGCAGCGGGCCGCCACGAGCCGCGTCACCGCCGCCGCCACCGGCACTCGCACCTCCTGCGCCGCCCCGGGGACCCCGCCACAGTGACGCCGCGCGACCAGCGCGCCGCCCGCGGCCCACGCGATCAGCGCGCAGTCGGGCCCCAGCGGTGCGACCGCGGTGGGTGAGTCCTCGTCGACCTCGCCGATGTTCTCGGCCGCGCCCGCCTCGACGTGCCCCGGGCCCACGGTGGCGCGCGCCACTCGCACCGTGCGGCCTTGGCGCCAGACGACCGCCACCGTGCGGTCGTCGAGGGCCGCGACCGACGGCCGCCCGACCGCCGGTGCGTCCGCGAGCACCGCCATCGCAGGGCGCGCGGTGTCGAACGGCCCCGCAGGGAACACGACGAGCTCGAGCCGCTCGCCGGTCGTCGTGTCGTCCTCGAAGGTGCCCATGCGGCGCACGTCCGCCACCACGGCGGCGGCGCCCGCGAGGGCCATCGACGGCGCCACGAAGCGGTCGCGCCGACGCGGACCCAGCCCCGGGCTCTCGTGCGTGTCGCGGAGGTGCACCCGACGCGTTCCTCCGGCGGCGCCCCACTGCGCGAGCGCGGTGAGCGTGCCGTCGTCCTCGATCGCCGCCGACACCCGCGGCACCGCCGTCGCTCGCGCCGACAGTACCTCGCCACGCGGAAAATCAGCGTCGTGCCCGGCGCGCCCATCGAACCAGTGCGCGCGCACGCCGCCGGGCTGCCCGGTCACGAAGGCCACGCCGCGATCGGTGCGAAGCGGACCCGACACCGCCGCGGGGTCGGCGAGCGGGACGTCCATCACCGTCGCCGGGGCCTCCCGCGCGCCGCTCACGCGTAGCAGCCGGGCGGTACGACCGTGTGCGATGAGCACCCACGTCGCCGAGTCCTCGCGGAGCACGCCCACCGCGCGATCCGACGCGTCGGAGGTGATGGCGCGCGTGGACGCGACCTCGCAGCGTCCAGCCGGAGGCGCGTGCGCGCGGCCGCCGCTCCGGACCACCGCGACGGCGAACGCGGAGACGCCCGCGAGCACGAGGGCGGAGACGATGCGGGCGACCGGGAGCCGTGGGATGTTCATCGCGTTGGGGGCCGCGCGAGATCGCTAGGGACCGGCGGCGCGCTCGGGGTATGCTTTCGCGGATCCGTGCGCAAGCGTGGGGATCCCTAGAGGCACAGAGAGATGCAGTCCCCGCTCCTGTTCGGTCGCTACCAACTGCTCGAGCGGATCGCGCGCGGCGGGATGGCCGAGGTCTTCAAGGCGAAGAGCTACGGCGTCGAGGGTTTCGAGAAGGTCGTCGTCCTCAAGCGGATCCTGCCGGAGCTGGCGCAGAACCAGTCCTTCGTCGACATGTTCCTGCACGAGGCGCGGCTGAGCGTCGCGCTGTCGCACGCGAACATCGTCCAGGTCTTCGACCTCGGCCGCGAGGAGGACACCTACTTCATCGCGATGGAGTACGTGCTCGGCGCGGACCTCGCGCAGTGCCTTCGCAAGTGCCGCCGCGAGGGGCGCGCGGTGCCAGTCGAGATCGCGGTGCTCATCGTCTGCGAGGTGGCCCGCGCCCTCGACTACGCGCACCGCCGCAAGGACGCCCGGGGTCGCAACCTGGGCATCGTGCACCGGGACATCTCGCCGCAGAACATCCTCATTTCTCGCGAGGGCGAGGTGAAGGTCACGGACTTCGGCATCGCCAAGGCCGTCTCGCTCATGGAGGACGGCGGCACGGTCCGCGGGAAGTACGCGTACATGCCGCCGGAGCAGGCCCGCGGCGAGGAGGTCGACGCCCGCGCCGACATCTACTCGTTGGGCGTGACGCTCTTCGAAATGCTCGGCGGCGAGAACCCCTTCGTCGCGCCAGGGCCCTTCGCGCCCGATCCGAAGGCGGTGATGGAGCGCGTCGTCGGCGGGGACGTCACGCCGCTTCGCAAGCTGCGTCCCGACGTTCCGCCGGAGCTGCTGAAGGTGGTCGAGACGGCGATGGCCGTCGACCCGGCGGACCGCTTCTCCAACGCGGCCAAGGTCTACGAGGAGCTGACGGCGTTCCTCTACACGCTCGGCCGGCGCGTCGGGGCCAACGACATCGCCGACTGGCTTCGTGCGACGAACGAGGCGTCGAGCCCGGCGCTGGACGTCGAGCGCATCAAGGGGGCGTTCGACGACGCCGCCGAGGACGTCGAGCTCCTCGACGCCGACGACGACGAGTCCTCCGAGAGTCCGGCGCCGGTGCGATCGCACTCCGAGCGACGCGACGTCACGGTGCTCTCGCTCCACGCTGCTCGCTCGCGCGCGGGGGCGCCCGATCCCGACCGCGTGCTGGAGTCGGCGGCCGCGCTGTCGGTGCGCCGCGGCGGTCGCGAGCACTCCCGCATCCCCGGGCGTGCGCGGTTTCTGCTGGGGCTCGACGCGCCCGACGGACGCGACACCGAGACGGCGGTGGCCGTGGCGCTCCGCGTGCTGGCCGAGGTGCCTGACGGCGTGGTGGTCGGCGCCGGCTTCGTCACCGCGCGCATCGAGGTCGACGGCGAGGGCAGGCCCGTCGACGACGCCGTGCTGACGGCGCGCATCGCCGACGCG
>CAIMWA010000498.1 GCA_903845045.1 uncultured delta proteobacterium | reverse complement strand
CCGGGCCGTTGGCCACGAGCTCCATCGTCCCCGACTCCCGTGCGGTCTTCGATCACCTCGATCTGTCACTCCGGCATCGTCTCGGCCTCTGCGGCGAGGGACCCGAGCCCATCGCGTGTCCCACCGAGGCCACGGCGCCCGCCGCGGCGGTGTCGTCGGGACCTCGGTGACGGGCCGTCGAGACGCAGGATCACCGCCTTTCAATCACCCGCCAAACGTGTAGCGGAAGTCGGCTCCTACGCCGAAGAGCCCGGTGGCGGACAATCCTGCGTTGGAGGGAAAGAGCATGTGGACGCGGCCCACCAGCGAGACGCGTCCGAAGCGGACCTCGGTGGTCACGAAGAACGTCCCCGAGTACTCGCCCATTTCATGGGCCGGGCGAACGGCAAATGGTTGACGCCTATGGGGCGCATCCCCCACGTCCCTTACTCACGGCGGCGCGAAGCCCCGCAGCGCCTCGACGACCTCGATCATCGAGCGCGCGAAGACGTCGTTGTGGTGCGTCCCGCGGAGAAGCACGCGCCGGGCGTCGGGAAAGCGTCTCGCGAGCACCGCGCTCATGGAGGTCGGAACGACGTCGTCCTCGTCGCCGTGCATCAGCAGCGTCGGAACATGGATGAGCGGCGCCCGCGACGCGGTGTCGAAGGGGTCGCGGATCATCCATCGCGCCGGCAGCCACGGCGCGCGCAACGCCCCCATGTCCCGCATCGACGTGTACGGCGCGATGAGCACGAGGCGCCCGCCGAGGCCGCGACGCGCCATCGCCGACGCCACGCCGGTCCCAAGGGAGAAGCCCTGGAGGATCACGCGCTCGGGCGGTACGTGCAGGGGCCCTTCGAGGTGCCGCAGCAGGGCTTCGGCCGCTTCATCGAGGGAGCGTTCCGTGGGGGCGATTGCCGACATGGTCCCGTAGCCCGGATACTCTGCGGCGACGACGCCATAGCCCGCCGCGTGCAGCGCCTCGCCGAGGTCGACCTGCCAGGCGAGCTGCTCGCCGTTGCCGTGAAAGTGCACGTTGGTCGCGGCGCCGGGGGGCGCGGGCCAGCGCAGGGCCGTGGCGTTCCAGCCCGCGGGTGTGGCGACGCTCAGCAGCGTGGCACCGCGCGGGACGACGACGGGCACCGGGCTCGGCGCGCTGAAGACGATGCGGCGTTGCAACGCGAAGAGCGCCACGAAGGACGCGAGCCACGCGACGCCGACGGTGCGCGCGACGCGGAGGAGCCAGGGTGCACGGCGCATCGCGCGGGAGCATGGCACGGGGCGGCGACGACGGTGCCGATCCGGGGCGCAGCCGACCGCACACCATTCCGGCCCGCCGCATGCACATCCCCGTCGCATGCGACCTCGTCTCGCGGCGCCGTTCCTCGCGCTCCTGTCGGCCTGCGCCGATCGCGGTGCCGCCGCGCCATCGTCCTGCGTGCGCAGCGAGGATCGCTTCGCCATCGCGCCGACAGGCCTCGAAGCCCTCGACGTGTTGTTCGTCATCGACGACTCGCCGGCGATGCGGACGCGCGCTTCGTCGCTCCGAGCCTCCCTCGGCGCCGTCGCCGATGCGCTCCTCCACCCGTCGGCCGAAGAGGCCTACGACAGCCTGCACCTCGCGGTGGTCTCCGCCGACCTCGGAACGCCCGGGACCGCCGTCGCGGGCTGCACCGCCGAGGGCGACGACGGCCGCCTCGACGTCGGTGCGTGCGCGACGTCGCGAGGATTCCCGTCGTTCCTGAGCTTCGGCGACGACGCCGACACGCCCTCGCGGGGCCCCGCCGACTTCGTCTGCACCACGGACCTCGGCACCGCGGGCTGCACCGTGCAGCAACCGCTCGAGGCCGCCACCCGCGCGCTCGCCGCGAGCCCCGGCTTCGTGCGCCCCGACGCCCTGCTCGCCATCGTGGTGATCGCGGCGTCCGATGACGCCTCGGTGCGCGACTGCCGCCATGCCGAGGCGGGCACCGTTTGCGACGACGCGACGAGCGTCTTCGACCTCGCCAATCCCCGTTGGACCGGGCCGACCCTCGCCGCGCGACTCACGGGCTTCGTCGACGGATCGGCGCAGGACCCGACCTGGCCCCTCGACCGCTACATCGATCCGGCCCATCCGGCGCGCGGCTTCACTGGAAACAAGCTGAACTACCCGCAAAACGTGATGTTCACCGTCGCGACGACGGTGCCGACGGAGCTTCCGACGACGCCCTTCGGCACCACCGACTGGAACGCGCTTCTGGCCTCCAGTGACCCGCTCTCTCGTCGTCTCCTCCGCGTCGCGCAACGCTTCGCCGAGACCTACGACGGCGGCTCCGTCGTGGCCCTCGACGGCGACCTCGTCGCGCTGACCCGGCCGATGCATCAACGCCTCGCGCAGCGTCTCGTCTCGCGCTGCGTTTCGCGCGTGCTGCCCACGCACGCCATGGCGCCGTGCTGTGATCCGACGGGCGCGCCCATCGGCTGCGCGACGGCACCGACGTGCGGCGATCCCGCGGCGGTGACGGTGCCCTGCACGGTCACCGAGCACCTCGGACCGACGACGGACCCGGCGACGTGGTGCACCGCCGCGCATGGTCGTCATCGCGGTCCCGACGTCGAAGGGCGGGCGACGTGCACCATCGACCCCCTCGCGGCCGCTCCCGGAGCGGCGCCGCCAACGGGGACGCACGGGTTCTACTACGACACCGCCGTCGACCCGACGAACCCGAGCTGCGCGTCCCGGATCTCGTTCACCCGGGGCGACAAGCCGCGCTTCGGGAGCGCGACGACGCTCGACTGCATGCTGGCGCCGACGGACGGCTGTTGAGGGTGCCATCGCGGGTTGGCGGCGAGGTCCCTCGCGAGACCCACCGCGGTTGGCGGTGCGGGATCACGTGGCGACGCTCACTCCTCGGCGAGCGCGCTGGCCAGCTCTTCGCGCGACGAGACGCCGAGGCGCCGGTAGCTGTCGCGAAGCTGCGTGCGCACCGTCTCGAAGGAGGTTCCGAGCATGCCGCTGATCTCGCGAGCGCTCGCGCCGAGGGCTGCGAGCTCGGCCACCCGCCGCAGCGCCGGCGTGAGCACACGCAGGCCCCCGGACTCCCGCGACCGCACGGTCACGAGAACGCGCAGCGACGTTCGCGCGACCAGCCGCGAGAGCCGCGCCGAGCGCCCGTCGAGCGGCAGCACGGCGCTGTCCTCCTCGCTCGCCACGAACGATCGCACCGCGGCGCCGAGCGCTTCGGTGAACGGGGGATCCGTCGCGAGGCGCACGGCCGACGGCACCGCGCTCTCGACGAGTCCGTCGGCGTCACACACGAGCACCACCCCGTCCCAGGCTTGGGTCATGCGGCGAGGGTGCGCCGACCCCGACGACGCTCGCCATTGTGGAAACCACGTACGCCGGTCCGGTTCCGCGGCGGGCGCGGGCCGCGCCGGGACTCCCGCGGCGCGACGGTTCGTGTAGACTGCCGCGGCGCCGCGCGACGGCCGCGAAAGAGGGGAATCTGGATCATGCGTGAAGTGATGCTCGTGCACGGCGCTCCGGGAAACGCCGCGGGCTGGGGACCGATGGCGGAGCTGCTGGCCGCGAGCGCGCGGGTCTCGGCGCTGAACCTCCGGGACGTGGGCCGCGACGAGCCCGACGTGACCCTCGAGGACATCATCGCGGACGTCGCGGCACGCATCGCCGCGGCGCCGGCACCGGTGGTCCTCGTCGGCCACTCGTTCGGTGCGTGGGTGGCCGGGCAGGCCGCGGCGCGGGCTCCGGAGCGCGTCGAGCGCCTGTTCTTGATGGAGGGGATCAGCGCGGTCACTCCGCCCATGGCCGAGGGCTTTCTCGGCCTCGCGGGGGTGCTCGAGTCCGGTCAGTTCGGTCTCGACGCGCTGGTCGGCATGGCCGCGCCGAACTGGCTCGACCCGGACCGCCCGGACCCGAAGCTCCTCGACGCGATCCGCGCGCTCTTCGTCGCCGAGCCGCCGCCGCGCATCGCCCGCGCGCTCCGCCGCGGAGCCGGGGCGGTGGCGCACGTCCCTGCGGCGGGCATCCCGGCGCGGGTGCTGTGCTGCGAGGGCGACCGCGCGGCGCCCGTCGCGTTCTCCCGCGAGCTCGCGACGCGCCTCGGCGCCGAGCTCTCGGTGATCCCGGGCGCGAACCACTTTCCACACTGGTACGACCCTGCCGACATCGCGCAACGCAT
>CAIMWA010000497.1 GCA_903845045.1 uncultured delta proteobacterium | reverse complement strand
TCTGGCTGCGGCAGTTCGGTGCGCTGCGCGGGTGGCTCTGGGCGCTGCGCCGCGCGACGCACTGGGAGCCCTCGCGGACGCCGACGGCACCGCGTGCACCCCGCGTCGCCGACATCGAGACGTCGCCGGACTGACCGGTCCTCACGCGACCGGCGGCATCGGCGGAGCGTCGTCGAGTCCCAGCGCGCGCCACGCCTCCTGCCGACGCGCCCCGAAGCGCTCCGGCGAGGACTGTGCGGCACGCGACAAGCGCTCGAGGAGCGCGCGCCCGGACTCGGTCGGTGCGCCGTCGGCCCCCCTTCTTCCAAGCACCGGCAGCTCCGTCGGAAGCAGCGCGATGTCGACGAAGAAGTACGCCGCCGAACGATTGCAGACCGCGCGCAGCCAGCACCGCCCGCCGGGAGACTCCTCGTAGAGCACCCACGCCGACGACTCCGACGCGATCTCGCGCATGCGGCCAGCGTACCGCGCACGCCGGAGCGCGCCGAGCGCCGTCGCGCGATGATACGGTGCCTCTGATGAAGCTCCTTCGACGCGCCGCCCCCGCCGTTCTCGCCGCCGTCGGCGCCTGTGCGCCCGGCCTCGATCCGTCGATCACCGTGGTGCCCTCGTCGCACGTCGACTCCGGCGTGCGGAGGACCGACGTGCCCGCGGCCACCGACCGAGGCACCGTCATCGCCCCCACGGACCACGGCACGTCGATCATCGCCGAGGACGCGGCGTGCGCGAACACCACGGCCACCGCCGCGCGGCTCCCGGTGAACCTGCTCATCGTGCTCGACCACTCGGGCTCCATGCGCGACGGCAACCCGAGCAAGTGGTCCGCCGCCGTCGGAGCGCTGCGCACCCTCGTCACGGGCCTCGCCGACGACGTGCGCGTCGGCATCACGGTGTTCCCCGCGACGTCCGGCGACGCGGCCAGCGCGGCTTCGTACGCGAGGCCGCAGGTTCCGGTGGCGCCGCTCTCGACGTCGCGCGCGCAGGTCCTGTCGCTGCTCTCGAGCACCATGCCCAACGGCAACACGCCGATGAACTGCGCGCTCTCGGGTACGAACACCTACTATCAGGGCTTTCCGCTCGACGGCTCGCGCAACGTCATCCTCATCACCGACGGGCAGCCCACCGAGGAGTGCACCACGGCGTCGCGCTGCGGAGGGTTTCCGCCGAACCCGTCGTGCGCGGCCACGCAGGCCGCCATCACCACGGCCGCGGTGCTCGTCACCGTCGCGCAGGGCGCACGCGGAACGCCGCCGATCCGCACCTTCGTCGCCGGCACCCCCGACGCGACGGACCAGTTCCTCTCGGACCTCGCGTACACCGGCAACACCGCGCGCACCGCCGACTGCCGCTCCACCGCGACGTGCCACTATCGCCTCTCCACGGGCACCTTCGGCGCCGACCTCGCCGCAGCCCTCGACGACATCCGCGGCCGCGCGCTCTCGTGCGAGTTCGCCGTCGACGTCGACCCCGCGCGCGTCGACCCGCTGCACGTGAACGTCGACGTCACGCCCTCCGGCGCCGGCTCGCCCACCGTCGTTCCGCGCGACGTGAACCACGTCAACGGCTGGGACTACTCCACCGGCATGCACTCCGTGGTGCTCTACGGGCCGGCGTGCAGCCAGGTCATGAGCGACCCCGGCGTGCAGGTGCAGATCCTCTTCGGCTGTCCGACGGTCACCCCGGGCTGAGCGCGCTCAGCGGCAGGACCACGGCCCCGCGCCGCTGCCCGACGCGTCGACGCAGGTCTGCGCGGCCGTGCACGCCGTGCCGCAGGCGCCGCAGTGGGCTGCGGTGCGCACGTCGGTCTCGCAGCCGTTGGCGGTGCTCGTGTCGCAGTTCATCCAGCCCGCGGAGCAGGTGTTGAGACCGCAGCCGCCGCTGTTGCACTGGTACGTCGCCGTGTGCGGGAGCGAGCACGCGCGGCCGCACGCGCCGCAGTGCGCGGGGTTGCCGTGGAGCACGTCGGTCTCGCAGCCGTTGGCCGCGTTGCCGTCGCAGTCGCCGCGGCCGGCGGGGCACGTGCCGACGGCGCACGTCCCGTTGGAGCACACCGCCGATGCCGTGGCCGGCAGCGCGCAGACCGTCCCGCACGCGCCGCAGTTCGACGGGTCCGTGAGGATCGCCGCCTCGCATCCGTCGGAGGACGTGCCGTTGCAGTCGCGGTGGTCCGCCGGGCACGTGGTCATCGACGTGCATGCGCCGGAGACGCACGCGACGCGGAGCACCGCCGTCGACGCCATGCACGCGTGGCCGCACGCGCCGCAGTTCGCCGCGTCGTCGTCGGTGCGCGCCTCGCAGCCGTCGGCCGCGCTGCCGTTGCAGTCGGCCCAGCCGGCGTCGCAGCGGGCCACGGTGCACACGCCCGCCGCGCAGCCCGCCGTCGCGTGCGGAACGCTGCAGCGCACCGCGCACGCCCCGCAGTGTGCGGGGTTCGTCGCCACGTCGGCCTCGCAGCCGTTCGCGGCGTCGCCGTCGCAGTCGGCGTGGCCCGCGGTGCACGCGGCGAGGACGCACGCGCCGTCGGCGCACACCGCCACGGCGCCCTGTACGTCGCAGCGACGCGCGCAGTCGCCGCAGTGGTTCGGGTCCGAACGAAGGTCGTTGCACGTCGCGCCGCACGCCGTCTGCGTCGCGGGACACTGCAACGCGCAGCGCGCCCCCGCGGTCCCGCCGTCGACGGACGACGAGCCCTGCACGCACCGCTCGGCGCCCACGCAGACCGTCCCGCATGCGCCGCAGTGATCGTCCGAGGCGAGGGAGACGCACGCGCCGTCGCACACCGCGTGATCGGGTCCCGCGCACGGCGCACACGTCCCGGCGAGGCACACGAGCGACGGGTCGCCGCAGGGCGCGCGGGGCACGTCGGCGGTGCCCGTCGCAGCACAACATGGAGCCCCGGCGATGCCGCACGGTCCCGCATCGGGCAGCGCGACGAGCACGGGGTTCTGCAGCGCGCACGCCACGAGCGCGACGGCGCCTATCAGCGCACGAGCCTTCGATGCCCTCTTCACCACCGCCACGGAGGTTACCTCAACGCGCGTCCGGGCGCGGCACCACGTCCGCCGGGGCGAGCGGTCCCTCGCGCTTCAACGCCCAGAAATCGCTCAAAGGCACGCTCACGCCGGCCACGCGAAAGATCTCCCAGCCCAGCAGCAGGTCGCTGCTGCCCTCGTTCACCGCGACCAGCGGGCAGTACCCCGTGCGCGCCGGCCAGTCGAAGAAGCCGTTCCCTGCGAAGCGGTAGTCGAGGTAGTGCGCTCCCTTCCAGCCGCGCGGAAAGGTCAGCCCCGTCGCGTCGCGGAGCTCGTAGTGCCCGAAGGTCAGCGCCCGCCCCGCGCCGTCGCGCTTGGGCTGCGGGGGAGCGTCCCAGCCCGTCTGCTCGACCTTCACGTTCCACCCGCGCACCACGCCCGTCGCCGGATCGCGATGAAACGTCTTGCGGAACGACTTCCACAGCAGCTTCGTCATCCACCCGGGCAGCGAGAGGTCGACGCCGGTGTACGCGCTGTCCGCGAGGGCGTCGGGGTCCAGCGGCGCGGCGCGCTGCACGATGGCGTAGAGCTGCGCGGCGTTCATCGCGAGCAGGTCGTCGAGGGTCACGGTCATCGCGGAGGCTCCCAAGGGTGCGAGGAAGCGCGACAGTAGCGCGTCGCTCAGCCCCCGTCCGACGCGGCGTCCATGAGCCGTCCGGCATCGCCCGCGGGCGTGGCGTCGGGGGCCGCGCCGGCGTCGCTGCCGGGGGTGCGCACGCAGAAGCCCGACGTGGCCACGCCGGCGTCGTCGCTCGCCGTGGTGCGGCACGTCGCGAAGGCCGGGCAGGTCTGCGCCATGTAGTGGCAGTTCATCGGCGCGCAGTACCCGTTGGTCGTGGCGCCCGCGTCGGCGCCGCGGTCGTGGTGCAGGCAGATGAAGCCCGGGCGGCAGTCGGCCTCGGTGGTGCACTCGTCGCGGCAGAGGCCCGGCTGCCCCGCGCTCTGGCCCGCGCCCCACTCGCATACGCTGTGCGCCGGGCACTCGCCGCGCGGGTACGTCGGCCCAGCGTAGTCCGCCGCCGGGAGGATGGTGCACCGCGAGTAGCACTGCCCGCCGAGGTACCCGGTGGCATCGCCGCTCGCCGCGCTGAGCTCCGTGAAGCACCGCCCGCTGCGGCAGTCGGTGCCCGTGGTGCACGGCGCCCCGTTGTCCGCGGCGGCGGTGTCGACGGTGCCGCAGAAGCGCGAGTACGTGTTGCACGCCGCGCCGGGGCACTGCGCGTCGGTGCTGCAGAACGGAAAGCACGCGTGCTCGGCGGTGTCGCCGGTGCCGCGCGCCGTGAAGCACTGGTAGCCCGCGCGGCAGTCCGTCGCCGTGTCGCAGCGCCGGAAGCACAGCGAGGTGTTCTGGTACGGAAGGCAGATCCCGTCGGCGCCGCACACCGCGTCGGAGGTGCACCCGCGGGTGCAATACCCGGTGGGGTAACCGTCGGCGACGGTGAGGCACCGCGCCATGGGGATCGCCCCGCACTGCGTCGTCGTCGTGCACGGCGCGAAGGTCGGCCGCGTCGACGCGTCGGGGGCGTCGCGGACCACGTCCGTCGCGGGCACGTCGCGCACCGTCGGCGTGTCGACCTCGAGCGACGTGTCCACCGTCGGCGCCGCGGCGTCGACGCCGCTCCCTGCATCGCCGCAACCCGCCGCCAGCACCACGATCCCCGCGAAGACGCTCCTGCGCATGGCACACCGTACCAACATCGGTGCGGCCGCGGGAGCCCGCCCTGCGGTGCGCGCGCCCCGATCGCGTGCAAGGAATCGCCGGAGCGTCCGTTCAGGGACCGCTGGAGGATCCACGGACATGCGCATCGCTGCGAGCGAGCTGAGCCTCGAGGCCTCGTCGACGTCGACGCGGACCGACCAGATCACGGACACGGCGTCGTTCTGGCGCACGCCGACGACCCCGGCGGGTCCCGCGCCGGACGTGGTGCGCGTGAGCGACGATGCCCGCGCGGCCGCGCTGCGCGACGCCAACAAGCCCGCCGACGACGCGGCGAGCGACCCCCTCGCCGGCGACCAGCGCATGCAGCTCCTGCGGGACATCGTCGAGCGCATGACGCACCGCCACATGAAGCAGCTCAAGCCCTCGGACCTGCAGCGCCCGGCGGACGGCCCGTCCATCCCGCAGACGCGTCCCGGAGCGCCGGTGAACGAGCGCGCCGCGCCGTCGCGTCCGCGCGTCGGCTGGGGCTTCGAGGAGACGGTGACGCACACGGTGACCACGCACGAGGCGTCGTCGGTGGTCGCGAAGGCGTCGGTCACGACCTCCGACGGCAACACCTTCGACGTGTCGGCCACGCTGGTGCTGCAGAGCGATCGCGTCGACGTCCAGACGGTGCACGTCACCGCCGGCGACCCGAAGACCCGGGACCCGCTGGTGCTCGACCTCGGCACCGTGCAGGGCACCCTCACCGCGGGATCCTTCGCCTTCGACCTCAACGGCGACGGTTCGAAGCTGCAGGTGCAGAACCCCGGCGCGGGGAGCGCGTTCCTCGTCGACGACCGCAACGGCAACGGAACCGTCGACGGCGGCTCGGAGCTCTTCGGCGCGCGCTCGGGCAACGGCTTCGCCGACCTCAAGGCCCTCGACGGCGATCGCAACGGCTGGATCGACGAGAACGACGCGGCCTGGCAGCGCCTTCGCGTGTGGTCGCCGGATACGAAGGGTAACGGCGCGCTGCGCACGCTGGCCGATGCGGGCGTCGGGGCCATCGCCGTGGGCAGCGTCGCGTCGCCCTTCGACCTGCGCGACGGCGCCGGCGCGGTGCAGGGGCGCGTGGCGTCGACGGGGGTGTTCCTCACCGAGCAGGGGGTCGCGCGAACGGTGCGCGAGCTCGACCTCGCGGTGTCCGATGCGGCGCCGCCGCCGAGCGCGACCGAGAAGGGTGCGTGACGACGCGGCGTGACCGTCCGAGGTAGCATCGCGGCGATGGGCGCGACCTCGGGGCGGAGCGTGGGATGCGCGGTGCTCGCGGCACTGCTCGGCGTGGGCTGTCCGGTGCAGGAGCCGGTGCTCTTCGATGCCGGCACGGTGGTGCGCGGCGACGCCGTGGCGACGTCCGATGCGCGAGGCATCGACGGAGGCCTCACGGACGGCGCCGCACGACCCGTCGACGTCGGCGCGCGGTGCGTGGAGCTCGCGGCGTGCGCCGGGGGCGTGTGCATCGGCGGGGCGTGCTGTGCGGCGGAGCGCGTGTGTGCGGGCGCGTGCTGTGCGCAGGGCCAGGCATGCTTCGCCGGCGCGTGCGTGACGCCCGGGGCGACGTGCCGCACCACGGCCGACTGCAGCGCCGGCGCGTACTGCGAGTCCGAGCTCGGCGCGGGGCCAGGGGATGGAGGCGTGGTCGACGCGACGCCGGGCGCCGACGCCGCGACGTGCACGGCCACGGTGACGCCGCCCGGTCGCTGCCTCGCGCTGCCACCGCGGTGCGCGGACGCCGACGCGGGCGTCGATGGTGGCGCCGCGTGCCTCGGGACCTGCGAGTACCGTCCGCCGGTGGGCGCGCTCGACGCCGAGGTCGCGTGGAGCTGGGGCCAGCCCACGCCGCCCGCGCGCTTCCCCGAGTTCGTGGACGTGTGGTCCACGCCGACGGTGGGCCGCCTCTTCGACGCGAACTGCGACGGCCGCGTCGACGCGCAGGACCCGCCGGACCTCGTCTTCGTGTCGGGCCGCTCGGTGGACGCGATGACCGGCGCGGGCACGTGCTGCCAGTGCACGCACACGACGCCGACGGCGTGCCAGACCGGCGTGCTGCGCGTCGTCGACGGACGCACCGGAGCGGACCTCCTCGCCGTGCGCGCGGCGTCGGCGACGTCGTCGGGCTTCGCGGGCACCTCGGTGGCCCTCGGCGACCTCGACGGCGACCACGCCATGGACATCGCCGCGGTGACCGGCGAGGGCTTCGTGGTCATCCTCGACGGACGCGGGAACGTGCTGCGCACCAGCGACCGTCCCATTCCGGGCCACGGCGACGCGGCCTTCGGCTGGGGCGGCGGCCTCGCCATCGCCGACATGGACGGCGACGGAGCGCCGGAGATCACCTACGGCGCCACGGTGTTCAGCACCGCGGGGGGCGCGCTGCGGCTCCGCTTCACCGGCGCCCAGGGCATCGGCGGCGAAGGGCCGCAGGACGCGCTGAGCACCGTCGCCGACGTCGACGGCGCCGCCGACGGACACCTCGAGCTCCTCGCCGGACGCACCGCGTACCGCGCCGACGGCACCGTGCTCTGGAACCGCGCGGACCTCGCCGACGGCTTTCCCGCGGTGGCCGATTTCGACGGCGACGGGCGGCCCGAGGCGGTGCTCGTCACCGGCGGACGGCTCTACCTCCTCGACGGCGCGACGGGCGCGACGCGGCTCGGCCCGTTGATGCTCCCGGGCACGGGCTTCGGGGGCGGTCCGACGGTGGCGGATTTCGACGGCGACCACCACCCGGAGATCGGCGTCGCGCAGGCGAACCGCTACGCCGTGGTGAAGCCCGACTTCGCCGCGGGCGCGCTGCGCGTGCTCTGGTCCGCGGTGAACCACGATCTCAGCAGCTCGGTCACGGGCTCGACGGTCTTCGACTTCGAGGGCGACGGGGCCGCAGAGGTGCTCTACGCCGACGAGTGCTTCGTGTGGGTCTTCGACGGGCACACCGGCGCCGTGCGCTGGGCGGGGCTCACGACGTCGTTCACGGGCACCGAGGCGAGCGTCGTGGCCGACGTCGACGGCGACGGCCACGCGGAGATCGTGAGCATCTCCAACGGCGCCGACCCTGGTCCCATGGGCTGGCGCTGCAACGAGGCGCCATGGAACGCACCAGACCCGTCGACGGGGCGCCCCGCGTGGGTGTCGCCGGCGGGAGCGCGCGCGTACCGGGGCGTGCGCGTGTTCCGCGACCACGCGCGGAGCTGGGTCGGCACGCGGCCGCTCTGGAACCAGCACACCTACCACGTGACCAACGTCTGCCTCGCCGGTGACGGCGTCTGCGCGGCGGGCGCCTGGGACGGGCAGATCCCCGTCCACGAGGTGCGCAATTGGAGCCTCGGGTGGCTCGACGACTTTCGTCAGAACGTGCAGCAGCAGGGGATCTTCGACGCCCCCGACGCGACCGTTACGCTCACCGTCGGGTGCGAGGCGCCGGCGGTGCTGACGGCCACGGTGCGCAACCTCGGCGCGGCGCTGCTGCCCGCGGGCGTGACCGTGGAGTTCGCCGTGGTGCCCGGGGACGGCGGCGCGCCCACGGTGCTCGGCACTGCGGTCACGACCACCGCGGCGTTTCCGGGGAGCGCGGCGCGCGTGACGTTCCGCGTGCCGGCGGGCACCAGCCCCGACGCGGCGTTCATCGCGACGGTGCGCAACGACCCCGCGCACCCGGCGTTCCACGAGTGCCGCGAGGACAACGACACGTCGCCGCCGGCGCGCGCGGCGTGTCCGGGCTGACGGTCTCGCGCAGAGGTCCACCCCTCCCCGGGTGGCACCGACGCCGTCGTGAGCGAGGTCCGCGCCGCGCAGGATCGGGGTCCAGCGGCGGCGGACGGTGGTCGGCGCCGCGCAAGGTGTGCGATGAACGAGGCCGTGGAGATGATCGATCTCGAGACCCGCGACGGCACCTGCCCCGCGTACGTGTTCCGGCCTGAAGGCTCCGGTCCCTGGCCGGCGGTGCTGGTGTTCATGGACGGCATCGGCATCCGCCCCGCGATGCTCGCCGTCGGCGAGCGACTCGCGACGTTGGGCGTGCTCGCGCTGATGCCCGACGTGTTCTACCGGTCCGGCCCGTACGCGCCGATGGACGCGAAGACCGTGTTCGCGGATCCGGAGCAGCGGCGCGTGCTCATGGAGAAGTTCTTCGCGCTCGCCACGACGCCCAACGTGATGTCCGACGTCGAGACGTTCCTCGCGCACCTCGCGGGGCGCGCCGACGTGCGACCGGGCAAGGTCGCCGTCACCGGGTACTGCCTCGGCGGGTTCCTCGCGCTGAACGCGGCTGGAACCTACGCGGACCGCATCGCCGTCGCGGCGTCGTTCCACGGCGGGCGCCTTGCGACGGACGCGCCGGACAGCCCGCACCGCCTCGCGGCGACGATGCGCACGAAGGTGTACGTGGCGGGCGCCATCGACGACGCGTCGTTCCCCGACGCGATGAAGGACCGCCTCGAGGCCGCCCTCACGGACGCAGCCGTGGACCACCGCGTCGAGACGTACCCCGCGCGGCACGGCTGGGTGCTGACCGACACCATGGCCTACGACGCCGACGCGGCGGAGCGGCACTGGACGACGCTCGCGGCGCTGCTCCGCGAGGCCTTCGGCGACGCGCAGGGCTGACGGCGCCGGTCGCGATGACCCCGAGCGACGACAACGACGCAGCGACGGGACCGCGCGAAGAGGCGTGGCTGACGGACGTCCTGGACCGTCTCGACGTCGCCGTGTTCTCCGTCGACCACGCGCGCCAGGTGGTGACCCGCACCAACGAGGCGTACGCCCGCATGCTCGGCTTCCCTTCGGCCGCGGCGGCGTCGGGCGTGAGCGTGCTGTCGCACTACGCCGACCCCGGCGAACGCCAGGAGATCGCCACGCGGCTGCAGGCGAGCCCGGAATTTCGGGCCACGGGGCGGGCGCGGCTCGCGGTGCAACGTCGACGCATCGACACCGGGGAGCCCGTCCCCATGGTGCTCGACACCGCCGCCACCTTCGACGACGCAGGGCGGGTGGCGCGCATCGACTGCGTGGCCACCGCGGAGCCCGAACAGCGCGTGGAGCGCGCGGTGCGTGCCAGCGAGGAGCGCTTTCGCACGGTCTTCGACACGAGCACGACGGCCATGGCGCTGGCCGACCTCGACGGGCACCTCGTGCGCGTCAACGCTGCGTTCGCCCGGTTCACGGGGCGCGACGAGGCGGCGCTGCTCGGCGCCGAGCTCCGCGCGCTGGTGCACCCCGACGACGACCCTCCGCGCCTGGAGCCCGACGGCCGCGGCGGCGGACCCGTGGAGTGGCGCTTCGTGCGCGCCGGCGGCGAGGTGGCGTCGGGGCTCGTGACCTGGTCGTGGCTGGCCGACGCGCGCGGCGAGCGGCCGCACAGCGCGGTGGTCGTGGTGCAGGACCTCACCGCGCACAAGCGTCACGAGGAGGAGATGCTGCGCATCGCGAAGCTGGAGTCCCTCGGGCTCCTCGCGGGAGGCATCGCTCACGACTTCAACAACGTGCTCGCGGTGATCCTCGCGAGCCTCACGGTGATCGGACGCGAGGTCGCGCCGGGCAGCACGGCGGCGCAGCTCGTGGAGACCGCCGAGGCCGCCACCGGGCGAGCGCGGGAGCTCGCGGCGCACCTGCTGACCTTCGCGCGCGGCGGGGCGCCGTCGTTGCGTGTCGGGTCCCTCGAGGCCGTGGTGCGCGAGGCCGCGGCGTTCTGTGCCGGCGCCTGGCCCGTGGCCATCGACGTCGACGTGGCGGCGGACGCGCCGCGCGCCGAGTTCGATCCCGTGCAGATGACCCAGGTGCTGCACAACCTGCTCATCAACGCGGTGCAGGCGATGCCCGGCGGCGGGCGCATCCACGTCGGCGTCGCTCGCGCGGTGCTCGGCGACGACGCCGCGGTGCCGCTGCCGGCGGGCGCCTACGTGCGGGTCCGCGTGCGCGACGAGGGCCCGGGCATCCCCGCGGAGTACGGCCAGCGCATCTTCGATCCGTACGTCTCCACCAAGCCCGGGGGCACGGGCCTGGGCCTCGCGACGGTGCACTCCATCGTGCGGCGGCACCGCGGGCACGTGGGGTTCACGAGCACGCCCGGGCACGGCGCCACCTTCGACGTGTACCTCCCGGCCACGGAGCTCCTGCCGGCCGTCGCGCCCGCTTCGCCGCTTCCGTCGTCCCCTCCGCCGGGCCGGGCGCGGCTGCTCGTCATGGACGACGAGCCGCAGGTGCGGCAGGTGCTCGCGCTGATCCTTCGCGGCGCGGGCTACGCCGTCGACGCCGTGGGCGACGGGGCCGACGCAGTGGCTCTCTACCGCGCCGCCATCGCCGAGGGACGCGGCTACGACGCCGTGCTCCTCGACCTCACGGTGCCCGGGGGCGTCGGTGGGCTCGACGCAGTGCGGCGTCTTCGGGACCTCGACCCCGCCGTGCGCGCCATCGTCGCGAGCGGCTACGCGGCGGATCCGGTGCTTTCGAACGCGTCGTCGCACGGCTTCTGCGGGGTCGTCCGCAAGCCCTTCACCGCGGCGGAGCTCGAGGGCGCCGTGGCCGCGGCGCTCGCCAGCGGTCCGCGGGTCGACGAGCGCGCCGCCGCCCGTTGAGCGGCGCAGCGGGAACCACTACGCTGATCCCTTCGCTCGACGCATCGTCGTGGCGGGAGGCGGCGTCTCGATGAGCTCTTCGAATGGACGGATCGGCGTGCGCGCGTGGACCTGCCTCGGCGCCGTCGCGATGCTCGCGGCGTGCGATGGGCGCGCGCTCCTCGGGGACCTCACCGACGCCGCGGCGACGGACACCGCCGTCCTCGTCGACGGAGCCCTCGACGTTCCGGGCGACGCGGCCGTGGACCGCGATGCGGCGGTCGATGCCGCGGCGCCCCTCGATGCGCTGGACGCAGCGGACGCGACGGGCCTCGACGCCGCGACGGACACCGCCCCCATCGACGCTGCAGACGTCGTCGACGCGGCGGACGTCGTCGACGTTCCCGCGACCTTCGACGACGCTTCCGGCGACGCCGCGGTGGAGGCCTCGGTGCCCTGCGGCAACGGGCGCGTGGACCCGGGCGAGCGCTGCGACACCGCGCTCGTCGGCGTTCCGGGGGCGTGCCCCACGGCTTGCGACGACCACAACGCGTGCACCACCGACACCGTGACCGCGCCCGGCACCTGCCTCGCGGAGTGCGCGTCGACGCCGATCACCGTGGCGCGCGCGGGCGACGGCTGCTGCCCGCCGGGCGCGACGGTGGCGACGGACCCGGACTGCGCCGCGCGCTGCGGCGACGGCGTGGTCTCCGGCGGCGAGACCTGCGACACGGCGATCACCGCGGGGACCGGGCGCTGCCCGACGACGTGCAACGACGGCAACGTGTGCACCACCGACACGCTCGCGAGCGCCGGCACCTGCACCGCGAGCTGCGTGGCGACGCCGATCACCGTGCCGCGGGCCGGAGACGGGTGCTGCCCCGCGGGGGCCACGGCCGCGAACGATCCCGACTGCGCGGCGCGCTGCGGCGACGGCGTGCTGTCTGCGGGCGAGTCCTGCGACACGGCGATCACCGCGGGGACCGGGCGCTGCCCGACGGCCTGCAACGACGGCAACGTGTGCACCACCGACACGCTGGTGGGCGCGGGAACGTGCAGCGCGGCGTGCACGTCGACGCCGATCACCATGGCGCGCGCCGGCGACGGCTGCTGCCCGCCCGGCGCCACCCTCGCGACGGACCCCGACTGCACTGCGGTCTGCGGCGACGGCGTGCGCTCGGCGAGCGAGTCCTGCGACACGGCGATTCGCACCGGCGCCGGGGCCTGCCCGACTTCGTGCACCGCCACCGCGGCCTGCACCACGGCGACGCTCACCGGCGCGGGCACCTGCGCCGCGAGCTGCGTGACGACGGCCATCACCATGCCCCGCACCGGCGACGGATGCTGCCCGCCGGGCGCGACGGTGGCCACCGACGGCGACTGCCCCGCGCGCTGCGGCGACGGCGTCGTCTCGACGGGCGAGTCCTGCGACACGGCCATCACGACGGGGACCGGGTCGTGCCCGACGTCGTGCCCGGCGGCGGCGACTTGCACGACGGTGTCGCTCTCGAACGGCGGAACGTGCACCGCGAGCTGCACGCAGACCGCGATCACGCTGCCCATCAACGGCGACCGCTGCTGCCCCGCGGGAGCGACCATCGCGACGGACAACGACTGCCCCGTGCGCTGCGGCGACGGCGTGCGCTCGGCCCCGTCGGAGACCTGCGACACGGCCATCGCGAGCGGCGCCGGAGCGTGTCCTGCGTCGTGCAACGACGGCGTGGCGTGCACCCGCGACACCCTCGTCGGGACGGCGTGCACCGTCGCGTGCAACTTCGTCGCGATCACGACGCCGATGGCAGGTGACGGCTGCTGCCCGCCGGGCGCCACCATCGCCACGGACACCGACTGCCCCGCGCGCTGCGGCGACGGCATCGTGACGGCGCCGGAGCAGTGCGACGACGGCAACACCACGCCCGGCGACGGCTGCGGCGCGACGTGCCAGCGCGAGCCCCGCGCCTACCGCATGAGCGTGCTGACGGTGCAAGAGCCGCACTTCTTCTTCCTCATCGACATCACGTCCAACGTGAACGGCGAGATCGCCAACGCGATGACCATGGACCGCTCGACGCCGGCCGACGGCAACGTCGACTTCAGCCCCATCGTGTACTTCCGGCCCCTCGACGAGGTGTCGGCGTCGACGCCGCTGAGCGTCGACTTCGCGGCCTGCACGCTCCCCCTCGCGACGACGACGTGCACGCACTCCGCCGCGCCGACGACGAGCGTGGCGCGCAACACGACCACGGGCACCACCGCGTGCCTCGCGCCCCTCGCCGGGACCTTTCCGACGGGCCGCGGCATCAACAGCCCGGGGCCGTCGTGCTTCGCGAGCGACGTGGTGTCGACGCTCGTCATCGACCTCGCGGGGACCCCGCTGACGCTGCACAACGCCCAGGTCGGCGCGCACTACTCCGCGAACCCCGCGACGCAGCTCCAGACGGGCTTGATCGCGGGGTTCCTCACGCAGACCGACGCGAACAACACGCGGCTCCCGGCGACGGTGGCCATCGTGGGCGGCCGCACCATCGCGTCGCTCCTCCACACCGCCGACCAGGACCGCCTCCCCGACGGCACCGTGGGCTGGTGGTTCTACCTGAACTTCACCGCCGCGCCGGTCACCTACGTCCCCTGAGCATCGCGGCCGCGTCGTCGTCGCGTCGGGGCCGTCCGTTCAGGCGAGGCGCGCGGGGTCGAGGAGCCCCTCGGCCACGTGCTTCGCCGCGTTCGCCATCAGGAACCCGTCGATGGCGCGGTGGTCCACGATCATCACGATGGGCAGCACCGGGCGGCACGTCGGCACGCCCTGCTCGGCCACCACGGACTCCTCCACCGGCGCGACGCCGAACACCGACGCCACCGGTCCGAGCTTGCCCGGGATCGTCGCCGACGCCGCGCGGAACCTCGCGCCCGGGGGCAGCGCGAAGACGGCGCCCACGTTGGTGACGGCGCTGCTGACGGCGAGGTCGCTGACGACGCGGTACGTGGTCGGCTGCTGCATCGCCCACTGCACCACGCCGAGGCCCGCCCGCAGCGCGCGCCCGGGCAGCATGCGAATGGCGCGGCGCGGCAGCCCGCTGCCGGAGAGCGTCGCGCGGTCGTCGCGCTCGGCGGCGACGTTGCGCCGGGTGTCGCGGGCGATGTCGAGGAGCGACTTGCGGTCGACGTCGTGCACGAGCGTCATGCCGGTCTCGTCGCCGCCGCGGCCGTGGCGGTCGAGGTGCACGGGCATGGCGATGTGCACTCGATCGAGCTGGTAGAGCTCGCGCCCGAGGATCTTCACGTTGAGCGCCGGCATCTCGCCGAGGCACCGCGCGACGGCCTTGGTGAGCACGTGGTGCACGCCGACGCGCTCGCCGTGCTCCCGCGCGAACGCGTCGAGGAACGCGCGCACCGGGCCCACGTCGACGTCGAAGGTGAGGCTGACGTACGGGTCCGCCGACGGCGCGTCGAAGAACCAGAGCAGGATGCGCCGCGTCGCCGACGGGGTGAGTCGCTTCATCACGCGCGCAGCATAGACCCGCGGCGTCCCGCGCGGACGCCCGTCACGGGCCCGCGGCGGCGTCGCGCTCGGCGGCGAGGAGCCGGTCGCGCACGGCGGGCCACTCGACGTCGAGCAGGCTGTAGACGACGGTGTTGCGCACGCGTCCGTCGTCGCAGATGCGCTGCGCGCGGAGCAGCCCGTCGCAGCTCGCGCCGAGGCGCTCGATGGCCGCGCGGGAGCGCGCGTTGAGGGCGTCGGTGCGCAGCTCCACGGCGAGGGCGCCCATGGCCTCGAAGGCGTGCGCGAGCATCAGCCGCTTGGCCGTGGTGTTCACGAAGGTGCGCTGCCAGCGCGGCGCCCACCACGTCGAGCCGATCTCGACGCGCCGGTGCGGCACGACGATGTTGAGATAGGACGTCGAGCCCACGAGCTCGCCGTGCTCGAGCTCGCGCGCGGCGTAGGCCATCACGGCCCCGCGCGACTGTTCGGCGAGGAGCCCGCGGAGCCAGCGCTCCTGCGCGTCGCGGGAGTCGAGGGTCACCGAGTACCAGCGCCAGATCTCGGCGTCGAAGAGCGCGAGCAGCCCGTCGAGGTGGTGCTCGCCGAGGGGCTCGAGGCGAAGGCGCGCGCTCGCGAGCTCGACGTGCAGCGTGCGGAGCGGTCCCGGGGCGACGTAGCGCGGCATGGTGGCGAGCGTTCCTCCGGCGAAGCGAGCGTCAGTGCCCCGCGTCGGCGCGCGGAACCTCGACGAGGCTCTGCCAGAGCCACTCCTCCTGCAACGGCGAGAGGTTGAATCGGGGACCGGCCTCCTCGACGATCTCGCGCAGCGGCCGGCCGGGGTTCACCGTGCGCTCGGCGCTGATCCAGCGCAGCGCGCGGCCGAAGGCGTCGGGCTCGGGAGCGAACGCGTAGGTCTCCATGGCTCGAAGGTAAGAACGCAGCGGCGGTCCGCAACGGTGCCGGGGCGCCGTCTCGAGGTGGTGCGGCAGCACCATGGATATTCCGCAGGGGCTTGCTGCGAGCGCTCGCGAGCCGCGGTATTCCCATGAGCATGAGGCACTCGGGATGTGTCGCCGCGATCGCGGCGTGGGTGGCGTCGTGCATGTTCGCAGCGTCCGCGGGCGCGCAGCCGTCGCCGGCCGGCGGGAGCGATGCGTGCGCGTGCGCCTCGGCGCTTTGTGCAGCCATGGCGTCCGCGTCGGGACGGCCCGCGGGCCAGTGCGACGCGCTGCGCTCGGCGCCCGCCATGGCCTGCGCGGCGGAGGTGCGCGCGCTGTCGCAGATCGTTCGCGCCATGGGCCGGCCGCTTCCTGCCGCGTGCGGCGCGGGAGAGCCCGCGGGAGCTCCCGGTGGCGGGCCGTCGCAGCCGCCGCCGGAGTCGCACGGTCCCACGCAGTCGCCGCCGCCGACGCCGGTGCCCGCGGACCCCGGCAGCGCCGCCCACGCCGCCGGCGGGCACCTCACGTGCGTCATGGACCGCGACGCCCATCGCGTGATGATCGGCGGCACGGCGCAGGGCTTCACGGTGCGCTGCTCGGGCATCCCGCTGCCGGGCAACCCTACCGGTGCGGGCGCGCCCGTGACCCCGCCGACCACCGCCGCCGACGGACGCGCGGTGCGCATCGTGTGGCCGCAGCCCCAGGGCGGCGGCGAGGTGATTCCGCTGCATGCCAGCGCCTCGTACCGCGCACCGGCACACGCCCCGAACCCCGCCGACGTGCGGGTGTCGGCGACGGTGACGGTGGTGGGGGCGAACGGCCAGGGACTCGAGACCGTGAGCGTCTCGCGCCTCGTGCACGTCGTGTCGCGCACGCTCCACCTCGACGTCGACGCGCACATCGTCGACCGCTGCACGCCGCTGCAGGGCGGCTCGCTCAACGTCGGCTTCGACCTCGCGTGCCACCAGGGCATCGACCTGCGCCTCGCCGACGACTTCTCGGTGACGGGCTCCGGAGGGACGTCCTGCGGCGCGGGTCAGATGACCGGGATCCAGCCCTGCGCGCCCATCGTCACGCACGCCGTGCCGCACCCCGGGTGGTCCCTCAACGGCGCGAGCGGCCAGCTCGACCCCGAGACCGCGATCCTCTCGCTGCAGGTGCAGGGCAACCGCGTCGACCTCCCGGACGTGACGTTCTCCAACGGCTCGACGTCGACGGCGCACACCGTCACGCTGTTCCCGCGGCCGTTCACCGTGGGCGCCGACGACGGGTCCACGCGCTCCTTCGGCTCGCTCACGACGACGCCGAGCGCCGGCGCGGTGAACACGTTCACCGTGCACGCGCGCTAGCTCCGCGACGCCCCTTTGCGCCCTGGCTTGGCGCGTTCGAACGACCTCGGCAGCACCGACCCGACGGCGATCGTGACGCCGGCCAACCGGCAGTACCGGCACTTCCTCAGCGTCGACCAGTTCGTGCAGCGCTACGCCCCGTCGAACGAGCGCGTGCGCCAGATCACCGGACACCTGCAGCGCTACGGCATCACCATCAACGAGGTCTACCGCGACCACCTCGTGATCGTGGCCACGGGCACCGTCGCGCAGTTCAACGCCGCGCTGGCCACGTCGGTGCGCGAGTACGACGACGGGCACCACCGCTACCACCGCCCCGCGACGACGCCGCAGTTCCCTTCGGACCTCGTGACGGACGTTCTCGGCGTCGGCGGCCTCAGCAACGAGCACGGCTTTCACCACCGCGTGCTGCACCGCTTCGCCGAGGGCGCGACGGCGGCTCCGGCGGCGCTTCCCGCGGTGAACAACACGGCGACGGGCGTTCCCGGGAGCTTCACCGTCGGCGACGTGGCGAACCTCTACCAGGTGAACCCGCTCTACCGCGCCGGCGCTACGGGCCGCGGCCAGACCGTGGGCATCGCGACGCTCGCCGGCTTCGACCCCGCCGACGCGTACGCCTACTGGAGCCAGATCGGCCTCAACGTGCGGCAGGACCGCATCACCCAGGTGCATGTCGACGGCGGCGCGCCCATCGGTCCCGATGTGGGCTCCGACGAGACCACGCTCGACGTGCAGCAGTCCGGCGGCCTCGCGCCCGGCGCGAACGTCGTCGTCTACGACGCGCCGAACACCGACAACGGCTTTCAGGACGTCTTCTACCGCGCGGTCTCGGACAACGCCGTCGACACGCTCTCGGTGAGCTGGGGACAGGCCGAGTCGTTCTACTTCAACAGCCTGCTCACCGGCGCCGACTACACCTACGAGCTGACCTCGTTCAACCAGGTGTTCATGGAGGCCGCGGTGCAGGGCATCTCGGTCTTCGCGGCGTCCGGCGACCATGGCGCCTACGACGTGAACGAGGTGTTCCCGTACCCGCAGTTCTCGACGCTGCTCTCCGTCGACTCGCCGGCGTCGGACCCGTACGTCACCGCGGCCGGCGGCACCACCGTCGCCGCGACGCTGCAGCGCGCCCATGGAACCCTCACCATTCCCCAGGAGCGGGCGTGGGGCTGGGACTACCTTCGCGACTACATCGTCGGGAACTACGGCCTCGACGTGTATTACGGGGGTGTGTATCTCGTCGGCGACGGCGGCGGCGTGAGCGCCTTCTGGGGAACGCCGTCGTACCAGGCGGGGCTGCACGGCGTGCGCAGCACCGCGCCGGGGCAGAGCCTGCTCTACTACCCGAACTACC
>CAIMWA010000496.1 GCA_903845045.1 uncultured delta proteobacterium | reverse complement strand
GGGCGACCAGCGCGAAGAGCTCGGGGCCGCGCGCTGCCGGCGGTGCCTCCACCGCGGCGACCGCCGCGAGCCCGCCGCGCGACGGGAGCGCCGCCGTCGCGTGGACGATGCCCAGACCCACGGCGCCGAGGCTGCCTCCGAGCAGCAGCCCGAGGCCCGCGATGGCCAGCAGCGATCGAAGTCCCACGCCGCCGCCCCCGGTCTCCACCGCTGCCGCCATCGCACGGGGCGTCAGCACGACGGGGTCGTCGTCGCCGCGGGCGGGTGCGATCGGTGGCGCCTCGACGGACATCGGTCCCGACGACTAGCAGCCGGTGCGCGGCCGCGGCAAGGGAGGGCCCCGGCGTGGTAGACGCGGTGCGCGTGATGCTCGCGACGTTCCCGATGCAGCTCGCGGTGGTGCGCCCCAGCGCGGTCTTCACCGAGTGGTCCCTCGTCGACGCCGCGCCGCGCATGGAGCACGTCACCGCGCGCGCGGACTATCCCCGCCTCGCCGCCGAGTGGGCCGTGCTCCCGCGCGTCGTGCAGCGAGGACCTCGCCCGCTCGCGCACCTCGCCGGCGCCGCCGACGCGCTGCCGGTGCTGCGCCGTCCCGAGGGGTGGTGCGTGGCGCTGCCCGCGGGGGCGCGCACGTCGGTGCGGGTCGTGAGCACCGTGCTGCGTCCGTTGGAGCGCCCGCGGCTGTTCCGAACGCGGTGGCCGCAGGTGGTGTCCGAGGGGGCGTCGAGCCGGCAGCTCGCGGTGGTGCCGCGCGCGCTCCTCGAGGGGCCCGTCGAGGGCTGGACGTGTCCGCAGGAGCCCGCCGACGAGGTGCCCTGCGTGACCCGCCTCGATCACCCGGGGCCGTTGCTGCGGCAGCTTCCGGCGCTGCCGTCGTCGCGCGCGTCGGGCATCGCCGCCGTCGTGGCCACGGCGCTCGCGTTCACCGCGGCGCTTCGGAGGGGCGAGCGCCGCCTGGAGCGCTTCGCCGGTGCAGCCGGGGGCGCCACCGTGGGCTTCGCGCTGGCCCTCGCGCTCGTCGGTGCGTCGGTGGTCGGCTGGGGCGTCGCGCTCGCCGTCGCGGTGCCTTCGGGCGTCGCCCTGGGGGTGCTGGCCGAGGCGTCGCCGCAGGGGCGTCTCGCGGGGGCCCTGGCGCTGGCCGTACTGCCGCTGGCCGCGGTGACCGGAAGCTCCTTCGGCGCGCTGCTCGGCGGCGCTGCGCTCGTCGCCGTGGCCGCGATCAGTGGTCTCGGGACAGCTCCTCGAGGAGCACCCGAAGCGTCTCCGGGAGCGGCGCCGCTCCGCTGAGCGAGGCCGCGGTGAGGGCGAAGCCGGGCTCCACGGTGCGGTAGGCGAAGCGCGCCGTGGTGCCGTAGCGCTCGGTGACGGCGCGTCCGATGGCCTCGGCGGCCGCCATTGCCTCGGGCTGCGGCGCGGCCTTGGTCTGCAACGCGAACCAGTGCTGCGCGCCGAGGGTGTAGCCGCGCGCCGAGCCCTGCGCGACGCCCGCGAGGAACCGCCGCTCGACGGCGTCGCGGAGCCGCGACGGGGGCAGCCGCGCCGCGAAGAGGAACCGCGCCGGCGGTGAAGCGCGCACGGCCTCGACCTCGGTGGGCGGCGGAAAGAGCGATCCCGTGGTGCGGGCGCGCTGCTCCGACACGGCCTCGCGCGCGGCGGCGTCGGCGGCGGCCCGGAGCTGCGCCGCGAACTCGCCCGCGGTGGAAGGGCGCTGCTTCGGGTCCAGCGCGAGGGCGTCCATGAGCACGTCGACGACCTCTTGCGGAGGCCTCGGCATGCGGCTCGGCACCGGCGGTGGCGCCGGCGCGTTGCCGATGCGCAGCAGCAGGTCGGCGTGGTCCTCGCTCACGAACGGGAGCTGCCCGCTGAGCATCTCGTAGAGCATCAACGCCGCGGTGTAGAGGTCGGCGCGAAAGTCCGCGGCGGCGCCGAGGAGCTGCTCCGGAGCCATGTACTCGGGGGTGCCGAGGAGCTGCCCCGCGCGGGTCAGCTTGGGACCGTCGTCGAGCGGGCGCGCGATGCCGAAATCGATGAGCTTCGGCACCTCGGCGCCGCCGGGGCCGTCCTCGGCGAGGAGGAGGTTCGAGGGCTTGAGGTCGCGGTGCACCACGCCCGCGGCGTGGATCGCCTGGAGCCCCACGAGGAGGCCCTCCATCACCGCCAGCGCCTCGCGCCACGGCAGCGTCACGCGCCGCGTGAGACGCGCCTCGAGGGACTCGCCGGCGAGGAGCTCCATCACCAGGCACGGCGCGCCGTCGGCGAGGAGCCCGTAGTCGAGCACGCGCACGACGTGGGCGTCCTGCACCCGGGACATCAGCAGCGCCTCGCGCTGGAACCGCTCGACGAGGTCCGCGCGCTCCTGGCGCTGCATGACCTTCACCGCGACGGGCATGCCGAGCGTCGCGTGCCGCGCGCGGTACACGCGCCCCATGCCGCCCTCGCCGACGAGGGCCTCGACGATGTACCGGCCGAGCACCGTGGAGCCGGCGTCGATCATGGCGCGGCCTCCCCGGGGAACGACGGAACCCCCTTGCCGATCACCACCGAGGCTCCGTCGAAGACCAACGGTCGCGTCGCGTCGCCGCCGAGGAGCAGCCCCGGACGGCCGTCGTCGAGCTCGACGCGCATGCCCGGCACCCATCGTCCGCCGACCTCGACGAGGGCTTGGATCCAGCCCGGATCGTCCGCGGCGAAGGCGCGCGCGGACAACGCCGCGAGGACGTCCACGGCGTCGAGGTCGAAGGGGGCGTCCGGAGGACAGCGGAGCACCTCATGTTCGTAGACCACTTCGACGAGCCGCGCGACGGGGTGCCACCGCGAACGGGCCTCGGGACGAAAGACCGCGTCGTGGACGAGGGCGCAGGTGCGCAGCCGGTGCGGGTCGAGGCGCGTCCGGGACCCCGTCACGGCGCTCCGGAGCCGGTCGAGGGTGCGCGTTGCCGCCACGGTGAAGGGCTCGCCTCCGCGCGGCCGGAGCCCCGTGAGCGCCACCGCGAGCGTGGCCTCGGCGCCCGCCCGCCGGCTCTGGGCGTCGATGCCCACGAGGCGCATCGCGGCGAGGGCCAGCGCCGTGGCGTGCACCGCCCGGCGAGGCACCGAGCGCTCGCCCGGGGCGTCCTCGAGGAACCTCGCCGCCACCGAGGCGTCGGTGTCCGCCGCGCGCTCCATGCGACGTAGCACCGCGGCGCCGCGGGACCACGCCCACTCGCCGCCCTTGATCGCCTCGGCCAGCGCGGCGTCGCCCAGCGCTCGCAGCACCCTCACCGCGGCGGCGCGCGATGGCTCGACGCTCTCGCCGGCGGCGCCGGAGTGCACGCC
>CAIMWA010000495.1 GCA_903845045.1 uncultured delta proteobacterium | reverse complement strand
GGCCGCCCCGGCGCGGTTGGCGGCCATTCGTTCCCCCATCACGAAATCGTCCGCCGAAGCGCCCCCCGACGCTTCCCAACCGCCGCTACGGCCCGCCGCCGACCTCCTCGCGCGCCTCGGCGAGGAAGAACCGCCCGCGGTTGCAGCCCGCGAAGCCGCCGTCGCGGCTCACGTTCACCGTCCACCAGTCGCGCTCGCTCGACGCGCCGTCGTCGATGGCCCCCTCCCATGCGATCGCCCCGTCGAGCCACGCGCGCGCCCGTCGATGCGTGGCCGCGATCTCCCATCGGAACTCGAACCACCGCCCGGTCGCGGCAACGGGCGTCGTCGTCACGTAGCGGTCATCGGCGTACCAGGCCACGCCGGCCCCGGAGGTGCTCGAGAAGCGAAAGCACCCCGCGCCGTTCATCGGCCCATAGGCTGCGTTCAACAACGTCCGCACGCACCCGCGCACCTCCCAGGCGCGATCGGTCGGCGGCTCGACCCAGATCCGGAACACCCACGCGCGATCGCCGTCCGCAGGCAGCGGATCGGTCCGCCGAAGGTGCGCCCAGTCGGGGCGGAGGTCCCAGGCCGTCGTTCCGTCCGGGGCCATCGCGGGCCCCTGCGCCGCACAGGCCCCTCCGTAGACGCTCCAACCCGCGGGCTGTGGGCTGACGAAGGTCTCGCGGTACGCCGCCGTCCACCGGGTCGGCCATGGATACGCGCACGCGCCGGCACGGCACACCTCGTCGGCGCCGCACGCCGTCGAACAGTTGCCGCAGTGGTTGGCGTCCGTGTCGAGGTCCACGCACGCGCCGCCGCACACCGACGCGCAGGCGGGCGTGATGGCGCCTCCGCCCAGGTCGCCCTCCACCGAACACCCTGCTGCTGCGAGCAGCGCGAACGCCGCGGGTCTCACTCCCGCGTCCCCGCATCCGTCGACGACGCCACGGCCCGATCGACCATGTCGCCGAGAAGGCTCGTCGGCCACCGCCGGTGGAAGTCCGCCGCCCGCGCCCGCGCCTCGCCGACCCTCCGTACGCGCATCAACGCCGTCACCAGCAGCGCCTCGCGCTCTTCGACCATCGCGCCCGAGGGATACTGCCGCGCGTGCATCTGCAGCGCGACGAGCGCCGCGCCGCCCTCGTCGTGCAGGAGCGCGCTGCGAGCGCGTTGCAACAAGAGCTGCTCCCGCGCGAGACCATCGCCACCCCGCGGCGACGCGTGCGGCACCCCGTCGCCAACCGTCGGCGTCGCATCTTCGTGGATCGCCGCGTCGACGGGCACCGCCACCGCCCCCGCGGCAGCGACGACCACCGGCGTAGGCACCTCGCGCGGCTCCACCACCCGCGGCACCACCCGCTCCACGCGCGCCGGCCGCAACACGAGCACGGCGCCCGCGCCGAGGATCGCGCCGACCAACATCCCCGCGACCACGCGCCCGACGCCGGGCGCTGGCGGGCTCCCACGCAGCGCGGTCTCCGTGGCCTCGCGCACGGCGCGCACCTCCTCCGCGGGCACCGGCGGACGCGCCCGCTCGGCGTCGAAGAACGACTGGACGTCCGGCGGCAGCGGCTCGTCGTCGCGGCTCATCGCTGTCCCTTCCGTGCCACGAGGC
>CAIMWA010000494.1 GCA_903845045.1 uncultured delta proteobacterium | reverse complement strand
AGGGAGGCCGGAAGCGTCATGCCGAACCACACGCGCGGCGATGAGCCGACCGGGTATGGAGCCTGACCGTCGGGGACGCGAGGCCAACCGAGGCGAGTCCACCCCGCGAGCGTCCCCTCTGCACACCCTGCCCCCACTCGTGGGGGCGGGGCCGGGGGTGGGGGCTCGAACTTCACCGCGAATGCCCAGAAAACCATGCGTTCCGATGCGACTCCCGCGTCCGCCGCTGACAACCCCTCGGCCTTCGCGCTACCCCTCGCCGGCCATGACGATGTCCACGGACCTTCGCACCGACGCTCCCTCGCTCGCCGAGACCCGCGACACCCTCGTCACGCTCGCACGCCGGCGCTTCGGAGAGGTGCCCGAGGAGTTTCTCGTCGACCACGTTCTCGCCGCGACGCCCGACGCCGACTTCGCCGTGCGCCGCGCCGCCGTGGCCGCGCTGGCGCGTCGGTACGCCTTCGCCGAGCGCGACGGCCTCGCAGTGACCAAGGCGCCACCCCGCCGCGCGGTGTTCGGCGACTACCGCACGGCGCGCACCCTCGGCGACGATCCCGCGCCGGCCCGGCCCTACACGACGACGCTGGCCTCCCTCGCGCCGCTGCGCGTGCCGTGCAGCTGCGCCGACTACGCGCGCTCGTCGCTCGGGCTCTGCAAGCACGGGCTCACGGTGCTCGCCCACATCTCCGCGACGAAGGCGCTGCACGAGGCCGCGAGGATCGTTCCACCGGCGCCGAAGGCCCCGCTGCTCGCCTGGGACCCGGTGCACCCGCCGCACGCCTCGGCGGACCGCCTCGCGCGACTTCGCTTCGAGAGCGTCGGCGGCGTGCGCGCACCGCGAGGGCTGCGGCACAACGGTCCCGACGCGCGACAGCTCGACGACCTCGGGCGGCGCATGGGCTTCATCGATCGGCTGCGCGAGGCCCTCGACGCCAAGACCCTCGTCGCCGACGCCTCGGTGCGGCGCGTGCTCGACGAGGAGCACCTTCGCGCGCTGCGCCTGCGCCGCTGCGAGACGGCGTTTGCGCGCAACCGCAAGGCCCTCGCGACGCTGAAGCGCACGCTCTACCCGTACCAGGTCGAGGGCGTCGAGCGGTTCCTTCGCACGGGGCGGCTGCTCCTCGCCGACGACATGGGCCTCGGCAAGACCACGCAGGCCATCGCGTGCTGCCACGCGCTCCTCGTGGGAGGCGCCGTGCGCCGCGGGCTGCTCATCGTCCCATCGGCGCTCAAGCCCCAGTGGAAGCGCGAGTGGGACGCCACCACCGACGTCCCGCTCGTCCGCGTCGAGGGCACGCCGGAGGAGCGCGCGCGCATCTACGCGACGACGAAGGACGGGTTCCTCGTCATGGGGTACGAGCAGCTGCTGCGCGACCTCGACGGCGTGCGGCTGTTCGCGCCGGAGATCGTCGTGCTCGACGAGGCGCAGCGCATCAAGAACTGGGCGACGAAGTCGGCGGCGTACGTGAAGTCCCTCGACGCGCCGTACCGCCTGGTGCTCACCGGCACGCCCATGGAGAACCGCTTCGACGAGCTCGCGTCGATCATGGACTTCGTCGACGACCTGGCCCTCGAGCCCAAGTGGCGGCTGACGCCGCTGCACCAGATCGACGACGGCGACGGCGGCGCCGGCCGCGGCGGCGCGCGCAACCTCGAGCTCCTTCGGCGCAGGCTCGCGCCGTCGATGCTTCGCCGGGTGCGCCACGACGTCTTGTCACAGCTCCCGTCGCGCTCGGACACGCGCATCCCCGTCGAGATGACGCCCGCGCAGCTCGAGCGCCACGACGAGTTCTCGCTCCCCATCGCGCAGCTCGTCGCGCGCTCGGTGCATCGGCCGCTCACGCAGCCCGAGTTCCTGCGGCTCATGTCCATGCTCACGGCGCAGCGCATCCTGTGCAACGGCATCGCGCAGGCCGACTTCGACGACCACTGGCCCGCGGTGCGCGTGAAGCCGCGCGCGACGCCCGCGGTGCTCGAAGGGCTCTTCATGCCGAAGCTCGCGGTGCTCCGCGGCCTCGTGGACCAGGTCGCCGTGGGGCAGCGCCGCAAGATGGTGGTCTTCAGCCAGTGGCGAAAGATGCTGCGCCTCGCCGAGTGGGCCGTGCGCGACGCCCTCGCCGACGCCGGTCTGCGCGCCGTGTTCTTCACCGGCGCGGAGTCGTCGGCGCAGCGCGAACGCGCCGTCGTCGACTTCCACGACGACCCGTCGGTGGCGGTGATGTTCCTGAGCGACGCCGGCGGCGTGGGCTTGAACCTGCAGCGCGCGGCGTCGTGCTGCGTGAACCTCGAGCTCCCGTGGAACCCCGCGGTCCTCGAGCAGCGCATCGGACGCATCCACCGCCTCGGGCAGGCGCTCCCCATCGACGTCTACAACCTCGTCGCCGAGGACGGCATCGAGGGCCGCATCGCGATGATCCTCGCGCAGAAGAAGGCCGTGTTCTCGTCGCTCTTCGACGGCACCTCGGACGACGTGCGCTTCGACGGCAGCGCCGGGTTCCTCGCGTCCGTGCGGCGCATCCTGGAGCCCGT
>CAIMWA010000493.1 GCA_903845045.1 uncultured delta proteobacterium | reverse complement strand
GGGCGGCGGCTTCATGCCCCCGGGCGGCGGCGCTCCGCCGGGCGGCTACGGACCTCCGGGTGGCTTTGGACCCGGTGGCGGCTACGGACCTCCGGGGTCTTGAGATGAGCGACCTGCGGACGACCTTCTGGAGCCCCCGTCGGGTGGGCCGCGTCGCGCTATCCATCGGCGTCGTCGCGGCGTGCGTCGTCGCGCTCGCCGGCTGCGGCCGTTCGCGCGGCGGCGGCGACCTCGATCGCCTCGGGCGTCGCTGCGACCGCGGCTCGGCGACGGCGTGCAACGAGCTCGGCATCCGCTTCGAGAACGGCACCGGCTGCGTGCGAAACCTCGCTCTCGCCGTCGCGTTCTACGGCCGCGCCTGCGAGCGCGGCGAGCCCGTCGCGTGCAGCAACCTGGCTGCGATGTACCTCGACGGCACCGGCGTGAACGTCGATTTCGACCGCGCGCGGGCCTATGCGGAGACGTCCTGCGGCGCGAACAACGCCCGCGGCTGCGACAACCTCGGCGTGGTGCTCCGCGACCACCCCCGCTCGCCCGCGGACACCGCGCGGGTGCCGAGCCTCTTCGAGCGCGCCTGCGCCGGCGGCTCCTTCGCGGCATGCAACAACCTCGGCGTGTTGCTCGACGACCACGCGCCTCGCGATCCGCGCCGCGCAGTGACGTACTACACGCGGGCTTGCGACGGCGGGAGCCTGCTCGGCTGCGCGAACCTCGGCGACAACCTCATGACCGGCGACGGCATCGCGGTGGACCTCGTGCGCTCCCGCGCGCTCCTGACGCGGGCGTGCACCGGCAACGAGGGCTTCGGCTGCCTGATCCTCGGGCGTCTCCTGCGGGACCACCCCGCGCAGCCGGCCGACGCCGCCCAGGTCCCGGCGCTGCTGCAGAAGGGCTGCGACCTCGGCTCCAACGCGTCGTGCAACGAGCTTGGCGTGTTGCTCGACGACCACGCGCCCCGCGACCCCGCGCGCGCCGTCGCGCTTTATCGGCGCGCCTGCGATCGGGGCTACGTCCTCGGCTGCTCGAACCTCGGCCAGAACCTCGTCTCCGGTGACGGAATTGCCGTCGACGCTGCCGCCGGCCGCGTGCTGCTCGCGCGCGCCTGCGCCGCGAACGATGCCCGCGCGTGCCACGAGCTCTCGACGTGCCTTCGCCGTGGACTCGGTGGTGCACCGGACCCGGCCGAAGCCGCGGTGGCATTGGGGCGATCGTGCGCGCTGGGGGATGCGTCCGCATGTGCCGAGGCCGCGCATGCCGTGGCGACCCCGACCGCGACGGATCCGTCTCCGACACCGGTTGCGCCCGCGACGCCGACCGACGCGGCGGCTCCCGCGGACGACGACGACGACGGACCTCGACACGGCCACCACGGCCACCATCGTCACCACCACTGACCGGTCTCGTCTCGCTTGCCCGGTGCCCACGGCGCGACTAAGAGCCGAGCCGTGAGCCGAGCTTCAGGTCCGTCGTTCGTCCGCAGCGAGGCCTTCGAATGAGCGCAAAGAAGCGTGTCGTCATCGTGGGCGCGGGGCCCGGGGGCCTCGCCGCGGCGATCAACCTCGCGGGCGCGGGCTTCGACGTCACCGTCGTCGAGAAGCACGACCGCCCCGGCGGGCGCATGCGCGGTCTCGACCTGGGCGACTACGCCATCGACACCGGACCTTCGATCCTGCAGCTCCCGGCGCTCTACGAGGCCCTCTTCGCGCGGGCCGGCAAGAGGCTCTCGGACTACGTCACGCTCCTGCCGGTGGAGCCGAACACCCGGGTGCACTTCTGGGACGGCACGTTCCTCGACACCTTCCACGACGGCGAGCGCACGGCCGAGGGCCTCGCGAAGTTCGGCGCCGACAAGCCCGACGCGATGCGCCGGTGGATGGCCGAGGGGCGGGAGAAATACCGGGTCGCGTATGGCCGCTTCATCGCGACGCCCGCCGACTCGCTCGCCTACTACGCGCCGTGGAGGCTGTTTCCCGCGGCGCGCTTCAAGCCGTGGCAGACGCTCTATCGGCACCTCGACGGGTTCTTCGACGACGACCGCATCACCTACGCGCTCGCGTATCCGTCGAAGTACCTCGGGCTCCATCCGACGAACTGCTCGAGCGTGTTCTCGGTGATCCCGTACATCGAGCAGGCGTTCGGCGTGTGGCACGTGCGCGGCGGCTTTCGGGCGCTCGCCCGCGGCATGCAGCGCTGCGCCCAGGACCTCGGGGCGACGTTCCGCTTCGGCGCCGACGTCGCGCAGATCGAGGCGCCGAACGGGCGCGCGAACGCCGTACGGCTTTGCGACGGCGAGGTGCTTCGGTGCGATGCGGTGGTGGTCAACGCCGACCTCGCGTACGCCGCGACGAACCTCCTGGCACCGGAGCTTCGAGCTGGAACGCAGCTCGCCGATCGCGCGCTGGAGCGGGCGACGTACTCGTGCAGCACGTTCATGTTCTATCTGGGCCTCGACCGCCGATGGGACGGACTGCCGCACCACCAGATCTATCTCTCGAACGGAGCTCGGCGCACGGACCCCGACGCCCTCGCGGACCGAGTCCTCGACGCCGACGACCCGCCCTATTACGTGTGCTCGCCGCAGGCCACCGAGCCGAGCGGAGCGCCCGACGGACACAGCACGCTCTACGTGCTCATCCCGACGCCGAACACGTCGCAGCGCGTCGACTGGGGGGCGGCGCAGAAGGTGCTGCGGGCGAAGCTCCCGGCGATGCTGGCGCGGCTGGGGTACACCGATATCGAGCGGCACATCCGCGCCGAGGCGGTGCACTCCGCGGTGACGTGGCGCGACGATTACAACGTGTTCCGCGGGGCCGTGTTCAACCTCTCGCACACGTGGACGCAGCTCGGCCCGTTGCGCCCGAAGGTGAAGAGCCCGTCCGTCGAAGGTCTCTACTGGGTAGGCGGTGGAACGCATCCGGGAAGCGGTCTGCTCACCATCGTCGAGAGCGCGAACATCGCCGCGCACCACCTGCTCGCGGCCGAGGGGCGAACGCTGCCCGGGTGGCCCTCGGTGCCCGGCATCGACGCCGACGGCGGGTGACAGCGCGGGTCGTTCGGCGCAGAGTCCGCCGCGGCGCGATGGACGAACCCTCGGTGCAGGTCAGTCTCCCGGTGTTTCCGCGCTCCATGCGCGCGGCCTCGACGCTGCTCGGCACCCTGTGGCTCGCCGAGGCGCTGCTTGGACGCTCGGGCTCGTCCGGCGGCGATCCCCTCGGACCGTTCGCGTGGCTCGCGCTGGTGCCGTCGCGCGTCGCCCACGGCGAGGTGTGGCGGCTGCTCACGCACGCGCTGCTCCACGACCCCCAGGGCTTCGCTCCGGTGCTCTGGACCGTGCTCAGCCTCTGGTTCTTCGGCGGCCCCATGGAGGCTCGCTGGGGCACGCGCAAGCTCTTCACCGCGATGGCCGCGGCCACGCTCGCGGGGGCGCTGACGGTGATGCTCCTCGGGCTGCTCTACGTGCCGTTCTGGGCCCAGCGCGCGTACTCGCCGGCGGCGGCGACGTCGATGCTTGCGGGCGCCTGGGGCATGGCGCAGGGCACCCGTCCGATGTCGTTCCTGGGTTTGGTGAAGCTCACCGGAAGGCAGTTCGCGGCGCTCACCGCAGCGCTCCTCGCCGTGGGCTTTCTCGTCTCGCGGAGCCCCGAGTCGGTGTTGTCGCTCGTCGGGCTGCTGCTCGGCGCGGTGCTCGGCAACACGCGGCCTTCCGCGCCGAAGCGCAGCCGGCGAGACAGCGGCCCCGCGCTCCGCGTCATCCGCGGCGGCGCCTCGGGCAGCGACCTGCCGAATTGAGCCTCGGTCAGTCGTCGAGGCGCGCGACGTCGTCGTCGTCGAGCGACGCGCGATAGACCGACGCGCGCACCGTCGCCGGCAGGTCGTCGGCCTCGATGCGTGAGCCGTGCGCCGAGGCGACCGCCGCGCGAAGGGCTGCCTCGAGCTCCGGGAGCTCGCCGGGCCATGGGTACGCCCGCAACGCCGCCATGGCGCTCGCACCGATGCCGAGGGGGCTGCGTCCGGCCGTACGGCACGCGCGGTCCACCGCCAGGAAGGCGAGGGAGTCGAGGTCTTCGGTGCGAGAGCGAAGCGTCGGCACCTCGGCCCAGCGATCGCCGACGCGGGCCAGCAGCGACGCTGGCAGGTCGCACTCGCGGGGCGGCCGCGGGAGCCCCAGCACGAGCTGAACGTCCACCGCGTACCCCCGCTCCGCGCCCAGTCGGCGGGACGTCCCGCGCTCCACGGCGCCGGCGAGCGTCGTGAGGGCGTCGTGGCCCAGCGCCATCGCGTTCTCGACCACGAGCGTCGCGCCGGCCGCGCGCTCGAGCCATCCCGCCGCGCTCGGTCCGCGTGCGTCCCCGGCAAGCGCGACGAGCGTGTCGCGAGGGTCCAGGGACGCCGCATCGAGCGTCAGAAATCCCTTGGATCCTCGCGCAGAGCGGGCATGAAGTCGGTGCGCCGCGGCGACGACGGAGACGCCGGGAGCGGCCACCAGCGCGACGGGCGCGATGGAGGCGGCGAGGGCGGTGATCCGCGCATCGAGCGCGCGCGTCGTGCGGGCGTAGCCGACCCAGACGGTGCCCTCGGTGCCCACGGCCCGCACCGCCGACGACTCGCTCACGAGGGCTCCGAGCCGCGCGACCTCGCTCTCCGCGTCCGTCGCTCGAAGCGACTCCCGGGCAGCTTCCTCCAGCGCCTCACGCGCCCGCCCCATGGAGCGCTCTGCCGACAGGATCCGCAGCAGCGCCCCCTCGACGGATCCGCGAAGCATCGCGAGCCGCCGCTCCTCCTCGTACGTCGGAACATCGGTGCGATCGCCGCGTGGCACCAGCACTGCGCCGAGCAGGCCCTCGGCGTCCGTGAGCGGGATCGCCGCGAAGGCGCCGTGGGCGTCGAGGGCGTCGGCCACGGGGCGCAGCTCCGGCCGGCGCACCAGGTGCGGACGCAGCACGTCGACGAAGACCACCTCGGGGCACGTGCGAAGCCAGGTGATCAGAGCCTTCTCGGCGTCGATGGAGAGCGGCGATGACGACGGGGTGCCGGCGACGTCGACGCGCAACGAGCGGCTCCCGTCGAGCACCCAGAACGCCGCGGGCGCACGGAGGTTCCGCGCGGCCTCACGGAGCGGGTCGAGGACCGCCGCCGCCAGCTCGTCGAGGGCTTCGGCGCGTCCGAGACCGTGATCGATGCGATCGCACGCGTCGAGGAGCCGTCCGTCCGCCGGGCGCACGAGCCGACCCACCGACGGAGCGAAGAGCACCGCGGCGACGAGCGCCACCGCCATCGCCGCCAGCGGTGACGACGGAATGAAGGCCAGCGTCGCGGCCCCGACGACCATGGCCGCCGCCGCGCCCGTCACGCGGCGGGAGAACGGCGCCGCTGCCTGCGCGGCATCGCGACCATGCGCCGCCACGAGACCGAGCACGTGCGCGGCGACGCCGACGCTCCACGCCAGCTCCGCTCCTCCCGCCGACACCGATCGGACGAGCGTCGCCGCGGCCAGCGCCGCCACGCCGAACGCAGGGAACACGGCCCGCGCGCGCTCCGACGGCGGGGTCGGACGCTTCAGCGCCGCGACATGGAGGATCACTGCGACGGCCGCCGACGCCGGGGCGAGGCTGAGCGATCCCGGGAACGACCCGCCGACGCCCGGCCACCACCCCGCCGCCGCCACCGCTGCCACCGCAACCGCGGGCAGCGCCGCGCGACGCAGCGTCTCGGCCCGCATCGGCTGCGCAAAGGCGAGCATCGTCGAGAGGCCGAGCAGCTCGCCCGCCGCCAGCGCGTGAACGATGCGGAGCGCCCGCGGCGCGGCATCGAAGCCGGCCGCCGCGGTGCCGATGGCCACGCCTCCGAGGGCCGCCGCGACGGCGATGGCCTCGGCGCGACCCGCGTGGGCGGACGCGCTCAGCCGCCGCGGGGCGAGGGCGACGAGCACCGCGAGGCCCAGCATCGTCGCGCCGCGGAGGTCGAAGGACCGACCCGACGCGCTCCACGCCGCGACCCCGAGCAAGAGGGCTCCGAGCGCCGAGAGCTCGGGCCACGGGACGGCGGTGCGCGTCGAGGGCATCAGGGGAACCGTCGGAGGCTACGATCTTCGCGCGGTCCCCTCAAGAACCACGCGGAAGTGCGTCACGGGGCGGGGCGGTCCTGGACGCGGATCTCGCAGGCGGCGCCGAGCTCGTCGAGGGCGTCGAGGGCG
>CAIMWA010000492.1 GCA_903845045.1 uncultured delta proteobacterium | reverse complement strand
GCCCGGCTGCTCGTCCGCCGGGCGTGGGCGATGCGAGCCGTTTCGTCGGGAAGAGTGGGGAAATGATCCTCCCCACCGGGAGCTCGTAGATGTGTAGAAGTGATAGGGCTGAAGCCCACGGCAAACAACGTGAAGCCCGCAGGGCGGGCTGCAGCGACACCGCACGGGCATGGTGAGACCCGTCGACAGCCCGTGGAACGGGCTTCACCCGAAGTGCCGTGGGCTTCAGCCCGCGGCGAGGAGAGCCTGGAGCAAAGTGCACGTTGAACCTGTCGAATTCCGCCACGAGCGCGCGACGCACCGTGCGCCGGATCGGGTCCGGCGTCTTCGATGTCGTCCTCGCTTCCATCGTGCCGCACGCGGCCGAAGGTCCCCGCGACGACGTCGCCGGGGACGTGCGCGCCGACCCTGCTTCCCCGTCCTGAAGGAAGGGGCAGCCGCGCCGAAGGCCACATTCGCGGCCTGTCCGCGTCATCGCGTGACGTCATCGAACAGCGGAGAGCCCGCTTGCGGGCTTCGGCGCAAGTGCCCCGGCGTTCACGCCGGGGGAAGCGACGGGGAGGGGACGGTTTCAACGAGTTGCCATTCGCCGATTCCTACCGCCAAGCTCGCGAAATCAGGGCGCGGCAGGCGTCGAGACGAGCAAATGTTGAAATGTTGAAACCGTCCCCGGGGGCGTCGATCCATTCGAGCGACGTCGGCAGGGCTGCGTCGTGGTTCGGGGCCGCGTCGAAGCGGACCCCGGGCGCCCCTTTCACGGACGTTCGTGAAGCCGTTCACGGACGTTCGTGAAAGGGGCTCGGAGGTCTCGTCGCGACGAGCGCCGATGGCGAGCACAAGGGCGACGTCTCAGGCCCGGCCGTCCGCGGCCGGTACGTTCGCGAAGCGCAGAGCCCGGACGCTTCGCTGCCGGGCGTGGGCGCACCGGGTCGAGCTCGCTGAGCATCCGTTGGAACCGAAGCTCCGGTCGTGGTCCCGAGAAGGGATGGGGCTTTCGGCCCGCCGGCACGCCACGGTCGCCAGGCACGCTTTCGAAGCCTGCCGTCCCGTGCACGCACCGCGGTCGACGATCACGAGAATCGGCGGAAATTTCAGCTCGATTCCATCAGCGCCGGCTCGGTGGCGAAGTCGTCGCGGACTGCTTCGAAACGAACACCCGGCACCGTCACGACGCGCCCCCGCCTCACCCCGCCAGCGCCTCGCGCACCCGCGGCGCCACCTGCGTGCCGATGAGCTCGATGCTCCGCAGGAGCTGCGCGTGCGGCATGGTGCCGTTGGCGTACTTCAGATCCACGCGCTGAAGCCGGAGCGTGCGTGCCACGGCGACGACCTTGGCGGCGACGGTCTCCGGCGATCCCACGAAGAGCGCGCCGTCGGGGCCCGCCTCGCGCTCGAACTGCGCACGCGTCGGCGGCGCCCACCCGCGCTCGGCGCCGATGCGCGTGCGTTGCTCCAGGAAGTGCGGCCACAGCTCCTCCTTGGCCTGCGCGTCCGTCGCCGCGACGTGCGCGGGACCGTGCACGCCCACGGGCTGCCGCTCGTGCCCCGAGTCCTCCAGCGTCCGAAGAAACAGGTCGACGTGCGGACCGAAGCGCGCCGGCTCGCCGCCGATGATGGCGATCATCAGCGCGAAGCCGTGCCGCGCCGCGCGCACCACCGACTGCGGCGTCCCCCCGACGCCCACCCACGTCGGCAGCAGCCCCTGCTCCACCGGCGGAACCACCGGCCCGGTGTCGAGCGCCGCGCGATGCCGGCCCTTCCAGCGCACCGGCTCCTGGCGCCGCACCGCCGCGAAGAGCGCGAGCTTCTCTTCGAACAACATCTCGTAGTCGTTCAGGTCGAAGCCGAAGAGCGGGTACGACTCCACGAACGATCCGCGGCCCAGGATCACCTCCGCGCGACCGTCGGACAGCGCCGCCAGCGTGCTGAAGCGCTGGAACACCCGCACCGGATCGTCGGTGCTCAGCACCGTCACCGCCGTTCCGAGACGGATGCGGCGGGTGCGCGCCGCGATGGCGCCCAGCACCACCTCCGGCGCCGAGATCGCGAAGTCCTGCCGGTGGTGCTCGCCCAGGCCGATGAAGTCCAGGCCCACGTCGTCGGCCAGCTCCGCCTGCTCGACGACGTCGCGCAGGGCCTGGCCGTGCGTTCCGAGGGCGCCGTCGGGGCCCAGCGTGCGGTCGCCGAAGGTGTCGAGGCCCAGCTCGAAGCGTGCGGGATCACTGTGCGCCATGGCCGTGAAGTAGAACGACGTCGCGTCCCCGGGGTGCGGAATCGACACGCGGTGCGCGCGGCCGACACGCCACCGCCGGCGTCGCGCTGCGTCACGAAGCCCTCGCCCTTCACGTGCGCGTCGCTCGTGAGGACGTCCCGGGCGAGGCGCGCGGGGGCGAGGCACCGCATCGCAGCAGAGTCGCATTCGGTCGCCGCGGACGGTTTCGACGCCGGCCGACCCGTGCACGCACCGCGGTCGGCGATCGCGACAATCGGCTGCAATTTTAGGACAATTCGAGCCGCGTTCGCTCGGTGATGGAGTCGTCGGGGACGGAGTCGAAACTGTCACCGGGCGTCTCGAGGCTCCATGGAGGTGACGGGACTTCGATTTTCATCGCCGCGGACGCCGTGCGGCATGCGTCGGCGGTGGCCCGGTGGTAGAGCGCGCCGAGAGGAGTCGAGATGCGAGTTCTTGTGGTGGGCGCCTCGCAAGGCACCGGCGCGCTGGCAGTGAAGACGGCGCTCGACGCGGGGCACGACGTGACGGCCTTCGCGCGAAATCCAGCGAAGCTCGTGTTGGAGCACGCCCGGCTGACGCGCGCGGCCGGCGACTTTCACCAGAAGACCTCGGTGGTCGAGGCCGTCAAGGGCCACGACGCGGTGATCATCACGGCCTCGGCGACATCGCTGAAAGGCTTCAAGGAGCAGCCAAGGTACTTCTCCCTCGGCACCGGGTACGTCGTCGACGGCATGAAGGCCGCGGGGGTTCGACGCCTCGTCGTGCTGAGCGCCTTCGGCGCCGGCGACAGCAAGGATCAGGCGGGCTGGTTCCTGCGAACCTTCGTCGTCGGAATGATCTTGAGGCTGCCCTTCGAGGACCACGATCGGCAGGAGGCGATGGTGCGCGAGAGCGGCCTCGACTGGGTGATCGCGCGCCCCGGCCGGTTGACCGATGGACCCGCCCGGCGTCGGTACGTGCGCGCGACGGGAAGCGACCCGGTGCCTGCGTCCATCTCGCGGGCCGACGTCGCCGATTTTCTCGTCGAGTCGTGCACGTCGAGCACCCATCTCGGCAAGGCCGTTCAATTGGGCGGCTGATCGCACACGGGAGGACGCGTGCGGAGCTGCAGCCCGAGGTTGCCGGGGACACTCTCGACGCCTGCCGTCCCGCGCACGCACCGCGGTCGACGATCGCAACAATTGGACGAACTTTTAGGACAATTCGAGCCGCGCTCGCTCGGTCGAGGAGTCGTCTGGGACGGCGTCGAAACGGACACCGGGCGCCCAGGTCGATGGCACGATGCTCCATGGCTGGCCTCCACTCCTGCGCCCCAAAGCGCGTTCAACGAACTCCCTGAGGCAGCGTCCTCGACGCCGACCTCGCGAACAAGTGAAGGGCCAGCCACTTCATCCTGTCTGGGCACGGGCTGCAGCGCCATCGCACCCACCTCGTGAGTGCTGCGGACAGCCCGAGAAACGGGCTTCACTCGAAGTGCCCCGGGCTTCAGCCCTATCACTTCTACACATCTACGAACTCCCGGTGGGGAGGATCATTTCCCCACTCTTCCCGACGAAACGGCTCGCATCGCCCACGCCCGGCGGACGAGCAGCCGGGCTCTGCCCTGTCGGGATCGTGCCGGCCGCGGCGGCCGGGC
>CAIMWA010000491.1 GCA_903845045.1 uncultured delta proteobacterium | reverse complement strand
TGTGGCGCGTCTTGAGGCCCTTCGAGAGCTGACCCCAGGGCGAGCACGGCTGGCGACCGCCGGACGTACGGCCTTCGCCGCCGCCCATCGGGTGGTCGACGGGGTTCATCGACACGCCGCGGTTGTGCGGGCGCTTTCCGAGCCAGCGCGAACGACCGGCCTTGCCGATGGTGATGTTCGCGTGGTCCGGGTTGCTGACCTGGCCGATGGTGGCGCGGCAGTCGAGGTGGATCTTGCGGATCTCTCCCGACGGCAGGCGGACCTGGCCCCAGTTGTCTTCCTTGGCGATGAGCTGCGCGGCGACGCCGGCGGACCGCACGAGCTGGGCGCCCTTGCCGACCTTCATCTCCAGGTTGTGGATGACCGTGCCGAGCGGGATGAACCGCAGCGGCAGCGCGTTGCCGGGCTTGATGTCGGCGTTGCGCGAGGACACCACCGAGTCGCCGGCCTTGAGGCCGTCGGGCGCGAGGATGTAGGCCTTCACGCCGTCCACGTAGTGGAGCAGCGCGATGCGGGCCGTGCGGTTCGGGTCGTACTCGATGGCCGCCACGGTGGCGGGGATGCCCACGCGGCCGCGCTTCCAGTCGATGATGCGGTAGCGCTGCTTGTGCCCGCCGCCGCGGAAGCGCGAGGTGATGCGCCCCTCGCTGTTGCGGCCGCCGGTGGAGGTCTGGTGCTCCGTAAGCGCCTTCTCGGGCTTCTTCTTCGACACGCCCTCGAAGCCCGAGACGGTGAGATACCGCCGGGTCGGGGTCGTGGGCTTGAACGTCTTGATCGCCATGACTCTCCCTACCTCACGCCTCGGGCTCGAAGATCGCGATGGTGTCGCCCGGTGCGAGCGTCACGATCGCCTTCTTCCAGTTCTGCGTCTTCGCGTAGCCGCGCCCCATGCGCTTCATCTTGCCACGGACGACCATCGTGCGGACATCGAGCACCTTCACCTTGAAGGCGCTCTCGATCGCCGCGCGGATCTGCGTCTTCGACGCGTCGCGGGCGACCTCGAACAGGACCTGGTTGAACGCCGTCTTGAGGGCGGCGCCCTTCTCCGTGAGCGTCAGCGGACGGCGGAGGATCTGGGGGACGTTGGTGTTCATCTACGTACTCCGAATCACGCGCTCAGGCGCTTCTCGAGGGCGCGCGCCGCGTCCTGCGTGAGGATCAGCGTGTCGTGCCGCAGCAGGTCGTACACGTTGACGCCCTCGGGGGGGAGGAACGTCGCCTGATCGAGGTTGCGCGCCGAGAGCCGGAGGTTCTCGTTCGCCGCAGCGTCGACGACCACCGACGAGCCCTGGGCCTTGATGGCCGTGAGCGTCTGCGCGACCGCCTTGGTCTTGATGGACTCCACCGCGAAGGTGTCGAGGACGACGACGCGCCCCTCCTTCACGAAGAGCGAGAGGGCGTGCTTGAGGGCGCCCGCACGCACCTGCCGCGGGGGGCGGTAGGCGTAGTTGCGGGGCTTCGGCGTGTGGACCTTGCCGCCCTTGGCGAAGATCGGCGCGCGGATGTTTCCGTGCCGAGCGTTGCCGGTGCCCTTCTGCTTGTAGAGCTTCTTCTTCGAACCAGCGACCTCCGAGCGGCCCTTCGTCGAGTGCGTGCCCGCGCGGCGCGATGCGAGCTGCGCCTTCACCACCTCGTAGAAGAGGTCCTGGTTGATCTCCGCGATGCCGAACACGTCGTCCGAGAGGTCGATCTCGCCCGCGGGTTCTCCCTTGATGTTGACTACCTTGAGCTTTGCCATGGGAGCGATTCCTTCAGCTCTTGATTTCGACGTCCACGCCGGCGGACAGGTCGAGCTTCATGAGGGCGTCGAGCGTCTGCTGGGTGGGTTCGAGGATGTCGAGCAAGCGCTTGTGCGTGCGGATCTCGAACTGCTCCCGCGACTTCTTGTCGACGTGCGGCCCGCGCAGCACGGTGTAACGGTTGATCTTCGTGGGCAGCGGGATCGGACCCGCCACGCGCGCGCCGGTTCCCCGAGCCGTCTCCACGATCTCGCTCGCCGCCTGGTCGAGGAGCTTGTGATCGAACGCCTTGAGGCGGATGCGGATCTTCGTGGTCGCCATGTTGATTCAGTACCTTCTCTAAAAACACCGAACAGGGTCCCTGCCGGAGCCGCCGCCGGCCCCGGATCTCTCCGGAGGTGGCAGCGGCACCGACGGAGGCCTCACTCCGTGATCTTGGTGACCACGCCCGCGCCGACGGTCTTGCCGCCCTCGCGGATGGCGAAGCGCATCTGCTCCTCGAGCGCCACCGGGGTGATCAGCTCGATGTCCATGGTGATGTTGTCACCCGGCATCACCATCTTGACGTCCTCCGGCAGCTTGCAGATGCCGGTCACGTCCGTGGTGCGGATGTAGAACTGCGGGCGGTAGTTCGTGAAGAACGGCGTGTGACGGCCGCCCTCTTCCTTCTTGAGGATATACACCTGCCCGATGAACTTCTTGTGCGGGAAGAGGCTGCCGGGCTTGGCCAGCACCTGGCCGCGCTCGATGTCGTCCTTCTCGATGCCGCGCAGGAGCACGCCGACGTTGTCGCCGGCCTGGCCCTGGTCGAGCAGCTTGCGGAACATCTCGACGCCGGTCACCACGCTCTTGCGGGTGGGGGCGAAGCCGATGATCTCGATCTCCTCGTTGACCTTGATGATGCCGCGCTCGATGCGGCCCGTCGCGACGGTGCCGCGGCCCTTGATGGAGAACACGTCCTCCACGGCGAGCAGGAACGGCTTGTCGATGTCGCGCTGGGGCTCCGGGATGAAGGAGTCGAGGGCGCGGGCCAGCTCGACGATCTTCTCTTCCCACTTCGCATCGCCGTTGAGCGCCGGGAGGGCGGCTCCGCGGATCACGGGGGTGTCGTCTCCCGGGAAGTTGTACTTGTTGAGGAGCTCGCGCACCTCCATCTCGACGAGGTCGAGGATCTCGAGGTCGTCGACGGCGTCGCACTTGTTGAGGAACACCACGATGCGCGGCACGCCGACCTGGCGGGCGAGCAGCACGTGCTCGCGCGTCTGCGGCATCACCGAGTCGAGCGAGCTGACCACCAGGATCGCGCCGTCCATCTGGGCGGCGCCGGTGATCATGTTCTTGATGTAGTCGGCGTGTCCGGGGCAGTCGACGTGCGCGTAGTGGCGCGCCTCCGACTCGTACTCGACGTGCGCGGCGGCGATGGTCACCGTCTTGGTGGCATCGCGGTCGATGCCGCCCTTGGCGATGTCCTTGTAGCTGATCGCCTTGACGCGACCGGCCGAGCGCTTCGAAAGAACCGCAGAGATCGCTGCGGTGAGCGTCGTCTTGCCATGGTCGATGTGACCGATGGTTCCGACGTTCACGTGGGGCTTGGTGCGGTTGAACTTCTCCTTGGCCATGACTCTCTCTCCTGCTCCGTATTCGTTGGGTTGTCGTTGAAAGGCTTGCGTTACTTGCCGCGGCTCTTCGCGACGATCTCTTCCTGCACCACGTTCGGCACCGGGTCGTAGTGCGAGAACTGCATCGAAGACACCGCGCGACCCTGCGTCTTGCTGCGAAGGTCCGTCACGTAGCCGAACATGTTGGCCAGCGGGACCGTACCGTCGATCGCCTGCGCGTTCTTGCCGCGGGCGGTCATGCCGCGGATCTGACCGCGGCGGGAGTTGAGGTCACCGATGACGTCGCCCATGAACTGGTCCGGGGTGACGACCTCGACGGCCATGATCGGCTCGAGGATGACCAGGCCGGCCTTCTTGGCCGCGTCCTGCACGGCCATGGAGCCGGCGATCTCGAACGCCTGGGCGCTCGAGTCGACGTCGTGGTAGCTGCCGAAGAACAGCCGCACCTTGACGTCGATCACCGGGTAGCCGGCGAGGATGCCGCGCTGCAGCGCCTCGCGGGCGCCCTTCTCCACCGCGGGAATGAACTCGCGGGGGATCACGCCGCCCTTGATGTCGTCGACGAAGACGAAGCCCGCGCCGCGCTCGCCCGGCTCCACGTCGATGATGCAGTGGCCGTACTGGCCGCGTCCGCCGGACTGCTTGGCGTACTTGCACTCGCCCTCGGCCTTGCGCTTGATCGCCTCGCGGTACGCGACCTCGGGCTTGCCCGTGTTCGCCTCGACCTTGAACTCGCGCTTCAGGCGGTCGACGATGATCTCCAGGTGGAGCTCGCCCATGCCGTGGATGAGCGTCTGGCCGCTCTCCTCGTCGGTGTTCATGCGGAAGGACGGGTCCTCCGCCGCGAGCTTCTGGAGACCGACGCCCATCTTGTCCTGGTCGCCCTTGGTCTTCGGCTCGATGGCGATGGAGATCACCGGCTCCGGGAACGTCATCTTCTCGAGGACCACCGGGTTCTTCTCGTCGCACAGCGTGTCGCCGGTGCGCGTGTCGCGCAGGCCCACGGCGGCGGCGATGACGCCCGCGAAGCAGTCCTTGATGTCCTCGCGCTCGTTGGCGTGCATGAGGAGCAGGCGGCCGACGCGCTCGGTCTTGTTGCGCGTCGAGTTCAGCACGCTCGTGCCCGACTCGAGGTAGCCCGAGTACACGCGGATGAACGTCAGGTTGCCCACGAACTTGTCGTTCATGAGCTTGAACGCGAGAGCGCTGAACGGGGCGCTGTCGTCCGCCGGGCGGTCGAGCTCCACGTCGAGCTTGTCGGGGTGGCGCCCCTTCTTCATCGGGATGTCGAGCGGCGACGGCAGGTACGCAACGACGGCGTCGAGGAGCTGCTGCACGCCCTTGTTCTTGAACGCCGAGCCGCAGAGCACCGGCACCAGCTTGAAGCCGATGGTGCCCTTGCGGAGCGCCGAGTGGATCTCGTCCTCGGTGATCGACGCGATGTCGTCGTTCAGGAACTTCTCGCCGACGCTCTCGTCGACGTCGGCGACGGCCTCGATGAGCGCCTGCCGGGCGGCGGCGGCGTCGTCCGCGAACTCCGCCGGGATCTCCTCGAGCTTGAACTGCGCGCCCTTCGACGCCTCGTCGAAGATCACGGCCTTCATGCGGACCAGGTCGATGACGCCGCGGTGCTTCTCCTCCTCGCCGAGGGGGATCTGCACCGGCACCGGGTTGGTGCCGAGGCGCTCGCGCATCGAGTCGACGCACATGCGGAAGTCGGCGCCGATCTTGTCCATCTTGTTCATGAACGCGATGCGGGGCACCGAGTAGCGGTCGGCCTGACGCCACACCGTCTCGGACTGCGGCTCCACGCCGTTGCCGCCGTCGAACACCGCGACCGCGCCGTCGAGCACGCGGAGCGAGCGCTCCACCTCGATGGTGAAGTCCACGTGTCCCGGCGTGTCGATGATGTTGACGCGGTGCTTGATGTACTTGGAGATGCCGATGCTGGTAACCCAGAAGGCAGTCGTCGCGGCCGACGTGATCGTGA
>CAIMWA010000490.1 GCA_903845045.1 uncultured delta proteobacterium | reverse complement strand
TGGTCCCGGCGGAATGCCGCCGCCCGGGCGCGGAGGTCGTCACGCTCCACGGCGCACCTCCCGCTCGAGGAAGGCGATCCACGCGAGGGCGCCCGGCCCGCGCACCGTGAGGCCGCGTCGAGCGCCGGGAATCACCGCGTAGAGCGGCGTCGCGGGAGGCTTCGGGGTGTCGGTCGGCGCGCGGGTAGACGTGTCCCGTCGCGCCTTGCGGGCACGCGGTCCGGAAGGCATCCTGTGGTCCATCTCGGTTCCCTCGGATCGCCCGCGGTGTCAGCTACCGCGGGCGATCGTCATTTCAGCCGGGCACCCCCGGCGGAGCGTGCGCCGGCCACCCGCCGGCGGGGGGAGCGACGGGAGCGACGATCACGCGGCCCTCGACGACGTCGCCACATCGGGGAGAGGAATGCCCAGCTCGCGGGCGGCCCGTTCGAAGGCGGCGGCGTACAGCGGCATGACCGCATGCCCGCGGAGCCAGCGCTCCGCCGGGCGGTGATCCGTGCCGGCGGCGCCGGCGAGCCTGTGAGCGTTCCTGCGGAGGTCCGTCATGCAGACCACCGTGCGCCGCGTGGCACCACCATGCACGCGAAACGCTTGCTTCGAAGGTGTTTGCGAACGGATGCCGGTCCGTTCGCACGCGAACGAATGCCCGTCCGTTCGCAAATGGGGCCCGTCGGCGAATGTTGCTTGACCGCGGGCGCGGCCTACGACTTCGCAGCCCCGGGGTGCACCGCCAGCTCCTGCGCGAGCGTCGCGTCGGATGCGATGCCGTGGCGAAGGTCGTCGACCTTCACGCCCAGCTCGCGCGCAGCGTGGGCGTCCACCGCCCCATGCTTCGCAACGGCCACGCGGATGCGGGTTCGCATCGCGTCCCCCCGCGGACCCGCCAGCGATGCGCGCAGCCGCGCGCCGTTCCGGGCGCGCTGGTTCTCCATGCGCTCCGCGGCCTTGAACGCGTCCGTGCGGTGGCCGAGGGAGCGAAGCACGGCGTTGACCAGGCGCTGCGCGGTGGCATCCGGCGGCACTCCGTCGACGACGTGCTCGAGCGCCTCGACGAGCGACCGATGCACAGGCACCCCGCTCGCCCACCCGGTCAACGTCGCCACCTCGAGGAAGACGCCGACGACGCGCACCTCCGCCGGCCACGCATCCCCGCGCTCCTCGACAGCAGCAACGATCGCCTCGATGGCCTTCCCGATCACCTTCCGGTCGTCGCCCGCACTCGCCCACGCATCGCGCTTCGCGGCGTGACGACGCCAGGGCTCGACCTCGCCCGCCACCGAACGCGCCGAGGCCAGCGCGTCGGCGAGCTCGTCGCGGTGCACTTCCACCGCTGGCAGGTCGTCCAGCGTCGGGTCGTCCAGCCCCAGGCAGGCTAGGAATTCCGCGTACGGCGCTGACGACGCGCAAGCCCACGCGAGCGCGGCCGACGCCGCTTCCTCCGGCGTCTCGCCGCCACCGAAGCAGAGCATCGCGAGCGCTGCCACCGCATCGTCGAGCGCTTCGACCGCAGCGGCGGCGCGCTCGACGTCGATCCAGCTCACCCCGGGTGCTGTCCGTTGCTCCGCCCACCGCCGCAGCGGAGCGAGCCTCAACCTCCGGTCGAGGGTCACCACTGCAGCAACCAGCACGCACGTCAGTGCATCCGGCGCCTCGACGCCCTCGGACTCGCCTTGTAC
>CAIMWA010000489.1 GCA_903845045.1 uncultured delta proteobacterium | reverse complement strand
GGGTCCCGGGGAGGTCCAGACGCGCCGGCGGGTCCGGCGCCTCGACGCGGACGGACGCGCGCAGTTCGGCTGCGAGGGCAGCGAAATTCGCGGCGCAGGCGCGTTCGATGAACACGCTCACCGGCGGGGCTCCGACGAACACGAGGCTGAGCACCGGACCGTCGGCGCCGGCCACGACGACGTTTCGCCACGGCACCCAGTCGAAGACCATGCCGACGACGACGGCGCTCGCGGGCGTCGAGGGGCCGCGGTGCGGGATCAGACGCAATCCGAAATGCGCGAACTCGAGGAGCCGTGGCACCTCGAGGCGCCCCAGGCGCCGCGCGCGGTACGCCTTGAACGCCCGCAAGCTCATGCGCGAGAGCAGCCACGGCACGGCCATGAAGAGCACCCCGCAGAGCATCGGGATGCCGAGCTCGGGCTCGTTCCGCAGCGCGACGGCGCCGAGGCCGAAGCACACCGCGGCGACCAGGCACTTGAACGAGAACAGCGCGTGAAGGCCCTCGGCGAAGCGCACCCCGGGGTCGTCCTTGGCGTGCTCGACGACGCGCACGACGCCGTGACGATCGAGGTGGGCGCGGAGGGCAGACGGATCGGCAGGGACCATGGACATCGCGGTTCGCTCCTGCGGGCGCGGGGTTCGGCGCGCGCCGCGGGGGCCTTCTCGATGGGTCGTGGGTGCGCGTTGCGCGACGTCGACGATTTCCTCGCGACGCCCGGCGCGTCCGGTCAGCGCACGCGGAGCCGCACGAGGCCGTCGCCGGCGAGGATGCGGAGCTGACACCCGAGCCGCGTGCCCTCGGGCTCCTTCAGCCAGACCAGGAGCTCCTCTTCCCAGTCGGTGCGCGGCGCGCAGTGCTCGGCGCCCTCGACGACGTCGAGGCGGCACACGCCGCAGTTGGCGTGGCGGCACGCGAAGGGCACGCCGGCGCGGATGTCCCGGTCGCACACGTCGATGACGGCGCCGCCTTCGGGGAGATCGACGGCGAATCCCGTGCGCTCGAAGACCAGCCGGGGCACTACCAGAGGCTCCCCGCGCTCGCGTCGTCGTCGGCGCCGAAGCCCCGCTCCGACGTCGCCTCGGGGTGGATGCGCTGCGTCCACGTGTGGCCGTTCGAGGGCACCGTGGTTGTGCCCTGCGAGTACGTGTCCGCGCCGCCGTGGTCGAGGAAGATGCCCACCGTCGGACGCGCGAGGCGCCCCGGGTCCGTGAGCGTCTCGAGGGCCGCGTTGCCCAGCGTCAGCGACGAAGCCGCGGTGTACGTGTCGTCGCCGCCGTCGTCGGCGAAGATGCCCGCGCCGTTGGCGTTGCCCGCACCCAGAGCGAGGTTCGGCACCCCGTACTGATCCCCCTCGGGACCGCGCGCGACGAAGATGCCCAGCGAGAAGTCGTGGCCCGCGCCGGCGGTCATGTTCTCGCGCGTCGCCACCGCGTTGTGCACGTCGTGGCCGCCGCCGTCGACGAGCGCGCCGAAGGCGAAGTGCGCCGCCGCGCCCTGCACGTACCACCGCGCGTCGTAGCGGTCGTCGCCGGCGCCGTCGAGGAGCATGCCCATGCCCGACCAGTAGCCCGTGCCCTGCGCGAAGATGCCCGCGGTGTAGCGGTCCGCGCCCGTCGCGTCGCGCAGCACGCCGAGGCCGCCGGCCATGTTCACGTGGTCCGGAACGGTGTCGGCGCGGCGCCCGAAGCCGGCGCCCTGGGTGAAGCTCGAGTTCGCGGTCATGTCCTGCGGCGAGGGGTAGAGCGCCGGGGTGAGGGCGCTCGCGTAGGTGTCGTCGCCCGCGCGGTCGTAGAGCACGCCGACGCCCTGCACGTAGCCGAAGCCCTCGGCGAAGGCCCACGTCGCGTAGCTGTCGTTGCCGCCGGCATCGACGAGCACTGCGGTGCCCAGCGTCGCGCCGCCCTGGCCGCCGGCCTCGACGGTGTAGTGGTCGTCGCCGCCGTCGTCGAAGAGGCCGCCCACGCCTAGCGCCGCGAAGCCCTGCGCCATGCGCGGGGCGCGGTACGTGTCGCGTCCCGCACCGAGGTCGTAGAGCAGCGCGACGCCGAGGCGCCCCGAACCCTGCCGCGCCGTGCGACCCATCGAGGCCGCGCCGGTGCCGCCGATGCGCAGGCGTCCGTCGGCGTCCGAGGGGAGCACGTCGGGCGTGTCGAGGGCGCTCGGCACGACGGGGTACGCCCAGGTGTCGTCGCCGCCGAGGTCGATGGCCACGGACACCGGCTGGTTCGCATCGGCGTTGCCGGCCACCGGGGCCTCGTAGGTGTCGTCGCCGCCGAGGTCGAGCGCGAGCAGCACCCGCGGGAACTCTGTCGCCGTCCAACGCTGCGCGGCGCCGTCGCGGATCACGATGGAGCCCGCCGCCGTCGATGCCGTGAAGCTGACGTCGCGAAGGCCCGCGAAGGGACGCCAGTCGACGGCCTCGACGGTCGCGGCGAGGTCCACGGCCTCGGCCTCGGGGAGCGTCACGTAGCCGAGAAACACCGAGAGGTCCGCGGGGTCCGCGTAGTCGAGGCGCTCCGCGGGACGGTTCGTCGCGAGCACCGAGAACGGCGCAACGGCGAAGAGGTGCGCGCGGTCCTCGGCGGCAGGAAAGTGCGCGAGGCCCCGGTCGCGCGCGTCGGCGGTGCGCAGCGCGGCCTGGAGCACCGAGGCCACCGCGCGCTGCAACGCCATCGGCACGTCGGCGGCGTCGGCGGTGAGCGCGGCGCGGTCCGGCGTGGCACCGCCGCGGGTGATCCATGCGGCCGCGGCGTCGACGAGGGGCGAGGCCGAGTCGGGGGCGGTCACCGGCATCGGCGCACGCAACGACGTGGTGTCACCGGTGGCGCGGAGCCCTGCGGCGGCGCGAAGGGCGCCGGACAACGTCGTCGCCGCGGCGTCGAGGGCCGGACCCGTGGCCTCGGCCCAACGCACCCCGTGCAGCCAGTCGCGGTGCACGAGGTCGAACACCGGGAGGCGGAAGCGATCCCGCGTCACCCACGACCCGAACGCATCGAGCGTCGACGCCGAGAAGAAGAGGTTGCAGCGGTCCCAGCCGGCGCTCGGATCGGCCCGCAGCGCGCGGTCGAGGAGACCGTTCGTCGGCTCGAAGCCGCAGCGGCAGCCGTCGGGGACGCAGATCGATCCGTCGGCGGTGGCGGTGCAGCGCGCGCCGCTGCCGCACGACGCGTCGGAGGTGCATGAACGGCTGCAGAATCCGTGGAGCGACGGACTCGTCGGGGTGATGCACCGCAGACCCGCAGCGCACGCCGGCGACGACTCTCCGCACGGAGCGTTGAGGCCCGTGGCGTCGAGGGCGCCGGTGCCGCACGCGTCGGGGCCGATGCGGTCGTCGGGCACGCACGCGCGCGCCGGGCGCCCATCGCGGAGCACCACGGCGCGGCATCGACGCGCACCGTCCTCGCAGTCGGCGTCGTCGACGCAGGCGTCGAGGCAGACGTCCCCCGCGCGCCCCACCGACGGACGCGTCGCGTCGAGGGACACGCAGAGGTCGTAGCGTCCGAGGCACCCCGACGCGGGGCACGCGACGCCGCGGCGGCTGGTCATCGGGAGGCACCCGAGGGTGACGTCGGGCGTGCACACCTGGTTGCCGTCGGTGCCGAGGCGGCACGTCGCGGGCACGTCGGCGTCGCAGCGAGCGCCCGCGGTGGGGCAATTCATGCGGCACTCGCGCAGCCCCGGGGCCATGGTGGCATCGACCGCGGCACAGATGCCGTCGCCGCAGTCGGCGTCGCTGCGGCACGGCCGGCACGTGTGCGGCGGCGCGGGGATCATCACCGGCGAGCCCGCGTCGGCGGGACCGGTCGTCGCATCGCTGGTGATGACGTCGACCGGTGCGAGCGGCACGTCGGCCGCGGCCTCGACGGTGGCGTCGTGGAGCGCCGGCGGGAGCTCCATCGGAGAGCTGCAACCGCCGAGGACGAGGGTGGCGAGCGCTGCGGCCGAGGTTCGCATGGCGGCGGAGGGTAGCAACGTCCTGGCGGCATGACATAGAGTCCGCGCCCTTCGCCGAAGGCCCGACGAGGAGAGACCCGTACTCATGGACGATCCCAACGCCGCGCTCACCGACGCGCAGACCGTGGACCTCGCGGTGATGGCCCTCGACGCCGCGGCGCGGGTCGCCGAGGCCGGCGAGGCGCCGAGCGGGGTGCTTCGCTGCGAAGCCGCGTGGTTTCGCGCCGTGGAGATCCCGCGGGTGCGCGGGGCCGTGGAGCGCGTGCTCCTCGGACGCCACCCGGACCTCGGCCTCGACTTCCTGTTGCAGGTCGGCGCCCTCGACGCGCTGCTTCCCGAGGTGAAGGCGCTCGTGGGCTTCGGCGACGGCGAGTGGCGCCACAAGGACGTCTGGAAGCACACGCGGCAGGTGGTCCAGCAGGCGGTGCCGCGCGTCGAGGTGCGCTGGGCCGCGCTTCTGCACGACATCGGCAAGGTGAAGACGCGGCGCATCGCGCCCAACGGCGAGGTGCACTTCTTCGGGCACGCCGAGGTCGGCGCGTCGATGTTCGACCGCATGCAGCGCCGCATCCCGCTCTTCACCGGCGAAGAGGCGCTGTCCCGGGACGTGCGCTTCCTGATCCTCCACCACCTGCGCGCCAGCGCCTACGACGGTTCGTGGACGGAGTCGGCGGTGCGGCGCTTCGCCAAGGAGATCGGTCCCGGCCTCTGCGACCTGCTCGACCTGTCGCGCGCCGACATCACCACCAAGCGCCCCGAGAAGAAGAAGCGCGGTCTCGACGCCATCTCCGAGCTCGCCCGCCGCGTGCGCGAGGTGCAGGAGCTCGACGCCCGCATCCCGCCGCTGCCCAAGGGCCTCGGCACGGCCATCGCGGAGCGCTTCGGCATTCCTCCGTCGCCGCGCCTCGGCGACCTCATGAAGGTGCTCAAGGACCGCGTCGACGGCGGCGACCTCGAGGCCCAGCGCGACAACGACTACTACCTCGAGTACCTCCGCGCCGAGGGCCTCGTCTCGCCTCCGAACGCCTGATCCCGTTCGCGCTTATGGCGCTGGAACGGCCGCCGGGAATTCGTGGTGCCGCGCGGCGGCATTGCACCATCGCGAGCCATGAAGAAGTCGAAGCGCCGGGGCGCCCCGCCGGCCACGGATGCGCACGCCGCGGGGACCGACGAGCCCGTGCTCGACGCCACGGAGAAGGTGCTCCTCGCCGAGGCCCTGCGCCGCGGCGAAGAGACCCGTGACGCCATCGAGGACAGCCTGCTCTCCTTCGGCCGCTGGGCGCTGCTGCACATCTTCGGCGACGACGCCGTGCAGGCCCTCGAGCGCTCCCGCGCCAACCCCGTGTGGCGCGAGCTCGTGCGCCGTGCGGGCGGGCCGACGCTGCGCCTGAACAGCCGCATGCTGTCGGTAGCGCTGCACATCGCGGCCTACGACCGGCGCATTCCCGACGAGGCGTGGCGCACCCTCGACATCGGCCGCAAGGAGCTCTTGCTCCCGCTCGGCGACGAGGGCCGCATGCGCGAGGCGGCGCAGCGCACGGCGGCCTTCAAGCTCACGCACCGCGCGACCCGCGACATGGTCGGCGCGATGCTCGAGGAGGACGGCAAGGCGCGCTCGGTCCGGCTCACCGGTCCGCGGCTGCGGGTGCGGGTGCGCAAGCTGCGCGAGGCCATCGACGGCAAGGCCTTCGTGAAGAAGGTCGGCCGCCTCGCCAAGGAGATGGACTCCACCTCGCGCCGCCAGGTGCTGCGGGAGCTCGAGGCCCTGCGCGACGCCGCCGAGACGCTGCTCTCGAAGCTCGAGCGCAAGCGCGCGTGACGTCAGCGCAGCACGCCCCGCGCCGTTAGTTCGGACACCGCATCGATGTCGTTCGGCACCCGAACGATCTCCATCGAAGTCCCGGAAAACAAGGTCTCCACGCCGTCGACGGCGATCGCGACGAGCCCCGCGGCGGCCAGGCGAGGCGCCGCGAGCACGGACTCGCCATCGAGCACCACCGAGGCCGCACCCCGCTCGAAGAGCGCGCGGTCCAGGGCATCGGCGGCAGCGCGATCGGGGAGGACCACGACGGCCCCCCCATGGCCCCAGCGGCTTGCGCGCTCGGCGGCGGTGACCGGTCCACCGGCAGACGTCGGCTCCGCCGGCGGCGCGTCGGCGCGGAACATCCCCGCGGCGACGGTGCCGTTGCCGACGGCGTCGATGAGTATGAAGGCCCCGGTGCCGCGCACCGACGCGTACGGGTCGATGTGCAGCGCGCGGCTGCACGACACCACCACCACGGCCACGTCGTTCAGTGCGAGTCCGTCGGCGGGGACCGTCTCGAGGGTGTCGAGGTCCGTGCGTCCCACGATGGCCTCGATGCGGGCGCCGACGGTGCGCGTGGTGTGCTTCAGCAGCAGCCTCCGCGACGGGTCGAAGGCGCGCTCGCCCAGCCACACGAGGTCCGCGACGGCACGGCGCACCGTCGAGGGTGCGGCGTCGACGCCGACGATGACGTCCCCACGGGAGACATCGACCTCGTCGTCGAGGCGCACGGTGACGCTCGCCGGGGCGCGCACCTCGTCGAGCGGTCCACGCCAGCCGTCGAGGGCCTTCACCGTGGTCTCGCGGCCCGACGGGAGCACGCGCACGCGGTCGCCAGGGCGCAGCGTGCCGCTCGCGAGCTGACCCGCGTACCCACGGTAGTGAAGGTTCGGTCGCAGAACCATCTGCACCGGGAGCCGCAGCGGACCGTCGGCCGAGGCCTCGGCCAGCGGCAGCGCCTCGAGGCTCTCGAGCAGCGTCGGACCGTCGTACCAGGGCGAGAGCGCCGACCGCCGCACCACGTTGTCGCCGCGGCGCGCCGACACCGGCACGAAGCGCACCTCGCGGAACCCCAGCCGCGCCGTGAACGCCGCGAAGTCGTCGCGCACGCGGGCGAAGACGGCCTCGTCCCAGCCGACGAGGTCCATCTTGTTCACGCAGGCGACGAGCTCGCGGATGCCGAGCAGCGAGGCGATGTACGCGTGCCGGCGGCTCTGCGGCAGCACGCCGAGGCGCGCGTCGAGGAGCAGCACGGCGGCGTCGGCGGTGCTCGCGCCGGTGGCCATGTTGCGCGTGTACTGCACGTGCCCCGGCGTGTCGGCGAGGATGTACTTGCGCGCCGGAGTCGAGAAATACCGGTACGCGACGTCGATGGTGATGCCCTGCTCGCGCTCGGCCTTGAGGCCGTCGGTGAAGAGCGAGAAGTCGATGTCGCCGCCGTCGCCGTCGTGGATGGCCCCGCGCGCGCTCGCCCGCTTCACCCCCGCGAGCTGGTCGTCGTAGACGCCGTCGACGTCGTGCAGGAGCCGGCCGATGAGCGTGCTCTTGCCGTCGTCGACGGAGCCCACGATGACGAAGCGGAGCAGTCCCTTGCGCTCGTGCCGCGCGAGCCAGCCCTCGACGTCGCGCGCGATGTCGGCGTCCTCGCGCATGTCAGAAGTACCCCTCGCGCTTCTTGAGCTCCATGGAGCCCTCCTCGTCGTGGTCGATGAGGCGGCCCTGGCGCTCCGAGCTCCGCGCCAGAAGCATCTCGCGGATCACCTCGGGCAGCGTCGTCGCCTCCGACGCGATGGCCCCGCTCAGCGGGTAGCAACCCAGCGTGCGGAAGCGCACCTTGCGCCGCTGCGGCACCTCGCCGGGACGCAGCCGCATGCGGTCGTCGTCGACCATGATGAGCGCCCCGTCGCGCTCCACCACCGGACGCTCCGCCGCGAAGTACAGCGGCACCACGGGGATGTCCTCGAGGTAGACGTATTGCCAGACGTCGAGCTCGGTCCAGTTCGAGAGCGGGAACGCGCGGATGCTCTCGCCGCTGCGGACGCGGCCGTTGTAGAGGTTCCAGAGCTCGGGGCGCTGGCTCTTCGGGTCCCACTGCCCCTGCGCGTCGCGGAACGAGTACACGCGCTCCTTGGCGCGGGATTTCTCCTCGTCGCGCCGCGCGCCGCCGAAGGCCGCGTCGTAGCCGCCCGCCGCGAGCGCCTCGAGCAGCGCGTGGGTCTTGAGCTGCGTCGTGTACTCCCGCGAGCCGTGGTCGAAGGGGTTGATGCCCGCCGCCACCGCCGCGCGGTTCGTGTGCACGCGCAGGTCGAGGCCGTGCTCCGCGCAGAATCGGTCGCGGAACTCGATCATCGCGCGGAACTTCCACGTCGTGTCGATGTGCAGCAGCGGGAACGGCAGCGGCGCCGGGTGAAACGCCTTCATCGCGAGGCGCAGCATCACCGACGAGTCCTTGCCGATGGAGTAGAGCATCACCGGGTTGGCGAACTCCGCCGCGACCTCCCGAAGGATGTGGATGCTCTCGGCCTCGAGGGTCTCCAGGTGCGACCGGTGTGCGCGATCGAGCAACACGGATCATTCAGTAAACCGGAACTCGCGTTCAGAAAAGTGGAGATGTGCGATCGTATCGACGGCCGCGCCGCGCGGGACGTTGCGTCGGTCGGGGGGCGGGGCCAAGATCGGGTCATGGCTCCTCGGCGGCCCGTCGCGGCCAAGCAGTGTTCGGCGCTTCCTGGCCTCGCGGTGCTCCTCGCTGGGGGCGTCGCGCTCGAGGGCTGTGCCGACGACGGCGCGGTGCGGTCCGAGCGGCTGCGCGTTCACGGCGAGCGGGCTGCGCGGGCCCTCGAAGGGTCTCGCAGCGCCGAGGCCATGCGCGAGCTCGCGGTGGGACTGGGGCTCTTCGCTCCGGCGCCGGAGTCCATGGTGCCCCCCTCCGGCGCCGTGCGCGCGGTGACGGACTATCCGCCGCCGCCGGGCGCCGCGCCGCCGGTGCAGACGCAGCCGCCGGTGCCGCCCACGGAGGTCGGGGTGGATGGCGGCGCACGCCGCGTGGAGCCGACGCCGCCGGACGCGCACCTCGCGCCGAGGCCCCCGGCGCCGCACGGCCGCACGCGCCGCGGCGGAGCGGAGTGACGGGGGGCGAGGCGATGGCGGAGACCTTCAGCGCGCTCGGCGGGCTTCTCGTGCGGGGCGACGACGGATGGCGGTGGCGCGACGGCTCCCCCGAGCCGCGGGTGCGCGATCTCACGGCGGCCGAGGCGTTCCAGTTCCCCCGGGTGCGCTCGGTGGACCCGCGCACCGGCGTCGCGGCGGGGTACGTGGCCATTCCGCGCACCGCGTTGGCTGAAGACGCCGACCTTCTCGGCGCGGTGGTCGAAGAGGCCGGAGAGCGCGTGCTCGACGCCGGTCCGACGCTCGAGGTGCCCGAGGAACTCTGGGACGCATGGGCCCCCGCGCAGGTCATCGGGCTCGGCTGGGAGCCCGACGACGAGGCCGAGATCCTTCGTCGCGCCGAGGGCTTCGGCGTGCGCCTCGGCTAGCACGGTTGCATCCCCCCCGCGGCTGCGGGACCATCCCGGCATGACCAGAAGGCCGCTGCAGAGGGCGCTCGGAACGTCGGCGCTGCCCAGCCTCGCGGCGCTCCTGGCGGGAGGGCTCGTGGCCGAGGGCTGCGACGGCGCCGACACGCGCGAGGCTCGGCTGCGGGAGCACGGCGAGCGGGCGGGCGACGCGCTGCACGGGGGCCAGCTGGCGCGGGCGCTGCGCGAGCTCGGCATCGGTCTTGGCGTGCTCGAGGCTCCGCCGGTGGAGTCGGTGACCTCGGCGGGCGCGCCGATGGCCGTACGGACCCTGCCGGTGGACACGACGCCGCCGATCGCGCGGTCCGGCGAGGCCGCGCCGGTGCAGCCGACGCCGCCCCCGGCGCCCGTGGAGCCCGCGCATACCGCGGGTCGTATTCGGCGGGTGGACCCGACGCCGCCGTTGACCGTTGGTCCCCACGGAGCGCGCTGATCCCATGACGGCGCCGCTGGATGCTGCCCCTCCTGCGGGGGGCGTCGAACGCTGGCTCCTGCTCCGCGGCCTCGCGCGGGAGCAGCGGCATTGGGGCGCGTTCCCCGGGCTGTTGGCGTCGGCGCTCGGCGCCGAGGTGGGCGGCATCGACCTCCCGGGCGCCGGCACCGAGAACGAGCGTCGCTGCCCCACGACCATCCGCGGCATCGTCGACGACACCCGCGCGCGCTGGCTGCGGGACCGCGCCGAGGGTCGTTGGAACCTCCTCGGCATCTCCCTCGGCGGCATGGTCGCCATGGACTGGGCCGCGGCGTACCCGTCGGACTTCGGCCGCGTCGTGCTCGTGAACACCTCGGCGGGCAACCTCGCGGCGCCGTGGGAGCGCATGGACCTCGCCATCGTTCCGCAGTTGGTGGCCGCCGCGCGCAGCGACGACCTCGCGCGCCGCGAGCGCATCGTGCTGGGCTTCACGAGCCGCCTCGCGCCGGACCTCGACCGCGTCGCCGAGACCTGGGCGGGCTACGCCAAGGACCGCCCGTTGCGCGTCGAGACGCTGCTGCGGCAGATCTTCGCGGCGACGCGGTTTCGTGCGCCGAAGTCCCTCGGCGTGCGCGCGCTGGTGGTCGCCGGGGCGCGGGATCCGCTGGCGCACCCGGTGTGTGCGGAGCGCCTCGCCGCGCACTTTCACGCCCCGCTGGCGGTGCATCCCGGGGCCGGCCACGACCTCCCGCTCGACGACGGTCCGTGGCTCGCGGAGACCGTGCGAAGCTGGCGCGACGGCTGACGATGCGATCGGCTCAGCGCACCTTCGGCGGTCGCTCCCAGCCCGAGGTGCCACGGCGCTCGGCACGCCACGCGCGCATCTCGTCGAGGGCGTAGGGGGCGAGGTCCACGGGCACGGAGCCGAGCACGCGCACGCCGTCGGGCGTCGCCGCGGTACGCAGGGCACGAAAGCGCACCCCGGCCTCGGCGGCCCTGCGCGCGGCGGCCGCGAACGCCGGGTCGTGCAGCTCGCTCGGGCGCACCGAGCGCACCGACGGGTGCTGCACGACGAAGAGCACCGTCGCGCGGTGCCGCGGCGAGGCCTCGGCGGCGAGCAGATCGAGGTGCTTCGTCGCCCGCTCGCTGACCGAGTCGGGGAAGTAGCCGCGTCCATCGGGGTAGACGAGGTGGCAGTTCTTCACCTCGACGTCGTGCACGCCGCGCTTCGATTCGAGGCGAAAATCGACGCGGCTGCCGGGGGCGTGCACGAACTCCGGGAGCACCTCGTCGTAGCCGCGGAAGAACGGCAGCGCGCGGGCCTCGAGCATCGCGCGCACGAGGCGGTTCGGGAGCACGGTGTCGACGCCCAGCGCGACGCCGTCGAGCTCCATCGCGCACCACGTGAACGCGAGCTTGCGGTGCGCGCCGGGGGCGGGGACGAGCCACACGCGGGCGCCGGGCACCACGAGGCCCTCCATGCTCCCGCTGTTCACGCAGTGCGCGGTGACGGTGCGCCCGTCGTCGAGGGCGACGTCCGCGAGGAACCGATGGTAGCGACGGAGGAGACGCCCGTGCACCAGCGGGCCCGTCCACGGCAGCAGGAAGCCTTCGGTCATGGACGGACTTCGGGACGCGCGCGCCGCGACGGCGCCGTGACGGCGACCGCGAGGGCCGCGAGGACGGCCGCCGTGACGGCCGCGCCGGGACCGTCGGGCGCGCGCCACAGCGCCACCGTGAGAGGCTCCGCGGAGCCCGGGTGCGGCGCGAGGCAGAGCAGCGGGGCGCACTCCGCGAGGCTGCGTCCGAAGGCGACCGCGGCGGCGGCGGCGAAGGGGCGGGAGGCCCAGCGAAAGCTGACCCCGGTGAGCGTCGCGGTGTGCGAAGCCCCGGCCGCGAAGGACGCCTCGACGAGCTCCCGTGGCACGCTGCGGAGCGCGCGCTCGGCGGCCGTGGCGAGCTGCGGGAGGGCGAGGGACGCGAGCACCAGCGTCATCGCGAAGGTGCCGTCGCGGTCGCCGACGCCGTCCGACAGCAGCAGCCAACCCGCGAGACCGGCCGCGACGCCCGGAACGGTGCTCGCCGCATCGAAGGCCCGGCGCGCCGCCCGAGGCAGCCACCCGTCGCCGGCGAAGTTCGCGAGCCACACGCCGAGGAGCACCGCCGGAGGCAGCGCCGTCACCACCGCGAGCACTGCCAGCTCGAGCGACCGGAGCAGCGCGAACAGCGATGAACCCAGCACCGCGGGATTCGTTCGCGCGGCCACGACGCCCGCGACGAGCAGCCCCGCGACGAGGGCTGCCATGGACGCGAGGACGAGCAGCGTCAGCGCGCCGAGGGCGACGGAGCCGAAGCGCGCGAGCTCCGCGACGGGGACGTGAGCAGCGCCACGCCCGTCGTGAAGATCAGGAGCACGATCAGCATCGCGAAGAGGGAGTGGTTCCATGGAGAGTCCGCCGGGGCGCGTGGGAGTCCGTCGAGGATGCGGGCACCGAGCGTGCGGGGCCCTCCGAGGCGAGCGGCGAGGAGCTGCACCGCGACGGTCTCGCCGGCAGCACGCGCGAAGCCCACGCCCACCGCGGCGCCGAGGTCCCTGCGGCACGCCGGAACGACGACCCGCCATGCCGTGTGCCACGGCGAGGCACCGAGCGCTGCGCTCGCTTCGCGCAACCCGTCGGGGGCGGCCCGCAGCGCCACGAGCGCCCGCAGCGCCACCGCCGGCACGATCATGATGCCCAGCACGGCACCGAGGGCGAGGGGGCCCACCGCCGGGCGCCCGAGCGCGGGGAGCACCTGCAGCGCCGTCCACCCGAATACCACACCCGGTAAAGCGGCCGCCGATTGGAGCACGCCGATGGCGCGCCGCCGCCACGCGCCGTCGGAAAGCTCGCCGAGGTGCACCGCGACGAGGACGCCGGGCAGTCCGCCCAAGAGCGTCGCGAGCCCCGCCGCGCGCAGCGTCTCGCCGGCCGCCGCCGCGAACCCCGTGGGGACGCCCTCGCTCCACCCGACGAGCCCGCGGCGCAGCACCGCCGCCGCGGCCACGGCGACGCCTCCGAGGATCAGCACCGCGAGGGCGTGGAGCGCGGCCGCCGTGCGACGGTCCGCCGCGTCGAGGGGGGTCACTTGGGCCCCGGGTCGCGGTCGCCGCGCTGGTGGCGCACGTCGTCGCCGCGCACCATGAACACCACCTGCTCCGCGAGGTTCGTGGCGTGGTCCGCGACGCGCTCGATGTACTTCGCCGCCGACACGACGGCCTGGCCCACGGGGATCTCGTCGGGGTGCAGCCGCATCCACTCGAAGACCCGGCGCAGCGCGCTGCCGTAGAGCGCGTCGACCTCGTCGTCGCGGCGGAGCACGGCCTCGGCCCGCGCGGCGTCTCGCTCCACGAAGGCGTCGAGGGCCTCGCGGAGCATCGACTGCGCGGCCGCGCTCATCTCGGCGAGCTCGGGGTGCGGTGGAACGGCTGCGGCGAGGGCGATGTCGGCCACGCGCTCGCTGACGTTGAGGGCCTCGTCGCCGATGCGCTCGAGGTCCGTCACGCACTTCAGCGTCGTGGTGATGAAGCGAAGGTCGTCGGCCACGGGCTGACGGAGCGCGAGCATGCGCAGCGCGAGCTCGTCGATCTCCATCTCGTCGCGGTCGATGCGGGCGTCGAGCGCGGCCACCTCGCTCACGCGCTGCGGGTCGCGGTCCAGGAACGCCCCGACGGCGAGGTGCACCGCGCGCTCGCAGCGGGCGCCCATGGCGAGCAGGTGCCCGCGGAGCTCGCGGAGCTCGGCCTCGAAGTCCCGGGACACATGTCCGCCCTGGCGTGGCATCGATCAGCCCAGCCGTCCGGTGAGGTAGTCCCGCGTGAGGCCCTCGCGCGGGCGGGTGAACACCACGCGCGTGTCGCCCACCTCGACCAAACGGCCCTCGTGAAAGAACGCGGTGCGCTGCGACACCCGCGCGGCCTGCTGCGGAGCGTGCGTCACCACCGCGAGGGTGAGCCGCTCCCGCAGCGTCGCGAGAAGCTCCTCGATGCGCGCCGTGGCGATGGGGTCGAGCGCGCCCGTGGGGTCGTCGAGGAGCAGCACCTCGGGTCCGACGGCGAGTGCGCGCGCGATGCAGAGCTGCTGCGCCGCGCCGGGGCTCAACGATCGAGCGTCCTGTCCGAGGCGGTCGCGCAGCTCGCTCCAGAGCGACGCACGCGACAGCGCCGTCTCGACGCGGTCGGCGAGCGCTCGGCGGTCGTCGAGGCCCGCGGCGCGAAGTCCGTACGCGACGTTGTCGAAGACCGAACCAGGGAAGAGCCGCGGCTGCGCGAACACCATGCCCACGCGCCGACGAAGTCTTTGGAGGTCCGTGTCGGGGCGGTGGATGTCCTCGCCGTCGAGGGTGATGGTGCCGGTGGTGCGCGTGCCCGGGCGCATCTCGTCGAGGCGGTTCAGTGCGCGGAGCAGCGTGCTCTTGCCGCAGCCCGACGCCCCGATGAACGCGGTCACCGTCGCCGGCGGAAGGTCGAGGTCGACGTCGAAGAGCACCTGCGTGCCGTCGTAGAAGCAGCTCAGGCCGCGCACGGCGAGCTTCGACGCGGCAGCGGGCTCGGCCGCCGCGGTCGGGACTTCGCGCGTCGCGACGGCTCCGAGGACCACTGCCGGCACCGTGACAGCTTGCACGCTCCCCGCGCAACGGCCGGAGCGTGACGGTACGGTGAACTTTGCGGAGGGCGGGCGATCGTCAGCGCGTGACGCAGCCGCGGGCGGGGTCGAAGCAGAGCGCGCCGGCGCACTGGCAGGTCTGCACGGTGTGGCTGGCCGTGGGGCTGCAGCCGCATGCGCCGATGCCGCACAGGTTCGGGAAGTCGCCGGTGGCACCGCAGCAGAGCTGCGACGACACGGTGCCGCCGGTGGAGGTGCACAGCGTCGCAGCGCTCGGCGCATCCGTCGCCGCAGCGTCCGACGGGCCCGAGTCCGGGGTCGCGGGAACGTCGGCGACCGCAGGAACGTCCGTCGCGGCGGGGACGTCGGTGACCGCGGGAACATCGGTCGTCGCAGGAACGTCGGTGATTGCCGGAACGTCCGTCGTTGCCGGGACGTCGGTCGCCACGGGGACATCCGTGCGCGCGGCGTCCGTCGGGGCCGCGGCGTCGGACACGTCGGCGCTGCCGAGGTCCGTGGTCACCGGAACGTCCGTGACGCCGGCGTCGCTGGTGTCGGTGCTGGAGCCGCAGCCGACGCCCGCGAGCGCCACGAAACAGAGAGAAAACGAGAGGCCCAGGGAAGTTCGTCGAAAGCTCATGAGCGGTGGAATGCGCCTCGGGCGTAGCGCCCGTCAAACTCCCCGCGGGCCTCACGGCGCTGTTTCGAGTCCGTCACCGGCGTGGGATAGTCCCTCTGCCCGTGAGCGCCACGCCCCGCGTTTTGATCGTCGAAGACGAGCCCGACCTGGTCCGGCTCCTCGAGTTCAACCTGCAGCAGGCAGGCTTCGAGCCCCGTGCGGTGACCCGTGCGTCCGAGGCGGTGAAGGCCGCGCAGACGTTCCTCCCCGACGTCGTGCTGCTCGACCTGATGCTGCCCGACGGATCGGGCACCGACGTCTGTCGCGCCCTCAAGACGGGACCGACGACGAAGCACATCCCGGTGATCATGGTCACGGCGCGCGGCGAGGAGATCGATCGCGTCGTGGGCTTCGAGCTCGGCGCCGACGACTACGTGCCCAAGCCTTTCAGCGTGCGCGAGCTGATCCTGCGCATCCGCGCCGTGCTCCGCCGCACCGAGACCGACGGCGCCGCCGAGGACGTCATCGCCTTCGGCCGTCTCAAGGTCGACCGCACGGCCCACCGCGTCTACGTCGACGCCGCCGAGGTGGTGCTCACGGCCCTCGAGTTCCGGCTGCTCTCGACGCTCATCGAGCGGCGCAACCGCGTGCAGAGCCGCGACGCGCTGCTCTCCGATGTGTGGGGCCTGCAGATGCACGTCGAGACCCGCACCGTCGACACGCACATCAAGCGCCTCCGCGAGAAGCTGGGCGACGCGGGCGAGTACATCCACACGGTGCGCGGCGTCGGCTACCGCTTCGCCTCGGACCCCGCCGATCCGGGCGGCTGAGACGTGGCGTCGGGGCCTCGCGCGACCGCGACGCTGGGGCTTCGCGCACGCCTGCTGCTGATCTCCATCGCGCTCGTCGCGGCGGGACTCCTGCTCGCGAACTGGTCCATCTCCCGGGCCCTCGACCGGACGCTTCGCGACCGCGCGCGCGCCCAGCACGTCGCCGAGGCGTCGCTCATCGGCGCTTCGCTGCGCCACGCCGGGGCGTACTCCACCGCCGCCGCCGATCCCCTCTTGCGTGAGCTCGCCGCGCACGTGGGAGACCGCGCGACGCTCGTGGCCCCGGACGGATCCGTGGTGGCCGACACCGCCCTGTCCGCGGCCGCCCTCGGCGCCGTCGAGAACCACGGCGCGAGGCCCGAGGTCGTCGACGCACGGCGCGACGGCGTCGGCTTCGCAGAACGCCAGAGCGGCACGCTGCACCGCGACCTCGCCTACGCCGCCGTGCGCCTCGATGGACCGGGTGGCCCCTGGGTATTGCGCGTGGCCGTCTCGCCCGCGGTGGAGGCCACGGCGCGGGCGGCGTCGCGACGGCTGCTGCTCGCGGGAGCCCTCTTCGGACTGGTGGTCGCCGCGGGCATGTCGTGGCTCGCCGTGGCCCTCGCGGCGCGCCCGCTGCGGCGCCTCACCGAGGTCGCGCGTGCCATGGGGCGGGACCTCACGGTGCGCACGCGCATCGACGCCGACGACGAGGTGGGCGCGCTCGCGGGGGCCCTCGACGGCCTCGCCGACGGCCTCGCCGCCGCCCTCGCGCGCCTCGAACGGGACCGCGACCGGCTGAGCGCGATGCTCGAGTCCATGGCCGAGGGGGTGCTGGTCACCGACGCCAACGGCCAGGTCGTGCTGGCCAACCGGGCGCTTCGCGAGATGTTCCTCATCGGCGGCGACGTCGAGGGACGCGAGCCCATCGAGCTCGTGCGCGACGCCGAGCTCCGCGAGCTCTTCGCCGAGGCCATTCGCACCGGTCGTGCGGCGACGCGGGAGCTCTCCATCGAGGGCGTGCGTCCGCGACGGGTGATGGCGCGCGTGGCGCCGGTGGAGCAGCCCGGCGCCGGGGCCGTCGCGGTGCTCTCCGACGTCACCGAGCTGCGCCGCTTGGAGACCGTGCGCCGGGACTTCGTCGCGAACGTCTCGCACGAGCTGCGCACGCCCATCGCCGCGATCCGCGGGGCCGCCGAGACGCTGCTGCTGGGCGGCGCGAACCGGCCCGACACCGCCCTCGAGTTCGCGGGCATCATCGACCGCCACGCCGAGCGCCTGCACCGCCTCGTCGAGGACCTGCTCGACCTCTCGCGCATCGAGGCCCGCGAGCTGCGCATCGATCCCACGGAGCTAGACGTGCGGGCCGAGGCCGAGCGCGCCGCCGAGCTCCTCGCCATGCAGGCGAAGGCGCGAGGGATCCGCGTGCGCACCGACGTTCCCGCCGACGCCGGCTCGGTGCTCGCGGACCACGGCGCGCTCGAGCAGGCGCTCACGAACCTCGTCGAGAACGCCATCAAGTACGGCCCCGAACGATCGACGATCACGGTGCGCGCCGAGGCCCGCGGCGAACGTGTCCGCTTCGTCGTCGAGGACGAGGGACCCGGCATCGAGCCCAAGCACCTCCCGCGGCTCTTCGAGCGCTTCTACCGCGTCGACGCCGGACGCTCGCGACGGGCCGGGGGCACCGGGCTCGGGCTCGCCATCGTGAAGCACCTCGCCGAGGCCATGGGCGGCGCGGCCGGCGTCGAGAGCGAGGTAGGGCGCGGCTCCCGCTTCTGGATCGAGCTCCCCGCCGCCGACGTCAGTTCGCGTTGATCCAGGCCGTCACGCCGGCCCAGACGAAGCACGTCACGACGAACGAGGCCCAGCCCAGGCGCCGCGCGCTGCGTCCGCGTGATCGGGCCAGCGCGAGGTCGCGGTCGTTGGCGGCGGCGTAGGCCATGAGCCCCGCGGTGATTCCCCCGAGCGCCAGCGGGTTGCATCCGCCGACCAGCGCCACCACCGAGAGCACCACCGACAGCACCGCGTGCCCCGCGAGGTCCTCGTCGGCCACGTGCGCGAGCGGAACGGTCTGGGCATACACCGGTGCGTAAGCCGGGGCCGCCCACCCGGGCCCCGGGGCCATGGGCGAGGTCGCTGGCACCGAGGCCTGCATCGCCTGGGCGAGCAGCGCCGGGTCCATCGCCGTCGTCGAGCCGGCCGTCGCAAGGGTCGCCGCGAAGGTCTGTCCGCACCGCGGGCACTGCGCCCATGCGGCGCCGGCCTCGAACCCCTGCTGGCACCGCGGGCACACGACGACCATCGGCGCCGGAGCCTAGCATCGTCCGTCGACGAAGCTTGAACCCCCGGCGTGCCGGGTGGTACTCGGGAGCGTCCACGTGGGTCCCGCGCTGCTGATCCTGGAGCTGGAGTCCATCGCGCGCGGCTACGTCGCCCTCGACGCGATGGCCAAGCGGGCCGTGGTGTCGGTGCTCTTCGCCGAGCCCATCACCCCGGGCAAGTACTGGATCGCGCTCCACGGCGGCGAGGCGGAGCTCGAGGAGTCCCTCGGCGCGGGCCTCGACGCGGCGGGCGGCAAGCGCGTCGACCACGTGCTGCTGCCGTACGCGAACGCCGACGTGCTCGCGGCGGTGGCTGCGGGAGGCGGCGTGCGCGGCGCGGCGGCCGAAGGGTCCGTCGGCGTGCTCGAGCTGGGCTCCATCGCGGCGGCGGTGCGCGCGGCCGACGCGGCGATGAAGTGCGCGGCGGTGCGTCTCGTCGACCTGCACCTCGCGCGCGGCATCGGCGGCAAGGGCACCGTCGTGCTCACCGGCGCCCTCGAGGACGTCGAGGCCGCCATCGCCGAAGGGGCCGCGGCCGCCACCGACGCGTGGGTCGTCGGCACCGAGATCATCGCGAACCCCGACACCGCCACCGCCGACGCCACCGCCGCGCGCCGACGCTGAGCGCCGTCAGACGCTGAGCGCGAGCATGCGCTCGATGGGGGCGAGGGCCTTCACGCGCAGGTCCTCGTCGAGGGTGATCTCCGGGGCGAGGGTGTCGAGCGCGCGGTGCACGGCCTCGAGCGAATTGAGCTTCATGAACGGGCAGTCGTTGCACGCGCAGTTCGCCTCCGGCGGCGCCGGGATGAACTCCTTGTCGGGGCAGCTCTTGCGCATCTGATGGAGGATCCCGCTCTCGGTCACGACGATGAACGAGGTCGCGGCGGAAGCCTTCGCGTGCTGCAGCAGCGCGCTCGTCGACCCGATGAAGTCCGACAACGCCAGGAGCTGCGGCTCGCACTCCGGGTGGGCGAGCACCACGGCACCCGGGTGCCGGGTCTTCAGCGCGATGAGCTTGCGCTCGCTGAACGTCTCGTGGACCACGCAGCTCCCGCGCCAGAGCAGCAGCTCGCGGCCCGTCTGCTTCGCCACGTACGCGCCGAGGTTGCGGTCCGGGGCGAAGAGAATGGGGCGGTCGGCGGGCACGCTTCGCACGATGCGCTCGGCGTTGGAGCTGGTGCAGATGCAGTCCGAGAGCGCCTTCACCGCCGCCGAGCAGTTGATGTACGAGATGACGTAGTGGTCCGGGTGCCGCGCCTTGAACGCCGCGAAGCGGTCCGCGGGGCAGCCCTCGGCGAGGGAGCAGCCGGCGGCGAGGTCCGGCAGCACGACCTTTCGCGACGGGTTCAGGATCTTCGCGGTCTCGGCCATGAAGTGCACGCCGGCGAAGACGATGACGTCCGCCGTGGTGCGCGCCGCGGCCTGCGAGAGCTGCAGCGAGTCGCCCACGAAATCGGCGACGTCCTGCACCTCGCCGTCGACGTAGTAGTGCGCGAGCACCACGGCGTTGCGCGCCTTCTTCAGCTCTTGGATCTCTGCGGCGAGGTCGTCGTTCGGCACGGCTGCGAGCGCTCCTTCGTGGGTGCAGCGGACCTTAGTGGGCGGGCGTTCGGAAGTCATCCGCGCGCCGCGCCGCGAGGTTGTATTGCCTGTCGGCGATCGTCTATGGTCCGCCGCGGCCGCGCCTGCGTGCCCGCTCCGACGCGATGACGACCCCGGAAGAAGCCCTGTGGCTCGAGCGCGCCCGCGGAGGCGACGCCGCCGCGTTCGGGCACATCGTGAAGCAGCACTCGCGCCGGCTCCAGCGGCTGGCGATGCATCTCACGGGCTCCGCGGGCGACGCCGACGACGTGGTGCAGGAGACCTTCTTGCGCGCGTTCCGGGCCATCGAGCGCTTCGACGGGCGCGCGGACCTCTACACGTGGCTGTACCGCATCTGCGTGAACGTGGCGCTGAACCTGCGGCGGCAGCGCAAGCGCGTGGTGGCCGACCTCGACGATCCGCGGGTGCCCGAGCCGGTGTCCAGCGCAGCTGATCCGCAGGCTGCGGCGGAGCAGGCCGGGGCGTGGCGATCGCTCGCCGAGGCCGTCGACGGGCTCTCGGAGTCGCTGCGCACCACGCTGGTGCTCGCGTGCGTCGAGGCGCTTCCGTACAAAGAAGTGGCCGCCGTGCTGGGTTGTAGTGAAGGCACCGTCGCGTGGCGCGTCCACGAGGCCCGGCGGCGGCTGAAGGACGCGCTGCCCGAGCAGGTGCTGGCGTCCCTCGACGTGGCAGGCAAGGCTTCCGGAGGCTGATCAGCGGTGGACGACTCGTTGCGCGAAAGGATCGAAGCCTCGCTGGACCCCGGCGCCCCGGCCGACATCGCGCTCGCGCGCGCCCTCGCGGCGGATCCGGAGGCGCGGTCCTACGCCGACGCGCTGCGGGGCACGGACCGGGCGCTGCGCGCGTGGCCGATGCGAACGCGGTCCAAGGCTTCGGCGAGCCGCTTCGAGGCGCGCATCGTCGCGGCGCTCGAGGCCGATGCCAAGAAACGAGACGGCCGGCGCATCCCATCGGATGATGACGCGCTCACCGGTCCCCCAGCCTTCGACGACGGCGAACCCATGATGGAGACACGACCCGCCATGTCCGATTCCCACGAGAACGATCCGGACCTCGAGAACCTCGCGGCGCTCACGCGCACGAGCATCGCGCCCGGCGCGGCGCGCTCCATCGCTCCGGCGCTGCAAGACTCCGTCGACGACACGCGCTCGGGGCTCGTCGACATCAAGCAGCTCGCCGAGGTCGCCCGCAAGGCCGCGAGCATCGCGCCGCCGCCCGCCGCCGCGTCCGCCGCGGAGAAGAAGGCCGCCGACGAGCCCAAGCCCATCGCCAAGACCCTCGAAATCGGGCCCCCGGTGAAGGTCGCGGCCCCCGCGCCGGTCGCCGAGCCCGCGCCGCGTTCGCGCGCCACCGGACCGCTCTGGGCCATCGGCGGCATGGCCGTCGCGGCCGGGGCGATGTTCCTCTTCTCGTCGTCGCACTCGAGCCCGACGAGCCCGGCGCCGTCCGAGGTCGCTCCGGCGGCCGAGCCCGCGCCTGCGGCAGCCCCGGCGGCTCCGTCCACGCCCGACCCCACTGCGACGGCGACGGCGACGCCGGTCGCCCAGGCCGAGACCCCGGCCGCCG
>CAIMWA010000488.1 GCA_903845045.1 uncultured delta proteobacterium | reverse complement strand
CGCCGTCGCGCTCCCGCGACAAGGGTCCGCAGCGCGACCTGCGGGTGGCGGCGGTGCTCGGTCTGCTCTTCGGTCCCTTCGGGCTGTTCTTCGCGGCGCCGTGGCTGACGGCGGCGCTCGCGAGCCTGGCCTACGCGGTGGTGGTGACGGCGCTGCTCTTCATCCCGCTGCTGGGCACCGTGCTGCTCACGTACACGGTGCCCATCGTTCACCTCGTCTGCGCGGTGCTCGCGCCCATCTACGCGTGGCGCTTCAACCGCGTGGGCGCGCGGTCGCCGCTGCTCCCGTCGTAGCGGCGCTCAGATCTCGACGGTCGCGTCGACCCAGCCCACGCGGCACGAGCCGACGCGCACCGAGAGCACGCCGTGGCCGCGCACCACCTGCTCGATCACACGGGTCCCGAGGTTGCCGCGGCTGCGCTGGAAGAACAGCGACGACCCGCCGTACTGCCCGCGACCCCAGCCATCGAGGTGGCCGACCTCGTGCCGGCTCTTGCCGCCCACCATCGCCAGAGTGTCGCTGCGGAACTCCACCGACAGCGGCTCGTTGAACGGCAGCGCCTTCGCCGACGGGATCCCCGCGGTGGAGAGGTAGCCGTCGTTCTGCACCGTCACGCGCACCATGGTGTGCCGGCCCTCCATGGGCACCGTCGCCACCGACGCCACGCGCACGCTCGGCGTCAGCGCCGCGACGCGAAGGAACGCCTGCGACTGCTTCATGCAGATGCCGCCGAGGTTCTCGTAGGGCGGGTTCCAGATGCCGACGCGCGGGTCGAGGCCGCCGATCTCCACGTCGCCGAGCTGCGGGTGGCTCACGGGCCTCCAGCCACGGACCACACGTCCCGCGTTGCGCTCCGTGTCCCAGCGCGCGAGGCGCACGAGGTCCTCGCGGGTGAGCTGCGCATAGTGGTCGACGAAGGGCTTCTTGCGGGCGATGCCGAGCTGCGCGAAGAGGTCCCAGAGCTCGCAGACGTAGGCGATGGCGCCGCGCTGGCGGTACGCGAACTCCGTGAGGTCGCCGTGCAGCGGCTTCTCCGGCTCGTACAGAAACTCCTCGAAGCCCGACACCATCGGGTAGCCCGTGAGCGCCTCGCTCCACTCGCCGATCTCCTTGAAGATCGCGAGGTCCTCGCGGTTCATCTTGTGGTCGGCCTCGTCGCCGGGCGGACGGATGAACACCCCGCCGAAGGTGTGCAGGTTCAGCCACGCGAAGATCTCGGGGTGCTGCATCGCGAACTCGGTCACCGCCCGCGCCTCGGGCTCGCTCGTCGGGAACCCACCGGCGCCCGCCTGCACCGGCTCGGGCTGCCACGAGAACGGAAAGTTCCGGTTGAGGTCCGTGTCGTTGTCCGAGAGAAAGTGCGGCGACGGTACGTGGTGCCCGTCGAAGTTCTCGATGACCCCTTCGGGGTAGACCTTGAAGAACGGACCCTCGTCGTCGAGCGTGCGGGGCACCAGAAGTCCGGGGAATTCCGGGGCCTCGACGAACTCGCCGCCGGGGTCGCGGACGCGCATGAGCAGGGCCGATCCGTCGCCGTCGACGTCGGCGCTGCGCCACGCCGGGTGCTGCTTGTTCGGGCGGCGATCGCGCGGGTTGCTGCGCACGTAGCCGCCGTCCGCGAGCACCGCCTCGACGCCGTCGGGGCACATCCGCGGGAGCACGTGAAAGAGCACGCCGCGCAGGCGCTCGCAGAGGGCCGGGGTGAGGTCGTGCACCGCGCCGTCGAGGTGAAGCCGCAGCGCGTCCTCGGCGATGGCGAGGGCGACGCTCGAGCCGCAGACCTCCGCGGCGTGCATGTTCCCGTCGATCCACACCGACGGCCGCACGCGGTCGGGGTCGGGACCGATGGTGAGCACCCACAGGTCACGCCCCTCGACGGAGCGGCCGATGGATTTCATGCGCGCGAGCGCGGGGAACGCGTCGCACCAGGCGCGAAGCTGCGCTTCGAGCTCCGGCTGCCGAAGGTAGCGGCTGCGGAACCCCTTGGAGAGGCCTTCGAGGCGGGTCACGTCGTCTCTGCTCATCGCGGTGCGCCCCGTGTGCCGCGAAGGGCGCCGCGTGTAAAGAACCTCCGCGCGATCAGCGGGTTACGACGAGCAGCGCCCAGGCCAGCACCGCGATGGCAAGTCCCGCCGCGCCGCCGAGGGTCCGGTAGCGCTTCGGGCCGCCGCGCAGGCCGAAGGCGTGGCCGCCGAGGGCCCCCGCGAAGAAGCACCCGGGGACCAACACCGACGACAGCTTCGTGGCGGCGTCGACGGCGGCCCGGCCGTGCTGCGGGAGCAGGTGCGTCTCGGCCACCCAGGTGGCGACGAAGCCCAGCACGAGGCCCAAAATGCCGCCGGCGATCCAGCCGAAGCGGCCGGACCAGGTCTGCTGTTCGAGGGTGGCGTCGGGGGTCGTCACGGGCGCGAACATACTCCTTCGCGTCCCCGTCGACGCGCGCTCGGGGGCTGCGCTATACAGCGCGCCCGCAAGAGGGACCACGCAGGTCCGCAACGACGGAGACGACAAGATGGCGAGAGTTTTTCCGAAGCCCACGCAGGGCCAGGCGATCACGCGCGGCGCGGACGGGCACCTGAGCGTTCCCGATGAGCCCATCATCCCGTTCATCGAGGGTGACGGCACCGGTCCGGACATCTGGCGCGCCAGCGTGCGCGTGCTCGATGCCGCGGTGGCCAAGGCCTACGGCGGCAAGCGGAAGATCGCGTGGCACGAGGTCTACGCGGGCGAGAAGAGCAAGAAGCTCTTCGACTCCTGGCTCCCCGACGACAGCGTCGAGGACTTTCGCGACTACCTCGTGGGCATCAAGGGGCCGCTCACCACGCCGGTCGGCAAGGGCATCCGGTCGCTGAACGTCGCGCTGCGGCAGATGCTCGACCTGTACGTGTGCCTCCGCCCGGTGCGCTGGTTCCAGGGCGTGCCGTCGCCGGTGAAGAACCCCGGCAAGGTCGACATGGTGATCTTCCGCGAGAACACCGAGGACATCTACGCCGGCTTCGAGTGGGAGGCCGAGAGCGCCGACGCCAAGTAGGTCATCGCGTTCCTCCAGAACGAGATGAAGGTGAAGAACCACCGGATCCCCGAGACCGCGGGCATCGGCAGCACGCCCCGGTCCCGCGAGCGCACCGAGCCCCTCGTGCGCGCCGCGATCCGCT
>CAIMWA010000487.1 GCA_903845045.1 uncultured delta proteobacterium | reverse complement strand
GCCGCCCTCGCCCGCCGCATCGCGCGCCCGCTGCTCGCGGCGCCGGCGCCGGTACGACGTGATGTAGAGGTTCACCTGGATGCGGTGGAGCCAGCCGCGGAGGTTCGTCCCCTCGGCGAAGCGCTCCCAGGACTGCCACGCGAGGAGCATGGTGTCCTGCACGAGGTCGTCGGCGGTGTCGGCGGCGCCGGTGAGCCGTCGCGCCGAGGCGTGGAGGCCGCCGAGGAGCGGGGCGGTCTCGTCCATGAAGCGGTCCCTGCGCGTCGCGTTCTTGGTCATGCGAGGGGACACTTCAAGCCCCGCGCCAGCGCTGGAATTGCCGTAAATCGCAGCGAATCCCGAGTGCGTCCGGGACGCGGCGGGTGCCATGGCGGCGGCTCGGCGCGGCGCGCCCCGGACAAACTGTCAGCCGCCCTCGTCGAGACGAAGGGCGTCGGCGATCTCTGAGGCCAGCGCTCCGCGGGAGACCCCCCTCGCCCGTTCCACGGCCTCGCCGGCCCGCCCGTGTGCGTGCAGCGCCGACGCCACGCGCTCTTCGAGGTCCGCTTCGCCGCGTTCGGCGAGCCGCGCAGCGATGGCCCCGGCAAGCACGTCGCCGCTCCCGCCGACGGCGAGCGCCGCCGTCGCGTAGGGGACCACCCGCGCCCTGCCGTCGTGCGCGAGGACGGTCCCCGGGCCCTTCAGCACGCACCACGCTCCGTAGCGGTCAGCGCACGCTCGGGCGGCGGCCCAGCGGTCGTCGTTCACCTCCGCAGCGGACGGAAACCCCAGGAGGCGCGCCATCTCGAGCGGATGCGGCGTGAGGACCCAGGTTCGTCCGGCCGGTGCGGCGCGGGGCCGGAGCGCGAGAAGCGTGAGGGCGTCGGCGTCGACGACGAGGGGCGCGGTGCACGCGTCGAGCACGGCGTCGACGAGGGCGACGGCGTCGGCATCGCGTCCGAGACCGGGACCGAGCACCACGGCGTCGGCGCGGTCGAGCGCTCGTAGCGCCCCATCGACCAGCGACCCGCCGAGGTCGAGGAGCATGGTCTCGGCGAGCATGCCCTCGCCGCGCGCCGACGGCCCCGCGATGCTGACCAGCCCCGCTCCGAGTCGGTGCGCAGCCCGTGCGGCGAGATAGGCAGCGCCCGGGGATCCGGCGCGTCCGCCGAGCACCACCACGTGCCCGCCGTGACCCTTGTGAGAGAAGCGGTCGCGCGGGGCCTCGATGGGCGCCGCGGAGTCGAGGAACGACGAGGCATCTGCCGGCGCCGAGATCGGTACGCCGAGGTCCGCGACGACGAGATCCCCGGCGTGCGCCATGCCGGCCCCCGTACAGAGACCCGGCTTTCGGGCCGCGAAGGTGACCGTGAGGTCCGCCGCGAACGCGCACCCGAGGATCCGTCCGGTGTCGGCGTCGATGCCCGACGGAATGTCGAGGGCGACGCGAAAGGCTCCGGTGACGGCGTTGGCGGCGGTGATCCAGGCGGCGGCGCCGCCGGTGATGGCGCGGGTCAGGCCCGTCCCGAAGCAGCCGTCGACGATGACGTCGCACCCGGCCAGCGCGGCGGCGGCAGCGGTCGCGTCGTCGCCAGCCTCGGTGAGCGCAAGCCCCGCGGCGCCCGCGGCATCGCGCATGGTCGCGGCGTCGCCGGCGAATCGGGCGGGGTCCGCGAGGCACCACACGCGCACCTCGGCGGACGGGCAGCGGGTCCGCAGGTGCCGGGCGACGACGAGCGCGTCGCCTCCGTTGTTGCCGGGGCCCGCGAGGACGGCCACGCGCCGCGGCGCAGGTCTACGCCGGAGCAGCGCGTCGGCGGCTCCGCGCCCGGCGTTCTCCATGAGCAGCGCTCCGGCGATGCCGCGGGCGACGAGCGCTGCGTCGAGGGCCCGTACCTGCTCGCGGGACCAGAGCGCTTCGAGGGTCATCGCTCGAGGAGTACCACCGCCGCCGCGACGCCGGCGTCGTGCGTGATGGAGACCATCGCCCGGGTTACCCCGAGCGCCTCGGCCCGTACGGCCGCGACGCCGTGCCACCGCAGCGTCGGGGGATCGGGGCGCGCCTGCGTGACCTCGGCGTGATGCCAATGGATCCCGGGCGGCACGCCGAGGGCCTTGCTCGCGGCCTCCTTCGCGGCGATGCGGCCGGCAAGCCACTCCACGCGCCGCGCCGGGGCCGACGGCAACAGCGAGAGCTCCCGGGGGTGCAGGAGCCGCGTGGCGATGCGCTCGCCCCACCGGTCCCAGAGCCTCTCGACGCGGTGCAGGGCCACGACGTCGATGCCGAGGCCGACGATCAAAGCCCGGCCCGGCCCCGGTCCATGGCCTCGCGCATGGCGCGCACGGCGCCCGCGAAGCCTTCGAAGACGGCGTCGGCGACGATGGCGTGGCCGATGTTGAGCTCCACGACCGCGTCGATGGCGGCGATGGCGGCCACGTTGGCGACGTTGAGCCCGTGGCCCGCGGCGACCCGCAGTCCGGCGGCGTGGGCGTGCGCGGCGCCGGATCGCAGTGCTTCGAGGGCGTGGGCGCGAAGGGCCGCCTCGGCGTACTCGCCGGTGTGCAGCTCCACCTGCTCGACGCCGAGCGCTGCCGATGCGTCGATCTGCGCGAGGTCCGGGGCGATGAAGAGCGACACCTTGATGCCCGCGGCCTGGAGCGGTGCGATGACCTTCGCGAGCGACGCGCGGGCACCCGCGACCTCGAGGCCGCCCTCGGTGGTGCGCTCCTCGCGGCGCTCGGGGACCAGCGTGACGTGGTCCGGGCGCACCGCGAGTGCGATGCGCAGGCCGTCGTCGCTGGCGGCCATCTCGAGGTTGTACGTGCCCCGAACGACCTCGCGAAGCACGCGCACGTCGCGCTCCTGGATGTGCCGGCGGTCCTCGCGGAGGTGCACGGTGATGCCGTCGGCGCCCGCGCGCTCGGCCTGGAGCGCGGCCTCGACGGGGTCCGGGTACCGGGTGCCGCGGGCCTGGCGGAGCGTCGCGACGTGGTCGACGTTGACGTGCAGGGCCAGGCTCATCGGCGAAGCTCCCCGCGCGCGATCACCACGCGCTGCACCTCGCTGGTGCCCTCGTAGATCTGCGTGACGCGCACGTCGCGCATGCGCCGCTCGACGGAGAACTCGCGGGTGTACCCGTAGCCGCCGAGCACCTGCACGGCGCGGCTGCACACGCGCCACGCCGCCTCCGACGCCCAGAGTTTGGCCATTGCGGCCTCCTGCGAGAACCCCTTGCCGGCCTCCTTCATCGAGGCTGCGCGCAGCACCATCAAGCGCGACGCGTCGAGGTCCGCGTGGCTGTCGGCGATCATCCACTGCACGGCCTGGAACTCCGCGATGGGCTTGCCGAATTGCTGGCGCTCACCCGCGTAGCGGCGCGCCTCGTCGAGGGCTCCGCTTGCGATGCCGAGGGACTGCGCCCCGATGCCGATGCGGCCGCCGTCGAGGGCCATCATGGCAAGCTTGAAGCCGCTGCCCTCGGGCCCGAGCATGGCGTCGTCGGACACCTCGCAGTCGTCGAAGGTGAGCGGCAGCGTCGCCGACGCGCGGATGCCCATCTTGTCCTCGGCCTTGCCGAGGGTGAGACCGGGGGCGCCCTTCTCGACGAGAAAGGCCGACAACCCTGCGGTGCCGGGGCCTCCAGTGCGCGCCCAGACCACGAAGACGCCGGCGCGGTCGCCGTTGGTGATCCACTGCTTCTGGCCGTTGATGACCCAGCGTCCGTCGCGGCGCACGGCGGTGGTCTGCATGGCCCCGGGGTCGCTGCCGGCGCCCGGCTCGCTGAGCGCGAAGCTCGCGGCCTCGTAGGCTCCGCTCGTGATCTTGGTGACGTGCGCGGCGCGCTGGGCGTCGGTGCCGACCTTGGTGATCACCTCGGCCACCATGTTCGTCACGGCCATGATCACGGCGGTGGCGGAGCACCCGCGGGCGATCTCGGCGATGGCGAGCGCGTAGGCCACGGCACCCGCCTCGGCGCCGCCGAGGGCCGCGGGCACGTTGACGCCCATGAGGCCCAGGTCCGCCATCTCCCGCAGCACGTCCGACGGCACGTGCTCGGCGCGCTCGAAGTCCGCGGCGCGGGGCCGCAGCACCCGGTCGCTGAAGGCGCGGGCCGTGTCGCGCACCATCGCCTGCGTCTCGCTCAGCTCGAAATCCATGGCGTCTCCTTCGGTCGGCGCCCGCGCTACGGGATCGTCACCGACGCGCGGGCGTACCACGATCCCGGCGACGGGAAGCGCGTCGATCGCACCTCGCGCAGCACGCAGTCGGTCTGCTCCACCGCCGTCGGCGCCGCGATGCTGGCCCCGGCCGCGGCCACGCTCCCGTCGGGGCCGATGTACAGCGTGAGGTCGAGCGGTGTGTGATCCCCGCGGCGGCAGTTCGCGATGGCCGTGCGCCGTGCGCGCAGCGCGGTCTCGACCCGCTGCGAGGTCCAAGCCGTGGCGGGGCGGCGATCAGGGCCGCCGTCCATTTCCAGCGCCGTGGTCACCTCGGCCTCGCCCCCGCAGGGCGCGTCGAAATGCAGCGCGGCGGCCGCGTCGACCATGCACTGCTCGGTGGCGCGGTCGCCCAGCGTCGACGTCGGGAGCGCCCACCGCACGACTCCGTCGGCGCCCACGCGGATGCGCAGCCCGACGCGCCCGGCGAGCACCGGCACCTCCTCCACGCGGCGGGTGTAGCAGGCCATCAGCGCCGCCTCGGCGTCGTGCCTGACGCGCCGCACGTGACCCTGCGGGAGCGTGCCCAACTGGCCTTCGATGGTCATGCCTCCGTTGGAGGGGCACCGCGGTGCCGCGGGGCGCTGCGCAGGCTCCGTCGGCGCCACCGGCGCTGCGACCGGACGTGGTGCGGGCGCAGCAGACGCGCACCCGAGGGCACCCACGACGAGCACGAGGCGAGGATCCGATCGCATGGCGACGCGGGAGGATGCCAGAACGGCGCGCAGAGCCAACTCCACCGGCTTCGCACTCAAAGAACGATGTGGTTCCGAATACATGACAGGCATGCCTGGAGGTGGAGCGTGATCGTGTGGCATGGCGAACTCGGCCCCTCCGGTGTCACCGGAAGTCATGCGATGGGAGCGTCGGCAACGCCGTGTCGTCGCGCCCGACGAACAGCTCTTCGACGCCCTCGGCCTTGAGGTGCACGACGCCGTCCTGGCGCTGCACCGAGCCGTGGACGACGAGCGCTCCGGCGGTGACCAGGCGCGCGCGCCAGGCGTCGTAGCGCGGCGGTGTGACGATGACGTTCACCACGCCGAGCTCGTCCTCGAGGGTGATGAAGAAGAAGCCCTTGGCGCTGCCGGGGCGCTGCCGGGTGATGACCACGCCGCCGACGATCGCCGACGACCCGTGCGGCGCCTGCCGGAGAGCGTCCGACGTGATCGCTCCGGCGGCGGCGAGGGACGCCCGCGCGAACCGCATCGGGTGAGGTCCGACGGTCAGGCCGCTGCGTGCGAGGTCCGACGCCACGCGCTCGACGAGGTCCATGGGCTGCACCGGCACGTCGTCGCGGGCGGGCTCGGCGCGGTCGAAGAGCCCCCGGGGAAGGGCCTCCATGGCCCGCACCTGCCACAGGGCCTCGCGGCGGTGCCACGGTCGCTCGGGGTCCGTGAAGCGCAGCGCGCCGAGCTCCGCGAGGGTGTCGAGCTCCGATCGATCCGGCTGCGCGCGGTGACGGAAGTCGGCCAGCGACGTGAACGGAGCGGCCTTGCGCGCCTGCACGATGGCGCGTCCGGTGGCCTCGCGGAGACCGCCGACGAAGCGAAGCCCGAGGCGCACCTGTTGGGCCGCCGGGTCGCCCTCGCGGGTGCAGGTCCAGTCCGAGGTGGTGACGTCGAGGGGGAGCACGCGCACCCCGTGGCGCTGCGCGTCCCGTACCAGCGTGGACGGGTGATAGAAGCCCATGGGCCAGTGGTTGAGCAGCCCCGCGAGGAACGTCGCGGGGTAGTGCGCCCGCAGGTACGCGCTCGCGAAGGCCAGCAGCGCGAAGCTCGCGCTGTGCGACTCGGGAAAGCCGTACTCGGCGAAGGACGTGATGCCCTTCACGATGCGGTCCTGGGCCTCGACGGAGTAGCCGTTGCGCGCCATGCCCTCGCGGAGCCGGCGCTCGAGGCGGGCCATCTTCTCGACGCTGCGCTTGGAGCCCATGGCCCGGCGCAGCTCCTCGGCCTCGCCGCCGCTGAAGCCCGCGGCCACCATCGAGACCCGCATCAGCTGCTCCTGGAACAGCGGAATGCCGAGGGTGCGCTCGAGGATCGGACGCAGGTCCGGGTGGTCGTACTGCACCAGCGACGGGTCTTTTCGCCGCGCCAGGTACGGGTGGACCATGTCTCCGACGATGGGCCCCGGGCGGATGAGCGCGACCTCCACCACGAGGTCGTAGAACTTCTCGGGCTTGAGCCGCGGCAGCGTCGCCATCTGCGCCCGCGACTCGATCTGGAACACCCCGACGGTGTCCGCTGCCTGGATCATCGCCCAGGTCTTCGCGTCGTCCTGGGGCACGTGGTGCAGCGCCGACTCCCGGCCGCCGTCGACCACGGGCACCGTGGCGAGCACCTCCTCGAGCACGGCCATCATCCCGAGGCCCAGCAGGTCGATCTTGAGGATGCCGAGACCGGCGCAGTCGTCCTTGTCCCACTGGATGACCCGGCGGCCCTCCATCGCCGCGGGCTCGAGCGGAACGACGTGGTCCAGGCGCCCCTTCGCGATGACCATGCCGCCGGAGTGCTGCCCGAGGTGCCGCGGGAGGTTCTGGATCTTCTCCCCGAGCTGCAGCCACAGTTGCACCCGCAGGTCGTCGGCACCGACGCCCGCGGCGGCCAGGCGCTCGGCCAGCTCCGACGGCGGCGCCCCGTACGCGTGACCGAGCTGCTTCGACACCTTGCTCAAGAGCTCCTCGGGCATGCCGAGGGCCCGCCCGACCTCGCGCATCGCGCTGCGCGCGCGGTACGTGATGACGTTGGCCGTCATCGCCGCGCCCCGCTCGCCGTAGCGCGCGTACACGTACTGGATCACCCGCTCGCGCTGGTCGCCGCTCGGCAGGTCCAGGTCGATGTCCGGCCACTCGCCGCGCTCCTCCGACAGGAACCGCTCGAAGAGCAGCTCCATGGCCACCGGGTCGACGGCGGTGATGCCCAAGCTGTAGCAGACGGCGCTGTTCGCCGCGGAGCCCCGGCCTTGCACGAGAATGCCTTGTTTCCTGCAGAACTCGACGAGGTCCCAGACGATGAGGAAGTACCCCTCGAAGCCCAGCTTCGCGATGAGGTCGAGCTCCCGCCGGAGCTGCGTCCACGCGCGGGTGTCGCCCGGGGCGTAGCGGTCCCGGGCCCGCGCGAGGGTCACGGCGCGCAGGTAGGCCGCCGGCGAGCTGCCGTCGGGAACGGGGTATTCGGGGAACGCGTAGCCCAGGTCGTCGAGGGTGAACGCGCAGCGCTCGGCGATGGCCTCGGCCCCGCGCAGCGCCGCGGGGAGGTCCGCGAAGCGCGCGCGGAGCACCTCCGGCGGGTGCAGGTGCCAGCCGTGGTGCGGCAGCAGCTTGCGCCCCGCACGATCGATGCGCGCGTGCTCGCGGATGCACGTGAACACGTCGTGCAGCGTCGCGTCGGACTCCCGCGCGTAGCGCACGTCGCCGGTGGCCATGGTGCGCAGCTTCAGGTGCCGGGCCAGCGCCAGGAGCCGCTGCGTGCGCCGCTCCTCGGGGCGGTGCAGGTGCCGGGTGAGCTCCACGACCGTGTCGTCGCGGCCGAAGATCCGCGCGATCGCCGTGGACCACTGGAGCACGGCGTCGCGGTGCGGGGCGACGACGGCGTGGGCGAGCCGGGCGAGCGGCGCATCGGCGGCGGTGAGCACGGCCACGAGGCCCGCGCGGTGCGCCGCGAGATCCTCGAGGGTCACCGACGCGAGACCCTCGCGCGCGTCGGCCTTGGACACCCTCGCCTTCGCGACGGTGATGAGCGCGCAGAGGTTTCGGTACCCCTCGCGCGTCGCCACCAGCAGCGCCAGTCGCCCGTCGAGCGCGCCGTCGCGCACGGCGAGGTTCGCCCCGAACACCGGTCGAACCCCGGCAGCCCGCGCCGCCGCCTGGAACCGCGGCGCCCCGCTCACCCCGTCGCGATCGACGAGGGCCAGCGTCGGAATGCACAGCTCCGCGGCGCGCTCCACCAGCGCCTCGGGGTCCGATGCCCCGCGCAGGAAGCTGAACGCGCTGATGCCGTGCAACTCCGGGAGCCTCCCGGGAGCATACTGAACTTGTGTTCAGTCTCGCAACGCCCGGCGCGGGCGAGTCAGACGTTGATGACGTCGAAGAGCTTGTCGGCGAGCGGGCGGTTCAGGAGCTTGAGGCCCTTGTAGACCTCCTGCGCGGCGTTCCAGTCGCCGCTGCGGTAGAGGCACTCGCCGAGGTCGAACTGGAGCTGCGCGTCCGACGGGTTCTGCCGGGACGCACGGCGCAGCGGGTCCACGGCCTCCTTGTAGCGCGAGGTCTTCTTGTAGGCCTGACCGAGGCCCTTGTGCGCCTGCGGGGCGTCCGGCGACGTCTGCAGTACGCGGCGAAAGGCCTTGATGGCGTCCTCGTCGCGGCCGGCCTGGGAGAGCAGCAGCGCGAGCGCGAGGTGCGAGTCGACGTCGTCGGGGCGCAGCTTGAGGGCCTGGCCGTAGGCCTCGATGGCCTCGTCGACGCGCCCCGCCTCGGCGAGCATGTACCCGTGGCCCGCATGGAGCGTCGGGTCCCGGGGCTCGAGGCGCGCGGCGTTGGCGACGTGCTCGAGGCCCTCGGCCCCGCGGCCCTGGGCGCGCAGCGCGAGGCCGAGCGTGTAGTGCGCCGCGGCCATGTCGGGCTTGAGGCGGATCGCTTCGCGCAGCGCCTCGGCGGCCTCGTCGGCCCGCTCCACGTAGAGCGAGAGCTGACCGAGCTTCTGGTGCGCCTCGGCGCTCTGCGGGCGCAGCCGGATCGCACGCTTGCAGGCGTCGGCGGCGTCCTGCCAGCGGCCCATGCGCTCGCAGGTGAGCGCGAGGCGCCAGAGGGCGTCGGCGTGGTCGGGCCGGTAGCGCACGGCCTGGCGCAGCGACTCGGCGGCGTCGTCGAAGCGGCCGAGGGCCTCGTAGCTCCGCGCGATGCCGAGCAGGGCGTCGAGCAGATCGGCCTTGATGGCCAGCGCGCACTCGAAGGACGACACGGCCTCGGCGTGGTGACCGCCGTCGCCGTAGAGCCCGCCGAGGGCCGTCCACGCGTCGCTGTGGGCGCGGTCCAGGTCGATGCACGCGCGGAACGCCTCGCCGGCCTCGACGGGGCGTCCGAGGTCGCGGAGCACCTCGCCCTGGGCGAAGCGCAGCGGGGCCTCGCGCGGGAGCAGCTCGACGGCGTGCCGCAGCGCCGCCTCGGCCTCGGGGAGGCGATCGAGCTGCTTGCTGGCGAGCGCGAGCAGGCGGTACGCGTCGGCCACGTCGGGGTTGATGCGGATGGCCTCGCGCAGCGGCGGAATGGCCGCCTCGTAGCGTCCGAGGGCCACGGAGACGGCCCCGTAGCCGCGGTGCGTGGCGCCGTCGTTGGGGTCCAGCGCGAGGGCACGCTGGTACACCTCGGCGGCCTCGGCGTTCATGCCCGCGGCCTGGTAGGTCTCGCCGAGGACGCGGTACGCGAGGGCCTGCCGCGGGTCGAGGCGAATGGCCTGGCCGAGGGAGTCGACGGCCTCCTGGGCGCGTCCGAGCCGGGCGTACAGCACCCCGAGCTCGAGGTGCGCGCGCGCGTCGTTTGGACGCAGCCGCAGGGCCTGGCGAAAGCGCTCGATGGCCTCCTGATCGCGCCCGAGATCCCGCGCGACGGCGCCGAGGGAGACGAAGGCGTCGGGGCTGTCGGGCCGCAGCCGCGCGAGCTGACGGAACGCCGCGGCGGCCTCCTGCGGCATCTCGAGGGCGCGGTACGTCGCGCCGAGGGCCTCGTACGCCTCGGCGTAATCGGTCTGGAGCACCGTGGCCTGGCGGTGGCTCTCCACGGCGCCGCGGCGGTCGCCGGAGCGCTCGCGCATGAGCCCGAGGTGATGGTGCGCCTCGGCGTACGTCGGTCGCAGGTCGATGGCCCGCTGGAAGTACTCCGCCGCCTCGCCCCAGCGCTGCCCGCGCTCGAGGGAGAGGCCGAGGAAGTACTGCGCCTGCGGGTCGTTGGGCTGCCGCTCCACGGCCTTGCGGAGGCTCTCGAGGGCCTCGTCGCCGCGGCCCAGGCGCTCGAGCGCGATGCCGTGGTTGCGCTGCGAGTCCATGTCGTTGGGGTCGAGCCAGACGGCCTGCTCGTACGCGTCGACGGCGTCCTGGTACCGCTGCACGTCGAGGAAGACGCCGCCGAGCGCGGCGTGCAGCGCGGCGTTGTTGGGCTGCAGCTTGATGCCCGTCTGCAGCGCGCGGACGGCCTCGTCGGGGCGGTCGATGCGCCGGTACGCGAGGCCGAGGTTGAAGTACCCGTCGGGGTGGTTCGGGTCGACCTTCACCGCGCGCTGCAGCACCTCGATGGCCTCGTCCTTGCGGTCCAGGGCGAGCAGCGCGGTGCCCAGGCGGTGCAGCGTCTCGGGGTCGTCGCGGCGGATCGTCAGCGCCGACTTGAACTGGTCCACGGCGTCGGCGTGCCGCGCCATGGTGGCGTAGACCGCGCCGAGCCCCAGCATCGCCGCGAAGTAGTCGCCGCGCAGCCGCACGGCCTCGCGGTAGGCCTCGACGGACTCCACGTAGCGCTGCACCGACGCGTAGACCTTGGCGAGCTCGAAGTGCGTCTCGGGGTGCGCGGGCCGCAGACGGATGGCCTTGCGGAACGCCTCGATGGCCGCGTCGGGGCGCCCGAGCGTCGCGCACACCTCGCCGAGCACGTGCAGCGACTCCGGGTGGTTCTCCCGCAGCCGCGTCGCCTGGCGCAGCGACTCCTCGGCGATGACGTGGTTGCCCAGCTCCCGCTCGTGCAGGCCCAGCGTGTAGTGGAACTCCGCCTCGTTCGGGC
>CAIMWA010000486.1 GCA_903845045.1 uncultured delta proteobacterium | reverse complement strand
TGAAGGGCGTCGCGGTTCCGCGGGGTCCTCGACGGGCGCCACGCTGACCCAACGGCCTGTCGGTAGCCTGCGTCATGTCGCATCCCTTCTCGAGGCGCTCTGGAGTGCGATCTCGTGGCCGTCGGGATCTCGAACCAATGCTGACAATCCGCCTGCGTCTACCCGCAGAACCTCGGATCCGATCCTCGTCAACGCATGAATGGCGTCGCGCATCTTCGACATTCGTAGCCCCGGCCGCACGTTGGATGTCTGGTTGAACGATGTTGGGTACAGTTCGATGACAACGTCCCCTAGGTTGCAGGATTGGTGTCTGACCCCGGTTCCGTGCCGCTCCGACACGAGGTCGAAGCCCAACGCCTCGCAGAAGGACCGCGTGAACTCGAGGGTTTGCGAGTCCACGAACGGGGCCTGCTGACGAACTGGCTCTTTGAAGTTCGTTCCCGCGGACCCCGCCGCTACGGAGTGTCACGCAGGCGTTCGGCGAGCGTGCGCGCTTCCGTCGCGACGGTCGCGGTATGCGAGAGATGTTCGCTGGCCGACGATCCCACGACGCCGAGCGCGACGGCGAGTTCGATGCGCGTACGACGCAGGTAGTGGCACCCGGCGACGACGGCGAGGCGCCGGGCGTGCACGACGTCCCGCCGCCGGCTTCGTGAGAGCAGCACATCGACTTCGATGCCGACGTGCGCGCAGACGAGCTCGAGCAGACGCTCGATGGGACCGTCCCATCGCGCTGCCGGATTCACCTTGATGGCGGCGAGGACCTCGACACGTTCGACGCGGTCCTCGCCGCAGACCGTCGCGGCGACCGACGCAGGTGGCGGGGCGTTCGTCGCGCGGACGCCCACGCGCACGGCATCGGGCACATTGCCTTCGACCCATGCGTCGCGGACGTCGTCAGCGAGTGCGCGAACCATCCCGTCGAAGGAGCGCCGCCCTTCTACGCCTTCGTCGAAACCCGCGAGGTCGAGGGCGCGTCGTTCGTCGAGCCACGGCGGGGTCGGGTCGAGGCCGACCAACGCGCGGTGGCTCGTCCAGGTCGAGGCCGAGGCGATGGTCACGACGCCGGCGCGAACGGGGTTGTTGTGAACGTAGGCGATGAGGCGGCCGACCGCGGCCCCGCCGAGGTGCACGGTGCGAGGGCGATCGGCGAAGGCTGGTCCGAGGCGCCGGTGGCGGCGGTTGAGGCCGAGCGCGACGGACGTGTTCAACGACAGCATCAGCGCGGAGATGGGCGCCTCGCCGGCAATCAACACCAGGTGAACGTGCGAGCTCATCAGCGCAAAGGCGACGAGGGTCCAGTCGGTGCGAGCGAGCGACGATGCGAGCGCGTGAAGGTAGAGACGGCGCTCGAGCGAGCCGGACAGCCGGAACTCGCGGTTCACGAACCGGGAGATCACATGGACGACGGAACCGGGCGCGTGAAGGCGAGCAGTGCGCGGCATGGCCCGCGTTGTCGCGTGCGATCGCGGCGAGGTTGCGAGACTCCCCTGGGGGACGTACTTCGGAAAGTCGGAAACGATAGAATCTGGAAATTCTGCAGGTGTCGATCGTCACGGACCGCATGAATTCGATCGGTTACGAGCTCACGCGCGCGACGGGCGGCAGAACCGACTTTTTGAAGTCCGTCCCCGTTGACTCTCGGCCCCATCGACGCCGGAACGCCGCGAAGCGTCTGGCTCGGCGAGCGCGGCGGCCTCGGAGTACGCGGCGATCGGGGGCGAAGCTGTGGGCTACGGCATGGGCGGGATTCGTCCCCTCCCTTTCGACCGATGCGCGGTACCATGGAGCATGGCGAGCACCTGCCCGTGCTGCGGCTACGACGCCCTCGAAGCCAGCGCGGCCGGTTTCGAGCCGGTGGTCAGGGAACTGCTGGCCCGGTGGGACCGGCTGCCGCCCGGCGCGAGGCGCGACCTGCTGTCGAAGCTGATCCGCAAGGTGGAGCTGACCAGGACCGGGACCAGGACGCCTGCCCTG
>CAIMWA010000485.1 GCA_903845045.1 uncultured delta proteobacterium | reverse complement strand
GGCCCTCGCCGCCGCCCTCGGAGCCTGCGTGTCGTCCGATCCTTCGGGACCGACCGAGCTCGCGGTGCAGACCTCCGGCGACCTCGCTCTCCGCGCGTGGAGCGACGGGTCCTTCGCGCTGACGGCGGCGGGGCGCACGGTGCTCGCGGGCCCTGCAGCGCCGCTCGGCGCGCGCAGCTTTCACGAGACCGTCCGGAGCCTCTTCGGCCAATGGACCTTCGCGCGCACCGACGTCGCCGAGGCTCGTCCCACGGGCACCACCACCGCCACGCGCGACGGCGATGCCATGGTGCTCCGCAGCACCGGCGCCGCGGGCACGTCGACGCTGCGCTTTCGGCGCGTGGCCGACGGCGACGTCGAGGTGCGCGCGCGGGTCGAAGGGGCCGGTGCGTTCCAGGCCACGGTGATGCACTTTCGCTGCGACGCTGCGGCCCGATTTCTCGGCTTCGGCGAGCAGTACAACGCGACGGAGCACCGCGGCCGGGCGTTCCCCCTGTGGCCCTCGGAGCAGGGCATCGGCCGCGATCCGCACCACCCGTCGCCGTTCTCGGGCAACCACGACACGACGTATTTCCCCGTCCCGTTCTTCCTCGACCCTCGCGGCTTCGGCCTCGCCGTGGACACCGACGCGCGCACCGAGGTGGACCTCTGCGCGACGAACACCGCGGAGTACACGCTCGCGCCGGAGCAACCCGAAGAGGTCGTGCTGCACCTCTACACGGGCCCCACCGTCGCCGACGTCATGCGGGCGTGGACGGTACTGCAAGGGCGATCGAGCGCCCCTCCCGCGTGGGCCGTCGACGGCGTGTGGCTCGGCGTGCAGGGCGGTCCCGCCGCCGTTCGATCGGCGGTGCAGGCCGCGCGCGCTGCGAACGTCCCGCTCGCGGCGATCTGGGCGCAGGACTGGGTGGGCACGCGCGACTTCGGCGTCGGCAACGTGGGCGTGCGCTACCGCTGGAGCGTCGACGCCGCGCAGTACCCGGACCTCGCGGGGCTCATCACCGAGCTGCGCTCCGGCGGCGTGCGCTTTCTCGGCTACATGAACCCGTTTCTCGTGCCGGAGCAGGACCTCTACGCGCCGGCCGTGGCCGGGGGCTTCGTCGTCACGCACGGCGACGGGTCGCCGTACACGTTCCCCATCAGCGTGCTGAGCGGCGGCCTCGTGGACCTAACGAACCCCGCGGCACGGAGCTGGTACCAGGGCTACGCCGACGCGGCGCTGGCGCTCGGCCTGAGCGGTTGGATGCAGGACTTCGGCGAGTGGCTCCCCTACGACGCGCGGCTGTCCGATGGGAGCGATGCGCGGAGGCAGCACGCGCGGTATCCGCAGGCGTGGCACGCGGCGGCGCGCACGGCGATGGAGCGCGCGCACCCCGACGGCGATTTCGTGCTGCTCACGCGCTCGGGATGGCTGCGCGAGGCGCAGACGGCACAGGTGGTGTGGGCGGGCGACCAGGAGGCCACGTGGTCCGCCGACGACGGGCTGCCGACGGTGATCCCGGCGCTGGTGTCGCTGGGGCTCGCGGGCATCGGCTACGTCACCGAAGACGTCGCGGGCTTCTCCGGCGGACCGAGCACCAAGGAGCTCTTCCTGCGCTGGGTCGAGCTCGCCGCGTTCACGCCGGTGCTGCGCACCCACGAGGGCCTGCAGCGCGCGCAGAACTGGGCGTGGAACCGCGACGCCGAGACCACCGTGCACTTCTCCCGCTTCGCCCGCGTGCACGCCGCCCTCGCGCCGCGGATCCGCGCGCTCGGCGACGAGCACCGCGCCACGGGCATGCCCATCGTGCGGTCGCTCCCGTTGGTGTTTCCGAGCGACGCGGCGACGTACGCGATCACCGACGAGTTCATGCTGGGCGACGACCTGCTCGTCGCGCCGGTGGTCACCCAAGGGGCGACGACACGCGCGGTCTACCTTCCCGCGGGCCGCTGGTTCGATGTCTGGTCCCCCGATCGCGCCTTCGAGGGCGGGAGCACCGTCACCGTCGACGCACCGATCGGACGGCCTCCGGTGTTCTCGCGCACGGCGCGCACGGACCTCGCGGCGATCCGCTGAGCGTCACGCCGCGCGTCGGCGACGGAGCACGAACACGCCGAGCGCCGCGGCCAGCGCCTGCAGCGGCAGCGTGACGAAGTGCGGCACGGTCCCGACGGTCCACGCGAGGCGGTGCCTTCCGCCCGGGACGTTCACTCGGCTGAACGCTCCCTCGCCGGCGGAGCCTACGGGCACCGCGCGTCCGTCGAGGGTGGCGGTGAAGCCGAGCCGGCTGTCGAAGGGCACGAGGAGGTCGCCCGGCGGCAGGTCGGCTTCGATGACGAGACCGGCCGGGGTCACCCGCATCGCCTCCATCGGGAGCATCGTCGCGCCCGCCATCCAAGCGCGGCACGCGTCGAGGGAAAGCGTCTCGGGGGCCCCGCGCACGGATCCGGCGGGGAGCACCGCGGCGCGAAGCCGGGACTCCGTCGTGCACAGCGACGACGCGCGCACGCTGCTCGCGTAGGCGATGAGTCCGCCGGGGCGGAAGAGCCCGATCCACGGCGTGGGAGCCTCGGGGCGCAGCGCGGTCTCGAGCGTCGCCGGCGGGAACCGAAGGTTCGTCGGGAAGCGCATCGTCGGCTCGACGCTCGCGTAGCCGACGAAGTTCTCGCGCCCGAGGTGCACCAGGAGGGCGCACACGACCATCGCCGCGACCAGCACATGGGAGCGCGCGCGGAGGCGGGCCGTCGCCGCTGCGAAGCCTGCGCCGACGAGGCACCCGAGCCAGAGCATGGCGGGTCCCGCGAAGTGGTACCACTGGCGAAAATACGCCACCGACGGGAAGCGGAGCGTGAACAGGGCCTGCGCCGCGCCGCCGTAGATGCCCGTCGAGAGCCACGCGCTGAAGGCCGCGAGCGTCGCGAGGAGCACGCCGGTGCGACGTCCGCGAAGAGCGCCCGCGGCGGCGAGGAGCAGCGCCACCGGCGACGCGAAGTACACCACCTCGTCGTCGGTGCCGGAGTAGCGCATCGACAGCAGTCCGCGGAGGTACGCGACCGGCGCCGACGATGCCTGCTGGGTGTTGATGGCGAGATACTCGGCGAGCGTGCGTGCGCCGAGGGAGCCCGTGAGCTGCCGCACGGGGCTGCCGAATTCGCCGCGGTGCACGAAGATCCATCCGAGGTGCGCGGCGCCGAGCGCGAACGCCGCTGCCGCCCCCATCCACACCGCGCGCGGGACGGCGCGGAGCCACGCCACGAACGCCCGCCGATGGAGCGCCGCGACGCAGGCGACGGCGGCGGTGGCCGTGAGCAGGTGGATCGTCGGGTAGTGCGTGCCGAGGGTGATGCCGAAGAGCGCCGCCGCGAGCGGGAGCCATCGCGCATCGCGGGCTGCCTTGGCCGCGCAGAGGGCGATCCACGGGTACCAGGTGATCGTCGCGAGGAGCTGCTCCTGGTGCCACACCGTCGCGCCGGCGCCGCTCGCGCCGACGGCGAACGCAGCCACCGTCGCGGCCTCGCGGGAGCCCGTGAGCTCGCGCACGAGGTGCCACACGCCGGCGAGCACGAGCAGCACGCCGGAGAGCAGCCCGAGCTGGTACACGCGCAGGGGCGAGGCGTCGGTGAGCGCGAAGAGCGCGTAGCCCACCCATTTGTGCGGCAGGAACGGGAAGAGCGACGGCGACGACACGATGACCGGCGTGCCGCCGACGAGCGGGTACCAGCGCGGGAGCCCGAAGCCGTCGGCGAGCGCGTTCGCGTAGTAGAGGAACGTCGGGAGCTGGTAGAGCGCGTTGTCGTGCGCGGGAAACTGCGGCGCCGTGAGCCCCGTCCACGCCGTGACGACGTAGCCGAGGGCGACCAGCGCGAGGTGCATCGCGGTGCTCCGGGCCGTCGAGGGCACGGGCGCCGAGGGCTTCGGGGCGGCGCTGCGGCGTCGCTTCGTGCGGGCGCGGGCCATGGCGTCAGGGGAGCTCGTCGGCGCCGAAGCCCAGCATCGCGCGCCACCAGAACACCGCCCGCGCGGCGAGGTAGAGCGTGCGCTTGGCGAGCACCCAGCGGCCGTCGACGGCGCGGATCTGCCCGAGCGCGACGAGGCGCTCGAGTCGGATGCGCACGATGTCGGGGGTGCGGTAGAGGGCCTCGAGGTCCGCCGGGGCGAGCGTTCCAGCGCGGTGGATGGTGCGCAGGATGCGGATGCGCCGCGCGGTCTCGCTCATGTTGAAGAAGTGGAAGTACGTGTACCCGAGGCCCAGCGCGACGAGCAGCGCGTAGGCCGCGGCGCTCGGATCTCGCGACCCCGGGGCGAGGGCGAGGGCGGCGTCGACGAGGGCTCCGGCCACGGCTGCGAGCATGGCGACGGGCTGCGGGGCGAGGCGTCGCAGCGCGCGGGCGAGCACGGCGTGCACGGCGACGCACACCAGCGGCGTCGCCAGCAGCGTCGCGAGGGCAGCGGTGCCGAGGGCGCTCATCCCTCTCCGTCGGGGAGCCCGAGCACCCGCCGAAACGTCTGGAACGTGGCCGCGATGAAGGCCGCGAGGGGCGTGAGGCCGATGCGTCCGCCGCGCTCGACGAGCAGTCGATAGACCCGCAGGTCGTCGATGCGGGCGTGGACGATCTTCTCCTGCGTGTACCGCTGCGTGATCTCGTCGCTGCGCAGCCCCTCGACGGGGCCGCGTCCGAGGTAGTGGAGGATGTCGAGGGTGGGCGAGACCGCGCGGGCTGCGGGGTAGCTCGCGATGTACGCCGCGGCGAGGGCCGCGTGGAGCAGCGCCACGGCGGGGACGTCGTCGCGCGGGACCCACGGTCCGAGGCCGTGGCCGGTGACGAAGAGCGCGGCGAGGAGAGCGAGGGGGCCCGCGAACATCATCGCCACGAGCACCAGCGCCGACGCATACGGCGAGGCCGCGCGCCACGCCGCGACGTGCGCCCCGAGGGTCAGCAGGAAGAGCGCGACGCCGGCGAGCAGCGGGGCGAGCACGGCGTCGGGCTCACTCCTCGCCGGACAGCGGCGGCGTGACGCCGGTCGGAGACGCAGCTGCGACGGGGGGCCGTGCGCGGCGCTGCAGCGCCGAGAGCGGGAGGATGCCGGCGCCACCGCTCTTGCGCGCGTGCTTGGCCTGGTTGAGCGCGAACGATCGCGCCCGCGCCTGCTCGAGGGACCACCCCGTCGGGCGGTACTGCGCCGAGGTGTACCCGCGCACCCGGGGGCGCTCGCGCATGGCGGGGTTCAGCGCGTTCATCACGGGCTCGGTGACCCGCAGCGGGAGGTTCGCCACGGTGAGGTTCACGAGCGCGTTGAACCCGATGCGCGTCACGTGGAAGAGCTCGCGCGGCCGCAGGTACCAGCGCCGCGGGAGCTTGTACCAGCCAGGTCCCTTGCGTCCGAGGAGGATGCCCTTCACGGCCTCGGCCTTGAGGTACGTGCGGAAGTTGTAGCGGACGATGTCGCGCTTGAGCTCCCACTCCGACGTCGTCTCGGGCACGTACGGCAGCGGCGTGCGGTCGAAGATGCTCCGCGTCACAGACAGCGTGCTGTTGAAGTTCGACCAACCCGGCGCGATGCGCAGCCGGTCGGTCTTCTTGAGGTCCTCGAAGATCGGCGTGCCCGGGTACGGGATGAGGTTGTTGTACTTCGACGCCTGGACCTTCTGCCCTTGCACGAGGTCGTAGGTGGCCTCGCGGTCCGCGCGGGTCTCCGTGGGCAGGCCGTAGATCATGAACAGCGAGACCTCCATGCCGTAGCGCTTGGCCACGGCCACGGCGTCGAGGTGCTGCTGCACGGTCTCGTCCTTGGCGATGAGGTCCGCGAGGCGGTCGACGCCGGTCTCCATGCCGAAGCCCACGTGCTTGAAGCCCGCCGCGGCCATGCGCGGAACGATGTCTGCGTGGAAGTTGTCGGCGCGCGTCTGGATCGAGAACTCGACGCGCTGGTGCAGCCCGGCGGCGATGAGCGCGTCGCACACCTCGAGCACGCGCCGCTTCTTGAAGCAGAAGTTGTCGTCGTAGAAGACGATGGCCTTCTGGCCGTAGCGGTCCGCGAGCAGCGAGACCTCCTCGACGATGCGCTGCGCGGACTTGTACCGGTAGGTGGTGCCGGTGAGCATCCGCTGGCTGCAATACGTGCACGCGTAAGGACACCCGCGCGACGTGGTGATGAACCCCATGTCGTACTTGGGGTGCGCGAAGAGCTCGTAGGGGAACAGCGGGATGTCGTCGAGCTCGGGGATCAGCGCTGCATCGGGGTTGTGCACGACCTCGCCGTCACGGCGGAACGACAGCCCCGGGAGGTCCCGAGGGTCGCCGTCGCCGCGGAGCGCGCGGTAGAGCTTCACCACGGTGTCTTCGCCCTCGCCGCGCACCACGTAGTCGACCTCGGGGTGCGCGAGGGCCTCGCCGGGCAGCGACGTGGGGTGCAGGCCCCCGAAGACGATGGTGCAGTCCGGAAACTCGCGACGCAGCATCTTGGCCAGCGCGTAGCCGCGCACGACGTGCGCCGTGAGGCACGAGATGCCGAAGACGTAGGGCTTCTCGAGTCCCGCGACGAGCTCGCGGAGCCGCGACGGGGTCACCTCGGTGATCTCCTCGTCGACGACCTTCACCGCGACGCCCGCCTTCGTGAGCGCCGCCGCGAGGCAGCCCAGCGCCACGGGGATTCCCACGGGAACGTAGCGCGATAGAAAGCCCCCGAACTTCTCCTGCGCAGGGTTGATCAGCAGCATCGGTCCTCGTTCGACGGCGCCTCGCCGGCCCGATGGGGCCGCGCCGTGCGGAACGACCAGTGTATCAGACCCGGCCCCGCGCACTCGGCGCTGGAACGCCTGCCGCGCACTGAGGTACAGACCCTTCGGTGGACTTCGCCCTGCAGATCGCCGGTCGCTACCTTCGTGCGCGGCGGCGGGCGTTCGTCTCCATCATCGGCACCATCGCCATCGTGGGCATCGCCCTCGGCGTCTGGGCCCTCAGCGCCGTGCTCGCCATCACTTCGGGCTTCCAGGAGTCGTTCCGCAACAAGGTGCTGGGCGTCAACGCGCACGTCCTCGTGCTCAAGTACGGCTGGGATTTCAGCGAGTACCGCGAGGTCATGGGCGCCGTGCGGGCGACGCCGGGGGTCACCGGCGCGGCGCCGTTCCTCATCAACCCGATGATGATCACCCGCGGCGAGCGCATCGCCGGGGTGCTCGTGAAGGGCGTCGACCCGACGCTGCTCGGCCAGGTGCTCGACCTCCCGACGTACCTCGTCGAGGGCTCCCTCGACGGGCTCCGCGCCCCCAATTCGCGGCCGCCCGACGCCCTCGACGACGACTCGGGTCCGCGCCGCGACACGACCCTCGACGCCTACCTCGCGCGCAGCCGCCGGGACCTCGCGAACCCCGCGGCGCTGCCCGACCCGCTCACCGATCCGCTCTTCGCGCCGCCGGACCGCACCCGCCCGCGGCCGCTGCGTACGACCCCGACGCCGCCGCCCGCGCCGCAGCCCGTGGTGGCGCCCGCGGACCGCCTCGCGCCGGGTGCCACGCCGAACTACGCGCTCCCGACGGATGATCCGGCGGGCGCCGATCCCCTCGACGGGCTCGCGCGGCAGGTGTCGCACGAGGCCGAGACCGAGGGGCGCCACCCCGACGCGCAGCTTCCCGGCGTGGTGCTGGGGCGCACGCTGGCGCACACGCTCTCGCTGCACCTCCACGACCAGGTGCGCATCATCTCGCCGCTCACCGGCGCCGACGCGGCGTTGGTGCGTCAGGGCGCGACGCCGCGGTCCCGGGACTTTCGCGTGGTGGGCATCTTCGACGCGGGCTTCGACGAGTACGACTCGCGCCTCGTCTACGTCGACCTCTGGCAGGCGCAGCGCTTCTTCGACCAGGGCGACGCGGTCACCGGCGTCGAGGTGAAGGTGCGCAACATCGACCGCGCGCGCGCCATCGGCCACCGCATCGAGCGCGGCCTCGGCGGCGGCGCGTACCACACGCTCGACTGGGAGTCGCTCAACCACAACCTCTTCACGGCGCTCGCGCTGCAGAAGCTCGCGCTCAGCTTCGTCATCACGATCATCATCGTGATCGCGGCGTTCAACGTCATCGCCACGCTCGTGATGGTGGTGCTCGAGCGCAAGCGCGAGATCGCGATCCTCAAGGCCATGGGCGCGCCCGACGGCGCCATCCTCCGGATCTTTCTCGCGCAGGGACTCGCCGTGGGCGGCCTCGGCACGCTGGCAGGCCTCGGGTGCGGAGCGCTCACCTGCGCGGTGCTCACGCGGTATCCGTTCCCCCTCGACGCGCAGGTCTATCTGATCAGCTCGGTGCCGGTGCGGCCCAGCGTCGCGGAGTTCGTGCTCACCGGCGCCGTGGCCATGCTCATCGCCGCGGTGGCGTCGTTCATCCCCGCGTGGTGGGCGTCGCGGCTCACGCCGGTCGACGGCCTGCGCTACGAGTGACGGTCACTCGCACGCCGGCGCGGGACAGAAGCCGTCGGCGTCGGCACCCGCGTCGGGGAGCGCTCCGGCCTGCGCGAGCACATCGAGGGTGAGCCGGCGCACGCGGAGCCCGGTGCCGTCGGCGCCGTCGACCTCGACGACGAACGCATAAGCGCGCCGGCACCCGAGGCGAACGACACCGCCGTCGGCGTTCGCGGCGCCTCCGCGGGAGCGAACCTCGAGCTGCCAGCGCAGCCGCGTGAGGCCGCTGACGCCGAGAAAGCGGGCGCCGGCGATCTGCTGCACGCCGCTCGCGGGGTCCGCCCCGATGGCCGTGAGGGTGATCGAGGCCCACGCGCTGGCGAGGCGGCCGTCGACGCCGGCGAAGCGGTCCTGCCAGAGGGCGTCGACGACGCTGGCGTCGTTGTTGAGCACCACGTCGTGCACGAGCAGCACGGTCTCTACGGGGGCCTCGTGGAGCTGCACGCGGTCCGTGGAGAGCGGATCGCGCGCATCGAGCGGGTCGTAGCCGACGCGGCGCTCGTACGCGTCGGTGAGACCGTCGCCGTCGGTGTCGGCGAGCGTCGGATCGGTGCCGGCGAGGGCCTCGGTGGCGTCGCACAGACCGTCGCGGTCGCGGTCGGCGGTGGTCGAAGGCAGGTCGTCGAAGCGCGGCCCGCGGTCCGTCGTGGGCGCACGGCCGGCGTCGGGCTGCGCGGTCGTCGGGGAGCCGCACGCCGCGAGCGCGCACGCTGCCACCCCGACGAAGGCTGCGCGTCGCACGGCCACGCGTCCGTCGCCGCCCGTCAGTGCTTCTCTTCGCGCCAGCGCCGGCCGCCGAAGCGGGTCTTGAGCTCGTCGTCGAGCTGGTCGGCCACGACGGCCATGAGCTTCACGCACGCCGTGAGCTCGTCGCTGTCGAGGTGATCGCCGAGCAGCGTGTGCGCGAGGAACACCTCGCCGTCGCGCACGTACGCCCGCCCGAAGTAGAGCGACTGGTTGAGCTCGTTGAGGCGCTCGAGGAGCGGCGCGCCCTCGGTGGCGCCGGC
>CAIMWA010000484.1 GCA_903845045.1 uncultured delta proteobacterium | reverse complement strand
CTTCGCCGACGCTCGGAACGCGCTCGCCATCGTGGCGGGAGGGATGGCGTTCCACACCGGAGACCTCGGTGCGACGTGGGGCCGCGTGGCGCTCGGCGCCGAGGCCGCATGGTCCCTCGGCGTGTCCGATGGACGCTTCTTGTTGGACACGAGCGCCGGGCCGCGCGCGGTGCCGCCGAGCGGCGGAGCGCCCGTTCCCGGGGAGCACGGTCCCGCGGCGGAGCGCACTCCCGTCGACGACGTACTCGCAAGGCGGCTCGAGCGAGAAGCGCCACGGTCGCAACGGAGTCCGTTCCCTTCAACGAACGGAACAGCGGGGCCCGACGGCGCGGTGTTCGATGTCGACCGCGACGGGCGGGTGATCCGGGTCGACGCCGGCACCGGAACGCCGCTGGGCCCCGCGGCGGGCGTGCCGGCCGACGTGCCCTGCAGCCTTCATCGTTGGGGCACGAGCCTCGTCGCGCATTGCCGACGGACGAGAGGCATCCTCGTTCTCGATCGCGGCGCCGAGTTCGCGGTATTGCCGGGTACGTCGAACCTCGCGGAGGAGGTGACGGACGACGCCGTGTACTCCGAAGACGGCGTTCACGCGCTGCTCCGTGGAGCGTGTCCAGGGGAACGCCGGAGCGGCCCGGACGAGGGCGACGCGTGGGAGCGCGCGTGCGTGCTGCACCGCGAGAACGGCGGGACGCGCCTTGCTCCGGTGCGCATCGGCGGCAGGCCCTTGCGAGTCCGTGGAGACCGCGCGCTGGTGACCTCCGCCGGCCCCGATGACCACGAGACCTCGGCGTTCATCGACCTTCACTCGGGCGCGGGCGCACCTGTCGCGATGCCAGCGACGGAGGACGATCGCACCCCATCGATGCTCGATTGGCTCGCCGACGACACCCTCGTCGCCACCATCGACGGCCCGACGCAGCCGTTCGCGGCGCTCTTCCTTCGCGGTCCGAACGGCGCATGGACCCGGCGCGCGGCACCGCCGGAGGTGCGGTTCGTCGAGTTCGCCGATGCGCTGCGCGGCATGGCCGTCGGCGCCACCCTCGACCGGCTTTATCGAACGATCGACGGCGGCGCGACCTGGGAGCGCGTGGTGATGGTGGTATCCGGCGATGCCGCGCGGGTGCCGCTGGTGACCTTCGGAAGCGTCACTGCATTGCACGGTGAGTGCGGAGAGCCGGGCTGCTGGATCGATCTCCCCTATCACGGCGGTCGCATCGAGATGCGCGGCTGGGGCGCCCTGCAGGCCGCATCCGAAACCCTCGTGGCGCCGCGGGAGATGCGGGCCGAGCAGGCCATGCCGGGCAGCGCGTACGTGTCGTTCTTTGAAGACAACGTGACGCTTCCCGGCCTCTCGTGTCGCGAGGTCGGGCGCGCCGAGCCGTCGGGGCTGGCGACGGTGCGCGTCCCCGCAGCGCGCGGGACCCGGGACTTCCGGCTCGTCGGGCCCGGCGGTGCGGTGCGCGTGGTGCTCCGTCGTGCGGCCGGCGCCGTCGTGGCCCACATCGCGTGGACCGGGCACGACGCCGCGGGATGGTTCCTGCGCGAAGCCGACGTGCCGTGGAACGTTCCTGCGCCGGACGACGAGTTCGAGAACCACACCCTCGACGGGACCCTTCGCGCGGGCCTCATCACCCGCGACGCCATGCTGCTGGACCGCTTCGTCGCGATGTCGATCCCGTGCGAAGGGCCGTGTGGACTTCCGCTCTGGATCACGCCCGCGGGGATGGCTCCCATCGCCGTCGCCATGCCGACCGGCGCGGGGCCATTGCGCGTCGAGACGCAAGCGATGGTCCCGACCGGCGACGGCGGCGTCGTGTGCACCCTCGCGCTCGAGGCCTCGCGGCAGGCAGCACGCGTTGCGAGCGGGGTGATCGATCTCGACACCCGCGGCCTGGGGATGCTCGTCGAGGTCGGCCCCGACGGCCGCGAGCGACGTCATCGCACCGTGGCCATGCTCCGCTCGCTGGGACCGCACATGCTCGTGGAGACACCCGATGCCTGGGCGTTGGCGACGTGGGTCGCCGGCGCGCCGGGGCTCACCTCGTTCGACCTCGGCGGCGCGGTGACCCACGTGCCGGAGTGGGCGCGAAGGCTCCCGGTCGGGTCATCGAGGCCCGCAGCGTGGGGAGCCGCGCCGCGCCCCATCGCACATGGGAGCGTCGCCGCGGGCGGGTTGCTTCGAAGCTTCCCGGGGGGTGTCCCCGAGGGTCCGGTCGATGTGGGCTTCGCCTTCGAAGCGGGCGAAGGTGCGTTGGTCCGCGTCGCCGGCGCCGGCCTCGACCTGCGTCCCGCGGAGGGCGGCGGCTGGGCGGGCTTCGTCGACGACGGCGTGCATCGTCGCGAGGTGCGCTGCAACTGACCGACGCCGACGGGGCGCGCCGTCAGGCCTTCTTCGGCTCCTTCGGCAGCTTGAGCTTCGGCTCCGAGGGGTGCGGCCGGTAGAGCAGCAGCGTGTGTCCGAGGACCTGGGCCACTTCGGCCTTGAGCGCCTCCGCGAGGGCCTCGGCCGCTTCATGGCGGTCGGCTGGCGACTCGCCGCTCACGCGGATCTTCACGAGCTCATGGTCGAGCAGGGCCTGGTGCACCGCGGCCGTCACGCCGTCGGTGACGCCGTTCTTGCCGATCTGCACGATGACCTGGGCGTGATGCCCGAGGGCGCGAAGGTACTGGGATTGCCGGGGAGAGAGCGCCATCTAGAATTGATACCTCGCGCCGAAGCCGACGACGTTGACCGAATAGTCGTAGGTGCCCCCATTTACGGCGAAGCGGGGCTGCATGCCGTTCGAGCGGAAGGGCACCGTCGCGTAGAGGGCCGCGGTGTGCGGGTCGACGACGACGGAGCTTCCGAACATGTACGCGAAGACCGCGTCGAAGCGAAAGTGCCCGTAGTGCAGCGACGCGCCGAGGGTGCCGACGACCTTGCTCGAGTCGAGGGTGAGCGCGTTCGTGTACGCCGTCGACGTCGCGCTGGTCTCGTAGGAGAGGCCCGCCCGCGCCTGGAGCCCGAAGCCGCGTCCGAGGTCCGTGAGGTGCTCGGCGCCGAGGCGCAGCGACCACGTGTCCTGGAAGTTCCGGAGCATCGAGATGGGGCCCACCTGGAAGGTGCCCACGCCGCGCACGTTCTGGATCGACACGTTGTCCGGCGTGACGTCGATGGACTGGTGCACGCTCCAGCCCTCCCACACGCCGGTGAGCTCGACGCGGGTCGTCGGCAGCGGTCGAAGCTCGACGCCGAGGCGCACGATGGGGGCGAGGCGGAACTGCACCCTCGCCGCATCGCCCTGCACCGACGCACCGTCGTAGAACGACGCCGACGGCAGCCGCACGCTCAGCTTCGCCGGCGCATCGACGTCGAAGGGAAGCTGCGCCGACGCGCCGATGGCCACGAAGCGGTGCGGAACGACCTGCACGCCGAGGCTCCCCGACGGCGCGAAGATGGGTCCGACGTTGATCGACGCGAGGGCGTCCCAGGTGGGGTTCTCCGGCGCGCAGGTCACCGTCGCGGGGCAGCCCGAGAACGCGATGCGCGACGCGAAGGATCCGACGAGCGCCGACACGCCCACGCCCACGGAGACCATCGGGTGCGGACGCCACGCGGCCCACAGGCCCGTCACCGCGAGCAGCGATCCGTCGAGGGTGATGTTGGTGTAGCGCTGCGGCGCCGTCGGGGCGTCGCTGTACGACGTGATCGCGGCGTACGGGGCGTACGCGCCCGCGGCGAACATGAAGTTGCGCAGCCCGAAGTTGTGCGTGACGACGAGCGTCGGAATGGGCAGCGCCGCACCCGTTCCCTGCACCGGCGCGAAGGTGACCGGGGCGCCCGTGGGGTCGGGCAGCGCGGTGCGCGTGTACGTGTTCGAGAAGTTCACGAACGACGCGTCGAGGAGCAGCCCGTTGCCCGCGTTGACGAGACCCGCGGGGTTGTACCAGACGGCGTGCTGGTCGTCGGCGCCGGCCACGAAGGCACCTGCGCGCCCGAGCGGACGCACGCCGCGGTCGGTGAGATAGAACCCTCCCGCGGTGGCCGCGGCGGGGGCGAGGGCCGACGCCGCGAGGGCGAGGGCGGCGATGCGGGCGCGCTTCACTGCGGGAGCCTCCGGCGCTGCACGATGGCGTAGAACTGTTCGAGCCCGCGGCGCTGGTCCGTCAGGAACGAGACGACCTCGCGGAGCACCGTGAAAGCGTCCTGCGGCGAGAGCGGGCCGTGGTCGCCGGGGTGCTCGCGGTTGGTGTCGGCGATGCCGTCGGCGATCACCGTCAGCGGCTCCGGGGTCACCGCGTCGCTCGTCGGCGCGCGCTGCACGGCGTTGCGCAGCGAAGACGTGAGCGCGCGATCGGGGTCCAGGGCCCGCGCGCGGTCGAGGAACCGCAGCGTCTGCGGAACGAGCCCGGTGCGCGGCGTCATCGCCGGCGCGAGGCTGTGCAGGAACGGGTCGATGTCGTCGTCGTCGCGGAGCACCTGGAGCAGGTCGGACACCGCGGCCAGCGTCGTGGCCTGCGGCGAGGCGTTGCGCGCGTCGGGCGTCGTGTCGTCGAGCAGGTGCGTCAGCAGCCGGGCCACCGCCACCCGCGCGCCGGGGTCGTCGTAGACGGCTTGGGTGACGTCCGACACCGCCGCGAAGGGCGCGTCCTGCAGCACCGTCTCGAGGCGCCCGGGGAGGCCCACGGCCCACGGCTGCAGGTCGCCGGCGCCGCGGTGCGCGCTCATGCGGTCGCGAAGCCATCCGACCAACGCGCGGCTCACGCCCGGAATCGCCCGGTTGTGGAACCGCGTCGCGCTCCCCGCCCCCTCGACGGTCAGGAACTCGTCGACGAGCGCCGACCGCGCGTGGGTCCACTCGGAGTGGCGGGCAGCGTCGGCCGCGAAGAGCGGGTCCATGCCGTTGAAGCCGTCGGCGAAGAGGTGAAAGAGGTCCACGCCGCCCACCGCCGTGGTGCCGTCGGCCCAGAACGACGCCGTGCGGCCATCACGGTACTGGAGCGGCGTGGCGAAGGCCGGCGAGCCGTCCATGGCCGTGGCGTGCGGGCTCACCAGCGCTCGCACCAGCGCCGCCGTGGCCTGCAGGCCGTTGCGCCCGTTGCCCAGGTCGAGGGTGCGCATGCTCGACGTGAGCGCCGCCACCGACGGCAGGATCTCGCCGTCGAGCGCGGCCTTCACGATGGGCTCGTAGCGCACGGCGCCGTCCATCTGCGAGTAGAACGCGCCCTCGCGGCAGTTGTCGCAGCGCACCGCGGTCTGGTAGCCGCCCGCCTGCGGCGTCGCCCAGTGGCGATGGAACGCCGAGAGCAGCTCGGTGAAGAGCCGCGAGCCGTGCGTCACGTCGATGCGCCGCGGGTCCATGGTGTTCGGGTTCGCGCCCGGCGCGAGCGTCGGGTCCGCGTGGCCGTTCATCGTGTCGTGCTTCGCGAACGCCAGCGCCAGCGGGCGGATGGAGTCGTAGAAGCAGTAGCCCTCCCACGCGAAGATGGTGCCGGGGTGCACCGTGCGCACGTAGCGGTCCGCGGGCGGCGGCGACGGCGGCGGGTTGCCCGCGTTGCGGATCGTCGCCGGGTCCATGAGGTCGTTCAGGAACGCGTTGGGCGACGGGTTGAAGACGAGGCGCGAGATCGCGTACGGCGTCGGCTGCGAGTTGAAGCCCTGGATGCCCGACTGCGACTGCACGAGGCCGTCGAGCGTCGAGTCGAGGCTGATGCCGAGGGTGCGCGCGAGGTTCGCGAGGGTGCCCGCGATGCCTGGCAGGTCCAGCGGAAGGATCGCCCGCCCGTTGCCCGCGATGGAGCGCACGTAGAACGCCGCGGCGTCGGGCACCTCGACGAGGCGGCACGAGTCGATGTCGCCGGCGCCCGGCACCGTGATGCGCCCGAGCACGGGCACGCTGATGCGGATCGACGCGTGCGGCTTGTTGCAGAGGTGCGCGCCGTTGAGGTCGTCGATGAGGTGAAAGAGCCGCTGCAGCATCGCGCGGTTGTCGGCGGTGTCGGGGTGCGTGCGGTCCGCGACCTGCGACGGGTTCACCGTCACGTGCTGGTTCCAGTCGCCGGACCAATTGGGCTCCACGCGGTCGCGGTACTGCGCGTACGCCCCGAAGGCGCGCGACAGGTTACGCGCGGGCACGCTCGCCGCGCACGACGCGTCCCAGAGCCCCGTGTTGGGCAGCGGGTCCTGCAGCGACGCCGTGGCCGCCAGCACGTCCTCGAGGAGGCCGGGCTCCTCGGCCATGCGGCGCACCACGTCCATCACGTCGTCCCAGATCACCGAGCTCGCGGCCATGGTGGCCTCGGGGTGCTGGTTCGACGCGTCGTTGATCTGGAGCATCGACGCGACCACGCGGGCGAGCAGCGCCTCGCGGTCCGGCGCCATGAGCGCCGCGGTCATGTTCAGGAGCGCGTCGGCGTCCTTGTGCGTGAGCGTCGCGCCGAGGGCGTTGACGAGGTCGAGCATCGGCGACGCGTGCGCCTGCCAGCGCGAATACGGGACCATGGTCCCGTTGCCGTAGTCGCGCATCGCCGGCACGCGGGCGCCGAGCAGCGCGCGCATGCCCGAGAGCAGCTCCAGCGCCGGCAGCTCGCTGTACGTGGGCGCCCCGAGAAGCGCCGGGAGCTCCCGCGAGAGCCCCGCGAGCAACGTCGGGTCGACGTCGACGTAGCGCCAGGGGTAGCCCGCGGCGGTGGTGGCCCGGCCCTGCGCGTCGCGCGCGACCGCGGCGGTGCGGTACACCGGAAACGGCGAGGGAAGCCCCGTCGCCGCGCCCGTCGTCGGGACGGCGTTGCCGCTGGTATCGCGCCGCACGATGAGCACCGGCTGCGCGCTGCGGGCGAGCGAGGGGTCGGTGCGCAGCACGAGGTCCGTCGCGGCGTCGAGGGTGGTGCCGGTGCGCGTGTCGGTGCTCGGCCCCGCGCCCTGGAACTCTCCGCGAAGCACCGCGAGCATCGTGTCGAAGCGCGCATGCGCAGGGCCCTCGGGCCGGCTCGGCGTGGCCTCGCGAAAGAGCCCGAGAATGGCGTCGAGGGCGTCGTCGAGGTGGTCGTAGCCGAGCATCGGACGCAGCAGCCCGATGGCGGTCTCCGGCGGGCGGTACCCCTGGCGCTGCGACATGCGGCCGAGCGCGCGCAGCACGTTGGCGTCCATGGCCATCGCCGCAAGCTGCTGCGCCGTCGCGCGGGTGAGCTGCGGGAGCACGTCTTCACCCACCGCGGTGCCGCCGTCGGGGAGCGTGATGGTGAAGGTGCCCGCGTCGGGCCCCGCGCGGCCGGTGCCGTCGGGACCGTAGAGCGGCAGCAGGTTCACGAGCATCCGGTCCAGGGGGGCGTGCAGCGCGAGCGGAAAGGTCTGGTCGAGGCCGCCGACGAGGTCCGTGCGCATGCGGGCGAGGGCCGTGGTGCGCGGACCGATGCCCGGCGACGACTCCGTGGGCCCGAGGCCGCGGGTGCAGGGCACGCGCCCCGAAGCGAAGGTGAGGTCCGCCGGGGTCTCGCCCCAGTCGACGCGCTCGCACATCACGCCGAACACCTCGGCGCCGAGCGTTCCCTCGGCGGCGGGCGTGCGCTGCGTGTCGAACGAAGGCGCGCAGCCCAGCGCGAGGGCGGCGGTCACCAGGAGGCGCTTCGCGGCGTGGCCCCGAACGGGGCGGGTGCGGTCTGCGGGGCCCATCGTCGCCGAGGCTATCAACGTTCCGAAGCGCTTGGAATGCCGCGCGCCACGCAAACGCGCCGTGATACGATGAGCCCATGTCGACGGGCCTGCACTCGACGCTGCCGCCGAGGGATGTGACGGTGCAGGCGCTCACCGAGCTCGGCGCCATGCCGGTGCGCCTCGAGGTCGCCGCGGGGGCGTCGGGGCTGCTGCGCAAGATCGCGCACCCGCGCATCCAGAAGTCGGGCCTCGCGCTCGTCGGGCACTTCCAGGGACTCGCGCCGGAGCGCGTGCAGATCCTCGGCGAGACGGAGATGTCGTTCCTCGGGGCGATGTCCCCGGAGGCGCGGCGCGTGGCCGTCGAGGGCTTCTTCGGCCTCGGCATCTGCTGTGCGGTGGTGACCTCGGGGCAGGGCGTCTCCGACGAGATCCGCGAGGCCGCCGACCGCCACGGCTGTCCCGTGCTGCTCAGCGAGGCGCGCAGCTCCGTCACCATCAACGCGATCCACGCGCTGCTCGACGAGAAGATCGCGCCGCGGACGCGCGTTCACGGCGTCTCCATCGACGTCTTCGGCGTGGGCATCCTGCTTCTGGGGCGCAGCGGCATCGGCAAGAGCGAGTGCGCCCTCGAGCTCGTGCAGCGCGGCCACCGCCTCGTCGCCGACGACCTCGTCGACTGCGTGCTCCGCCCGTCGGGCTTCATCTACGGGTCCGCCGTCGACCTCTTGAAGAACCACCTCGAGGTGCGCGGCCTCGGCGTGCTCAACATCAAGGATCTGTTCGGCGTGGCGTCGGTGCGCGACAGCAAGCGCCTCGACCTCGTCATCCGCCTCGTGGCCCACGACGACGAGGACGAGACCTGGGACCGCCTCGGCATCGACGACGAGTGGTACCCGCTGCTGGGCACCCGCATCGCCATGCGCCGCGTGCCCGTGCGCCCCGGCAAGAACACGTCGAGCACCGTGGAGGTCGCGGCGCGCAACGAGCTGCTCCGTCAGGCCGGGCACCACTCGGCGCGGGAGTTCCACGCGCGCCTCGCCAACGCCATGGGCGTGCACGACCCGACGCTCGTGCTGCGAGGAAAGGAGTAGCGCGTGGTCCGCGACGGCTCCCTCGTGGTGGTGGTGACGGGGCTCTCCGGGGCCGGTCGCAGCACGGCGCTGCGCGTGCTCGAGGACCTCAGCTTCGACTGCATCGACAACCTCCCGACGCCGCTCATCGAGCCCGCGGTGTCGCTGCACGCCGGCGGCGGAGCGGCGCTGCGCATGGGCGTCGGCATCGACGTGCGCGGGCACCGTTCGCTCTCCGGGGCGGGGCGGGCGCTCGAGGCCCTGCGCGCCGCGGGGCACCGCGTGACGGTGATCTTCCTCGACGCCTCCGACGAGACCGTGATCCGGCGGTACAGCGAGTCGCGGCGCCCGCACCCCCTCGCGGCGGCGCACCCCACCGAGGACCTCGCCGCCCTCATCGCCCGCGAGCGCGAGAGCCTCGCGGACCTGCGCGGGCGCGCCGACCGCGTCATCGACACGACGTCTCTCACGGTGCACGACCTGCGGCGCATGCTCATCGAGCACTTCACGCTCACCGAGGGCATGACGCTCCGGATGACCACGCGGGTGCTGAGCTTCGGCTTCAAGTACGGCGTGCCCTCCGACGCCGACATCGTCTTCGACGCGCGGTTCCTGCCGAACCCGCATTTCGTGCCGGGGCTGCGGCCCAGGAGCGGACGCGACGCCGACGTCGCCGCGTTCGTGCTCGACTCGACCGAGGGCGGCGAATTCGTCGATGCGTTGGAGCGCCTGCTCGCGCCGCTGTTGCCGCGGTACGCGCGAGAGGGCAAGGTGGCGCTCACGGTGGCCGTGGGGTGCACCGGCGGGCGGCATCGGAGCGTGGCCATCGCCGAGGCCCTCGGTGCGCGGCTGGCGCAGGGGCGTGCGCCCGGCGACGTGCGCGTCGCACACCGGGACATCGATCGGGGCGGCTGAGACGGGGAGTGCGCGTGGACCAGGCGGAGTCGACCATCGAGGTGCTGAACGAACGAGGGCTCCACGCGCGCCCGGTGACCCGCATCGCGCAGACGGCGAGCCGCTTCAAGTGCGAGGTGACGCTCACCCGCGACGGGCAGACGGCCAACGCGAAGAGCGTCATGGGCATGCTGCTGCTGGTGTGTCCGAAGGGCTGCGCGGTGACCGTGCGGGCCCAGGGCGACGGCGCGCAGATGGCCGTCGACGCGGTGTGCAAGCTCTTCACCGACCGCTTCGGGGAGGGTATTTGAGCGACAGCGAGCCAGCGGCACCGCGGCGCATCCTCGGCATCCCGGCCTCGCCCGGCGTGGTGGTGGGCCGCGCCTTCGTCGTCGATCGTCGGCGCGTGACGGTGCCGCGGTGGCACGTGCCGGCCGACGGCGTCGACGCCGAGATCGCCCGCTTCCGCCTGGCGCTCGTCGCCGCGCGGGCGCAGCTCGAGGGCATCAAGTCGCGGCTCGCGAGCGACGGCAGCGATCACTCGGGCATCCTCGAGGCGCACCTCATGATGCTCGGCGACGACATGCTCATCGTGCAGGTCGAGCAGGCCATCCGCGACGAGTGCGTGAACGCCGAGTGGGCCCTGCGCCGCACCGTCGAGAAGATCAAGGAGGTCTTCGACGCGACCTCCGACGACTACTTTCGCGAGCGCCGCAGCGACGTCGATTTCGTGGGCGAGCGCGTGCTGCGTCAGCTCATGGGCGACCCGACGGAGCTGCCGCGGCCCGGCGACATGCACGGCCCGCTGGTGCTCGTGGCCCACGAGCTCTCGCCGGCCGACACCGCGGCCCTCGCGCGCAGCAACGTGGCGGCCTTCGTCACCGAGGTGGGCACGGGCACGTCGCACACGGCCATCATGGCGCGCGCGCTCACCATGCCCGCGGTGGTGGGCGCCCCCGACGCGCTGCGCACCATCGCCAGCGGCGACCTGCTCGTCGTCGACGGGCTGCGCGGCGTGGTGCTGCGCAACCCCACCGACGGCGAGTGCGCCGACGCCACGGACCGCGGCGAGCGCTACGGGGCCTTCGTGCTGTCGCTGCGCTCGAACACGGCCCGCCCGGCGTGCACCCGCGACGGCCACGCGGTGAAGCTCCGCGCGAACATCGAGCTCCCGGGCGAGGCCGCCGTGGCCATCGACCACGGGGCCGACGGCATCGGGCTGTACCGCACCGAGTTCCTCTACATCGACCGCCGCGAGCCGCCCTCCGAGGAGGAGCAGTTCGAGACCTTCAAGCGCATCGTCGCGACGATGGCGCCGCGCATCGTGACGCTGCGCACCTTCGACCTCGGCGGCGACAAGTTCAGCACGGCGTTCCGCATCCCCAAGGAGATGAACCCGGCCCTCGGAGTGCGCGCCGTGCGCCTGGCGCTGCGCGAGCGCGACGTGTTCCGCGCGCAGCTCCGCGCGATGCTGCGGGCGTCGTGCTTCGGCGAGGTGCGGATCATGGTGCCCATGGTCACCGCCGTCGGCGAGCTGCGCGCGGCCCGCGCCGAGTTCGAGCTGGCCAAGCGCGAGCTCGCGGCCCGCGGCGAGTCGTGGGTCGACGTGCCCTTCGGCATCATGATCGAGACGCCCAGCGCGGTGACCATGGCCGACCTGCTCGCCCGCGAGGCCGACTTCTTCTCCATCGGCACCAACGACCTGGTGCAGTACACGCTCGCCATCGACCGCGGGAACGTGAACGTCGCGCACCTCGCGTCGACCTTCGACCCGTCCATCCTCCGCGCCATCGCCGCCGTGTGCCGCGCGGCGCGGGAGCGCGGGATCCCGTGCGCGGTGTGCGGCGCCATGGCGGCGGATCTGCTCTCGCTGCCGGTGCTGCTGGGCCTCGGCGTCTTCGAGCTCTCGGTGGAGCCCACGGCGGTGCCCGAGGTGAAGGAGGCGCTGCGGCGCATCGACGTCTCCGAGGCGCGGGAGCTCGCGAGCCAGCTCCTCGACATGCCCACCGCGGCGGAGATCGAGGCGCGGGTGCGCGCACGCTGGGAGCCCGTGCTCACGTCGCTGCTCCTCGGCGGCGAGGCGGGGCAGTACACCGAGACCGGGCGCTTCGTGCTGCCCGAGTACCGCCCGTCAGCGTAGGCCGACGAAGGCGCGGCGCGCTGGCCCAGTCATCGTCACCACACCGTCGCGGGACACACGAATGGAGAGCGGACCGCCGTCGAGCTCGACCTCGGCGGGCTCGTCCGCGGGCCAGCGTCGCTCGTCCACCGCGGCGGCCACGACGGCGCAGGCGCCGGTGCCGCAGGCTTGCGTCCAGCCCACGCCGCGCTCGTGCACGCGCACGCGAAAGCCCCGGGGCGTCGGGGTCACGAGCTCCACGTTGACGCCCTGCGGGAACACCGGCAACGCACCGACGGACCGAACCACCGCCGGTACGTCGTCGGGTTCGGCGAAGACGACGCCGTGGGGGTTGCCCATGTCGACGGCGCGCACCGCGAGGCCCGCGGCCTCGGCCACCGTCGCATCGACGCGCGCGGTGCCCATTTCGACCTCGACCTCGCAGCCGTCTGCTCCCGCCGCGCGAACGCGCACCGGGCGGGGACCGGCGTCGCTGTCGACGACGAGCGCGGATCCCTCGGCGAGGTCGCCGCGGTCGACGAGCCAGGCGGCCACGCAGCGCACGCCGTTGCCGCACATCTCGGGGCGCGACCCGTCGGCGTTGAAGATGACCATGCGCACGCGTCCATGGACCATCTCGGTGCGGTCCACGGACAGCACCCCGTCGCCGCCGACGCCGAGGTGGCGATCGCAGAGGTCGCGCGCCAGATCGGGGCCGACGTCGGGCCACTCCGCCGCGTCGAGGACGATGAAGTCGTTTCCGAGGCCTTGGTACTTGGCGAACGGGCGCGCAGCCATGACGCCGCAGCATACACGGCGCCCGGCACGGCTTGACCCCGGGGCGTCGTGCGGGTGACATGGCCACGATGCAGCAGCGCGCGCGGTGGGTACGGGTCCTTGCGGTGATGGCGGCGTGCGCCTCGGGCTGCACGAGCGGGGCGGGCGGCAACGACGCCGCGGCCCCGGTCGACGCAGCCGCGGGCGACGACGCCGCGCCGGACGTGCAGGTGATCCCGTGCTCGGCGGCGGACGACCCCGACGGCGACGGCATCCCGAACCGCCTCGAAGGCAACGGCGACACCGACGGCGACGGCGTGGCCAACGTGCTCGACGTCGACTCGGACAACGACGGCATCCCCGACCACTTCGAGGCCGCGCACGGCCAGCCCTTCAGCTGCAGCACCGCTCCCGAAGACAACGACCACGACGGCACGCCGGACTTCCTCGACACCGACAGCAACGGCGACGGCATCCGCGACGCCGCGCAGACTTCCCCCTCGCCGATGCAGATCGGTGCCGGCGCGCCCCCGCCCACGGACTGCCTCCAGGACGGCCGCGGCATCTCGCGCGACGCCGTGAACGGCTGGACGTGCCACCCCTTCGACACCGACGGCGACGGCATTCCCGACTACGCGGACCTCGACGCCGACAACGACCGCATCAACAACACCACCGAGATCGCCCCCGGGACCGCCGCGACGCCCGCCGACACCGACATGGACGGCGTGCCCGACTGGCGCGACCTCGACAGCGACGGCGACACCCTCGGCGACGTGCAGGAGGGCTACGCCGACCGTGACAACGACGGCACGCCGAACTTCCGCGACCTCGACAGCGACGGCGACCAGCCCGCGGGGTCCATGCTCGGCAGCGACGCCGAGGAGGCCGGCGACAACGACCCGCTCACGATCCCCGTGGAGTGCCGCCGCGAGCTCGACGTGCGCACCCTCGACCTCGCGCACCCGATGCCCGACGGCATCCCCGACTTCCTCGACACCGACTCGGACAACGACGGCCTCGGCGACCGCGAGGAGATCGTCGCGCACACCGACCGCTGCAACCCCGACACCGACGGCGACGGGCAGCTCGACTCCGCCGAGGTCGCGTGGTGCCGCCACAACCACCGCGACAGCTGCGCGACGGACAACACCACGCGCATCCCCGACACGGACTACTACCTGATCCTCCCGTGGATGGGCCCGCAGCTCAGCCGCGAGCTCGAGTTCGGGTCGAACCTTCGCGTCGCCGACGTGTTCTTCCTGTCGGACACCACGGGCTCCATGGGCGGCGTGCTGTCGAACGTGCAGCACGCCATCGCGACGCCGACCACGGGCATCATGGCGTCCATCGGGGCGCTCATCCCCGACGCGTGGTTCGGCGTATCGCACCACGACGACTTCCCCACGGGAGGCTTCGGCGGCGGCAACGACCGCGCGCTCTGGCCCGTGTGCAACGGCCCGCCGGGCACCCCGCACTGCATCGCCAACAGCGGCATCACCATGCAGCCCGCTTCGCGCGCGATGGACGTGCAGGCGACGGTGAACGCCATCCGCCTCGGCGGCGGCTCCGACGAGCCCGAGTCGCAGACCGAGGCGCTGTACCAGACCATCACCGGCGAGGGGCTCTTCGACCACACCAGCGCCACGGCGTGCAGCGGCGACCCGGGCCGCGGTCCTTGCTGGGTCGCGCCGGCGAACTGCGTCGACGGCACCTACGGCATGCCGTGCTTCCGCAGCGGTGCGCTGCCCATCGTGCTGCTGTTCACCGACGCGCCGTTCCACAACGGGGCGCGCGACGCGGGCGTCATCACCGGGCCTTACAACAACGCGTATTCCGGCATCACGCCGACGCCGCACACCATCGACGACGTGGTGAACGCGTACAACCGCGCGTCGGGGCGCTTCATCGGGCTCAACGCCAACGCGGGCGGGCGCTGCGAGGGGCTCAACCCGACGACGCGCACGCCGAACCGCCCCTGCTACGACTTCCAGGTCATCGCCGAGGGCACCGGCTCCGTGGACCTCGACGGAACGCCGCTGGTCTTCGACCTCCCCGGCGGCGGCGGCACCGTCTCGCCGGCCTTCGTGACGTCGGTGGTGAACGCCGTGCAGACCATCGCCACGCGCGTGCCGCTCGACATCAACACGGCGCCGCGCAACGACCCCGCGAACCCCTTCTCCATCGATGCGACGCGCTTCATCCGGCGCCGCACGCCGTCGTGCCAGATCGCCCCGGCCAACGACCGCTGCTGGACCGAGCCCATGGGCGTGGCGCACGCCGACGCCGTCGGGCGCACGGACCTCAGCACGTTCTACCGGGTGGTCCCGGGCACGCGCGTGCGGTTCACGATCTTCTTCCAGAACGGCGACGTGTACCCGGGCGCGTCGCAGGACTCGACGCTCTTCCACGCGTACATCGACGTGCTCGGCGACGGCGTGACGGTGCTCGACACCCGCGAGGTGTACATCCTCGTCCCCGCGAACCAGCCCCCGCCGGGCTGATCGAGCGCGTCGCCGCGTGCGCCCCCTCCTCGCCGGAACGCTCCGCACCTTCACCCGCAACGACGGCCGCATGCTCGCGGGCGCCACGGCGTTCTTCGGCATCGTCAGCGTCGCGCCGCTCTTCGTCGTCGCCCTCGTGGTGGCGGGCCGCCTCACCGGCGAGCGCGCCGCGCAGGCCGAGCTGATCCGCGGGGCCAAGCTCTGGATCGGACCCGACGGCGCCGGCGTGCTCCGCGCCTTGCTCGAGAACGTGCGCGCGAGCGCCGACGGCCGGGGCGTCACGCTGGCGAGCCTCGCCGTCGTGGTGTGGGGCGCGGGCAAGCTGTTCCGCCACCTGCAGCGCGCGCTGGATCACCTCTGGGGCGTGCGCCTCCGCGACGACCGCGCGATGCACGAGACGCTGCTCGGGACGCTGCGACGCACGGCCTGGAGCTTCGCGCTGGTGTTCGCGTGCGCCGTCGCGCTCCTCGCGTCGGTGGGCGTTCGCAGCGCCATCGTGGCCATGCGTCACGTGCGCCTCGCGCCCGCGCATCTGCACTGGCGCATGCTCGACCACGCCGGGTCCTTCGTGGTGCTGTCGGCGCTCTTCGCGATGGTGTTCCGCGTGCTGCCGTCGGTGCGCATCCGCTGGCGGCAGGCGCTCGAGGGCGGCGTGGTCACCGCCGCGCTCTTCGCCGTGGGGCGCGTGGCCGTCGCCGCGTGGATCGGCCGCACGTCGCTTCGTTCAACCTTCGGCGCCGCCGGCAGCCTCGTCGTGCTGCTCGTGTGGACCTACTGGTCCGCGCAGATCTTCTACCTTGGGGCGGCGTTCATCGCCGAGCGCGCCCGGCTCCGCGGCGAGACCCTCGAGCCCGACGACGACGCCGAGGTGGTGCGCTGAGCCCCGCTCAGGCCGCGGTCCACGCCTCGCTGCGGGACCACAGCTCCTTGGCGAGCCCGACGTCGCTGGTGATGCGCGCGGGGCGCTTCTCGCGGGAGTCGTCGTAGTAGCGACCGTCGTGGTCCGCGACGTCCGGCGACGTGGCGCACCAGAGCTGCGTACGGGCGCCTTCCTCGACGGTGAGCATGAAGCGCTGCATGAGATGCCGCAGGCCCCACGGCACGCTGCGCCACACGTCCGACGCGACGACGCCGGGGTGCAGCGCGTAGGAGTGCACGCCCTCGCCGGCCCTGCCCCGCGCGAGCTCTTGCGTGAAGAGCACGTTGGCCAGCTTGCTGACGCCGTACTCGGGCACGCCGGTGATCGTCGCCGTGGGGCGGCGCACGGCCTCCCAGTCGATGCCCTTGGCGCGGTAGTGCGCGCGGCTCGCGACGTTGACGATGCGCGCCGGAGCGCTCTCGCGAAGCCTCGGCAGCAGCATCGTCGTGAAGAGAAACGGCCCGAGGTGGTTCGTTCCGAAGGCGAGCTCGAAGCCCTGCTTCGTCACGCCCCGCGACCCCGCGAGGCCAGCGTTGTTCACGAGCACATGGAGCTTCTCGCCGCGGTCGAGAAACGTCTGCGCGGCGACGCGCACGCTTTGCAGGTCGCCGAGGTCCAGCGGGAGAAACTCCGCGGAGCCCCCGGCGCTGCGGATGCCTTCGATGACCGGTCGCGTCTTCTCCTCGGAGCGCGAGGCCAGCCAGACCCGCGCACCGCGGCGCGCGAGCGCTTCGGCGGTCACCCGGCCGATGCCGGTGTTGGCGCCGGTGACGAGCATGGTGCGCCCGGCGAGGTCCTTCGACTGCGTCATGCGCGGAACGCTAGCACCTCCCGCGGCACGCATTCGGCTACGATGCGCAGCCACCATGGACGACGCACTCATCTTCGATTGGAACGAGGTCGGCCGCCGGCACCCTCCCTTTGGTCACGTGGAGTTCTTCGACGAGACGCTCCGCGACGGACTGCAAGGACCGTCGGTGAAGGACCCCTCCATCGAAGAGAAGCTCGAGCTCCTGCACCTGATGGAGTCGCTGGGCATCCACGTCGCGAACACGGGCCTGCCCGGGTCGTCGAAGCGCGCCTACGACGACGTGCTGCGCATGGTGCAGGAGATGGAGTCCGCGAAGATGAAGATCGGCGCGGCGTGCGCGGGACGCACCGTCGCGGCCGACATCCTCCCGATGGTCGACATCGCGCAGAAGACCGGGCGCTCCATCGAGGTCTACACGTTCATCGGCAGCTCGCCGATCCGGCTCTACGCCGAGAGCTGGGACGTGCCCGCGCTGCTCAAGCACAGCGCCGACGCCATCGACGTGGGCGTGAAGAACGGGCTCCCCGTCGCGTACGTCACCGAGGACACCACGCGCTCGCGCCCGGACGTGCTCGCGTCGCTCTTCAAGAACGCCATCGACCACGGCGCGCAGCGCCTCGTGCTCTGCGACACCGTCGGCCACGCGACGCCGGACGGCACGCGCAACCTCATCCGTTTCACGCAGAACCTCCTGCAGGCGTACGGCGCGACGCACGTGAAGCTCGACTACCACAACCACAACGACCGCGGCCTCGGCCTCGTGAACGCGCTCACCGCCATCGAGGAGGGCATCGACCGGGTGCACGCCTCCGCCGGCGGCATCGGCGAGCGCGTGGGCAACACCGCGATGGAGCTCATCCTGCTGAACCTCAAGCTGCACCACGCGCTCGAGGACCAGGACCTCACGAACCTCATCCGCTACTGCGAGGTGGCGTCGAAGGCCGTGGGCATGGCGATCCCGGTGAACTATCCGCTCGTCGGCGGCGACGCGTTCCGCACGTCGACGGGCGTGCACGCGGCGGCCATCGTGAAGGCCCAGCGCAAGGGCGACGCCTGGCTCGCGGACCGCATCTACTCGGGCGTCCCCGCGGGCATGTTCGGGCGCGGGCAGACCATCGAGATCGGTCCCATGTCGGGGGCGAGCAACGTGCAGCACTGGCTGCGCGGGCACGCCATCGAGCCCGACGCGCCGCTCGTGCAGGCCGTGCTCCAGCGCGCGAAGACCGCGGGCAAGGTGCTCGAGGTCGACGAGGTGCTCGCGACGGTGGCTGCGCACCGCGCGCAGGCCTGAGCCTCAGCGCACGAAGAGCCAGCACACGCCCCGCGCCACCTCGAGGTGCAGGTGGTTGCGGTGCGCCACATTGAAGTTCGGTCCCAGCCCCACGTGGAACCATCCGCGCCGCGCGGCCTCGCACTGGATGGTGCGCAGCGTTCGCGCCGGCTCCGTCGCGGCGACCCGCGCACGCGCGCCACACGGCGGACGTCCACGTCGTCCCCGGTAGTCGCGCAGCACGTCGAGGACGCTGCCATCGTCGCGCACGAACACCGCGGCGTCGATGGCCATGCCGCCGGGGTGCCCAGGGTAGAGCCCGTCACGCAGCGGCTCGCGGGAGCTCGGCCCGCGCACCATGGAGTAGTGCCGCACCTCGCGGACGTGCAACGCGCGCAGCAGCGTCGCGAAGCGGGCGAGGGACACCGCGAGGCGGCAGTCCATGAGCTCGTGCCCCGCGGGGGCATCGGACGCGCGGAACGTCACGCCGCGAATGGGTCCGCGCACGACCACCGGCGTCTCGATGCCCGGCGGCGCCGACCGCGGACGCTCGTAGTCGACGTGGGCGCGGGCGAGGGCGCGAAGGCACGTTCGCGGAGACATCTCGGCGATCTCCGCCGCCAGCGCCGCGGTCTCGGGAAGCTCCCCTCCTTCGGGTGCGCCCGCCTCGTCGTCGGGGCCCACCGCGCGCGCCGCCGCGTCGTCCTCGGCGGTCGTCGCACCGCTGGGATCGTCGGGGTCCGGCACCGGGGCGGGATCGGGGGGCGACGCGGCCGCATCGACGGTGGGCGCCGAAGCGTCGACGACGGGCGCCGAGGCGTCCTGCGCCACGGCGAGGGACGCGCGCAGCACCCACGCCGCGAGCGCCGGCCACGCTCCCCTCACTGGAGCGCGCCGCCGCGTAGGGTCACGGGCAGCGTGTAGCGCGATCCGCGGCGCGACAGCGTCAGCGCGTGCGTCGGGGAGCGTCGCGCGCGCACCCAGGCGTCGATGGCCTCGTCGGGG
>CAIMWA010000483.1 GCA_903845045.1 uncultured delta proteobacterium | reverse complement strand
CGTCCGTCGCGGGCGGGCGATGGACCGCGGGGGCGGGGCGCGCGGCGACGGCGGCGAGGGTCGCGGCGGCGGGCAGCGCGGCGGCGAGCACGGCGGCGGCGAGCAGGCGGCGATCGGAGGCGCTGCGCACGCTCACGAAGGTACGCGAGGACGCTGCGCGGTGCGGTAGCATCCGCCGCGCAATGGACGAACTGCTGACCCACGATGCGTTCCTCGCCCGGCTCCGCGAGGTCGGCGCGCGCAAGTACCACGACAAGCACCCGTTCCACGTGCTGATGAACGAGGGTCGGCTCACGCAGCCGCAGCTCCGCGTGTGGGCGCTCAACCGCTTCTACTACCAGCGCAGCATCCCGCAGAAGGACTGCGCCCTCATGTCGCGCATGCCCTCGCCGGTGGACCGCCGACGCTGGCGTCAGCGCCTCCTCGACCAGGACGGTCCCTCGGCGAACGAGGAGGGCGGCATCGAGGCGTGGCTGCGCCTCGTCGAGGCGTGCGGAGGCAGCCGCGCCGATGCGTGGGGCACCGCGGGGCTGCTGCCGGGGGTGCGGTACTCCGTCGACGCGTACGTGAACTTCGTGCGCGAGCGCTCGTGGGTCGAGGGCGTGGCGTCGTCGCTGACCGAGCTCTTCTCGCCGGCGCTGATGTCCCTCCGCATCGCGGCCTTCGAGGTGCACTACCCGTGGGTCGCCGCCGAGGGGCTCACGTACTTCCGCGGCCGCCCGTCGCGCGCCACCAAGGACTCCGAGCACGCCCTCGAGATCGTCGAGCGCGAGTGCACCACGCGCGCGATGCAGGAGCTCGCGGTGGCGGCCCTCGAGTTCAAGTGCGACCTGCTCTGGGCCCAGCTCGACGCGATCTACTGGCACTGCGTCGCTCCATGAACCCGCGCAGCCGCCCGGCGCTGGTGACGCGCGCGCGCTTTCGACGCGACGCCGCGAGGGATCGGCACGTGCTCGTGGTCCCCGAGGGCGTCGTCGCGCTGACCGACGAGGGCGCCGAGATCACCGCGCTCTGCGACGGACGGCGCACGCTGTCGGCGGTGTCGAAGACCGTGGCCGAAGCACACCCCGAGGCGCCGTCGGAGGAGGTCGCGGCCGACGTCGAGGCCTTCGTCGATCGCCTCGTGACCCGCGGGTGGATGGTGCTCGGAGAGCCGCTGCCGGAGCCGCCGGTGGCGCTGCTCGCGGAGCTCACGTACCGCTGCCCGCTGCGCTGCGCGTACTGCTCGAACCCCACGAACTGGCGCGACTATGGGCGCGAGCTCGACACCGCCGGGTGGCAGCGCGTGCTCCGCGAGGCGGCCGAGCTCGGGGTGCTGCACGTGCACTTCTCCGGCGGCGAGCCGCTGCTCCGCGACGACCTCGAGGACCTCGTGCGCGCCGCGCGGGATGCGGAGCTCTACACGAACCTCATCACGTCGGCGTGGCGCCTCGGCCCCGAGCGCCTCGACGCGCTCCGCCGCGCGGGCCTCGACCACGTGCAGGTGAGCGTCCAGGACAGCGACGCCGCCCGCGCCGACGCCGTGGCGGGCATCGCGCTCCACGACGAGAAGCTCGCGGCGGCCCGATGGGTGCGCGATGCGGGCCTCGCGCTGTCGCTCAACGTCGTGCTCCACCGCGGCAACGTCGAGCGCACCGGCGAGCTCATCGCCCTCGCCGAGTCCGTCGGCGCGCAGCGCATCGAGCTCGCGAACACGCAGTGGCACGGCAGCGCGGCGACGCACCGGGCGGCGCTGATGCCGTCGCGCGAGGCCCTCGAGGCGGCGAAGGCCGTGGCGCTGCGCGAGCGCGATCGCCTGCGCGGGCGGCTCGACGTGATCTGGGTGGTCCCCGATTGGTGGGAGGGCACGCCGAAGCCCTGCACCGACGGCTGGGGGCGCAGCTTCGTCACGGTGGTCCCCGACGGGACGGTGCTGCCGTGCGCCGGTGCCCACGGGCTGCCCGGCATGCGGTTCGACAACGTCGCCGCGCGCTCCCTCGCGGACATCTGGAACCACGGCGAAGACTTCGCGCGCTTTCGCGGGACGGCATGGATGCCCGCCGGCTGTGCCACCTGCGACCGCCGCGACGTCGACTTCGGCGGGTGCCGCTGCCAGGCCTTCGCCCTCACCGGCGACCCCGCCCGCACCGACCCCGCGTGCGCGAAGAGCCCCGACCACGGCTTGATCCAAGCCCTTCGTCGCGAGCCTCCACCGCCCGACGGACCGCTCTACCGCATCGACCTTCGGAGGACGTCGTGAGGTTCGGCGGCGTCGCGCCGGAGCGCCTTCGGGCGCAGGTCGAGAACACCGCGGCGTGGGCCCTCGACGGTCCCGTCGACGACGCCGCGCACAGCTGGCGCCGCGCCCTGCGCGCATCGGGCGAGATCGCCCACGCCCACGGCGAGGACTACCTGCGGCTCATGCTCGCGGCGCATCACGCCACCGTCGCGACCTTCGTCCCGACGGACGTCGACAGCCAGATTCGCTACCACACGTGGCAGCGCTGCGAAGACGCCGCCGCGCTGCGCGCCCACGCCGCCGTCGCCGCCGAGACCGAGCAGTGGGACCCGCGCGACGTCTCCGCGCGCGTCCTCGAGGTGCAAGGTGGGCTCTCGGGGCACGACGGCGAGTGGATGGCCGTGCGCGCCGGGGCTCTCGGCCGCGCGCTGGCCCTCGGCGACGACGCCGTCATCGACGCGCAGGCCGCGTACCTCGACACGCGGCTCGAGCACCACGCCGAGGCCTTCGAGTCCGTGCGTCGCGCCAAGGGCCGGGAGCTCCTCGCGCTGTCGGTGGTCGCGACGATCGCGCACAACCTCGGCGATCTCTCCCGCGTCGCCGACGCGTGGCCCGTGAAGGGCGCCGGCGCCCTCGAGATCCGGCGGCGCTACGTGCGCCTCGGCCACGACACCGACGGCGACCCCCGCTTCGCCCTCGCGGGGCGCATCTACAAGCGCGTCATGGCCAGCGAGAACCCGAGGCTGCTCGGCCTCCGCGCCGCGCGCCCGCTGCGCGCGCACCGCGACCTTCTCATCGGCATCGGGCCGTTCTTCGACGCGTGGGGCGAGGCCGTCGCGCGGCACCCGGGGCTCGGCGAGGAGGAGCGCGGCGCGGTGCTCGCGGCGCTCGTGACGAGCCACCTCGGCGCGCCGGGCGTGCAGGGCTACCTCCGCGCCATCAGCGGGTTTCACCGCTCGGCGCCCGGGGGCGTGGAGCGTCACGCGTCGTATGTCGCGGCGAGGGAGCGGGGATCGCTTCGGGCGGGGCCGGTGCGCGAGGCGCTGGGCGTCGATGCCGCGCGCTTCGAGGCGCGCATGGTGAACCGCTACCGCGCAGCGCTCGACGAGGGCTGAAGTCCGATCAGCGGTTGCCGCCGGGCAGCACGATCTGCATGCCGCCGACGTTGACGCGGGTCTGTCCGCGGCCCTCGTCGACGCGCACCGCCGGACCGTTCTGCAAGCCGGGGATGCGCAGCGTCGTCTCGCGGTTGGCCGGCGCGACCGGGGCCGTGGGCGCG
>CAIMWA010000482.1 GCA_903845045.1 uncultured delta proteobacterium | reverse complement strand
GGCCAGAGGCATCGACGACCCGGAGCACGTCGGCCGCGACGGCGGAGCGGGTGATGGACGCCGAGACCCCCGAGACCGTCGTCAGGGTGTCCACGACCTCCACCGTCTCCGCCGGACCTTCGCTGTCGTCTCGGGTCATCTTCGCACCGCTTCCCGTCGCCGCGATCCGCCGAAGGACTGTTACCCGCCGCTCCCGTCAGGGTCAAGGTGGCGCGCCGGCCCGCGGGATCCTGGGCTCCGGCGCGACCCGATGTTCCTGGGGGGCCCTGGGGTTCCAGCCTCGAGATCAGCTCTGGTCGTCGAGCGTCACGGTGATGCCGTGGCGCGTGGCGATCTTCGACTGCGATGCGTTGGCGCTGGTGACCGGCGACGCGGTCTCGTGGTTCGGAACGGACCCGACGATGATCGGCCGGTCCGGGTCGCCCTCGATGTGGGTGAGCAGCACCTCGGTGCCGACGTGCAGCGGGAAGTGCATGCCGAAGCCGCTGCCCGACGCGGTCTGCGCCATGCGGATCCAGCGCGAGGCCTTGCCGCCGGCGGCGCCGCCGATGTCGAAGGGCAGCAGCACCTTGTAGCGCCCGTGCTCGTCGATGGGCACCGTGCGCACGCCGTCCGACGCCGCGTCGATCTTGCCCTGGATCACGCCGTAGAGGCGAGGCTTCTGCGTGACCCGGCGCGGGCGAAACTGCACCGCGACGGGGATCGCAACGAACTCCATGGTGTACCCGGCATTGGAGCCGCCGCCGCTGCCGGCCTGCTCCACGGAGTGCGTGACCTCGGTGACGAGGTAGTCGCCGTCGAGCGCCGACAGCATGTGCTGCTCGAGGGTGAAGCGGTGCCCCGAGCGCAGCCCGCGCACGCGTCCGCCGCCGTGGTAGACGTGCTTCTGCGCGAGCAGCTCCTGGGAGCGGACCTTCGCGAGCTTCTTGCCCGCGGCCTTGTCCTTGTAGTGCTCGCCGTAATAGGTCTGGTGGCCGACGCCGGTCGGGTCGACGTCGTCGTCGGCGGTCATCGGGGCCGACGGGGTGCGGTAGTTGTACTCGCGCACCTGCAGCTTGCGCGGGACCACCGTCTGTGTGTGCGAGAACGACGTGATGACCTCGCGGAAGTCGGCGAGGCCGATGCGCGGGTCGTAGGGGATGGACTCGTGGCCCTCGAGCGGGCGCGCGGTGCCGTTGACGTCGGCCACGACCATCTTCGCGCCGTCGTCGCCGTGCTCGAAGAAATAGTAGAGCCCCTCGTGCTCCATCAGCCGCGAGATGAAGTGGAAGTCCGACTCGGCATACTGCACCACGTATTCCTTCTTGGCGTAGGCCCCCACGCCGCGGAATTCGTAGTCCTTGCCGTCCTGGAAGCCCGCCTCCTTCAGCACCTCCTTGATGATCTCCGGGACGGAGAGCTCCTGGTAGATCCAGGTTCCGAAGGTGAGCGTCGTGTCGAAGATCTTCGGCACGAAGCGGAGCCGGTAGTGCACCGGGCTCGGGTCGGCCATGGAGAGCATCTCGATCTCCCGCACGACGCCGTGGTACTTGTGCTCGTCGTCGGCGCCGAAGGCGAGGTACGCCGAGCCCGACAGCAACGCGTCGATCTGCGACGGCTCGAGCGCGCCGCCGAAGGTCGTCTCGACGTGCACCTCGAATTCGAAGAGCGACGAGATCGCCTCGCGGCCGTTCACCCGCACGACGAACAGGTCGCCCGGATCGACCGCGGACGAGCGAAACACCAAGTCGTAGTCGCCGATGGAATCTGTCATGGGCAATGCTCCCGGGGCGCGATACTATCGCAGGCCGGTGCTGCGCGCGAGCGGGCCCCGGGACGCTTAGGCCGCGGGAGACGTCGCAATGCAGATCCAGAATCGGCAGGGAACGCGCTTCATCCTCGTCCGCCACCCGCCCGCCACGGTGCCGTCGGTGCCGGTGCCCTTCGCGAGCCCGGAGAAGTTCCTCGCGACGTTCACGCCCGCGCAGCGCTACGGGATCCTGCGGCGTCTCGGCCTCGAGCCGCCCGGCGTCGCCTTCGACCCCGCGGTGCAGCGCGCGTCCGTGGCGGGCATCGCCGAGCTCGCGCGCCTCTGCCGTGCGCGGCGCATCGCGATCCGCTGGCCCGGCGACACCGCGCTGCGGGCGCCGAACGCTGGCGGCTCGGCCGGCGACGGCCCCGCGAAGCCCCCGCCCGCGGCGCCGCCCCCGACGGTGCACCCCGAGGTCGTCTGCGAGCTGGTCTCGGTGGAGGCGAGCTGCTCGCACAAGGGCCGCAAGGCGAACCGCGCGGGGCTCCTCGAGGTGGTGCCGGGCCGCGACGACGACATGATCCGCCTGAAGTCGACGCTTCGCGGCGGCTGCGGAAAGCACTCGCGCTGGGAGGTGCACGCGCCCTTCGCGTCGGACGTCGTGAAGACCGGCGTCGAGACGTCGTTCGTCGCGAAGAGCTGGGGCTTCAAGCTGCTCGGCATCTTCGAGGTGCAGCCGAAGAGCTACTTCGTGAACTGCGTGGGCTGCTCGGGGCCGATGAAGCAGCTCGAGGTGCGCGCGTACCCCATCGACGCGTGGGAGGTCGGCATCGAGATCAACCTGAAGGAGCCGCCGACGCACTGGAAGGTCGACGTCAAGGTGACTCCCTGGGAGGACACGTCGCTCACTTTGAAGACCGACGTGCTCAAGAACTTTCACGACAAGGCCGAGCGGCTGAAGTGGGCGCTCGACAAGGTGATGGTTCCGCTCGTCGGCAAGGAGGGCGGCTGGGAGTTCTTCAAGACGTCGCTGAAGTTCAGCGGGCAGTGGGCGGAGAACGAGGCCGACCACCGGGTCTTCTACAAGTACAAGGCCGCCCTCGAGCTCGACCCGCTCGTGAGGGCGCACTTCACCATTCCCTTCGGCCCGCTCGCCGCCGTTC
>CAIMWA010000481.1 GCA_903845045.1 uncultured delta proteobacterium | reverse complement strand
GTCTGCCGCACGAAGAGCATGGCGCTGCACACCGCGTCGGGCTGCACCACGCCAGGACCGGTCACCGGCGGCGGCGCTTCGAAGGCACCGGGCGGCGGAGGAGGCGTTCGCGGATGGCGCGGCTCGGCGCCGGAGAACGACACCGCGAGCACGGACGCGAGGGCGAGGACGACGGGTGTTGCGCGACGGTTCAGCATGACGGGGAGAACGGTACCGCGCCTCGAGCGCGTCGGGCAGTCACGACGTCATGGTGCGAACGAGGCGGCGCGCGCCGTTCGACGCCGATGGTAGGGTGCCGCGCGTGAAGCAGCGCTCGGCGCCGAAGAAGCCGCGAGGTGCCTACCACCACGGCGATCTGGCGCGCGCAGCGCAAGAGGCGGGCGCCAGCCTCGTCGAGCAGGTCGGCCCGGCGGGCTTCACCCTCGCGGCGGTCGCCAAGCGGATCGGCGTGACCACCGCGGCGCTCTACCGTCACTTCGCACACCGCGAGGCGCTGCTCTTCGCCATCGCGATCGAGTCCTTCGCGTCCTTCGGCGGCGCCCTCGCGCGCGCGGCGTCGCTTCCTGCGTCGGAGCGCGTCGAGGCCATGGCATCGGCCTACGTCGACTACGCGTTGAAGCACCCCGCGCGCTACGAGCTGATGTTCGCGACGCGCTTCGTGCACCCCCGCCCGGACGCGCTCGAGGCGGCCGGCGACGCGGCCTTCGCGACGCTCGTCGAGGCCCTCGGCGCGGTGGTGCCGGGCGTGTCCGAAGAGGCGCTCGTCGCGCTGGCCAAGCAGGCCTGGGCGCTCTGCCACGGGCTGGCGTCGCTGCTGGTCTCCGGCGCGATCCCGCGCACGCCGAAGCAGGTGAAGGGGCTCGCGGTGCACGGCGTCGCGGCGCTCCTCGCCGCCGCGCGTCACTCGAGGTCCGACACCGACGGACCATCGTCGTAGATCCACGCCCAGGAGCGCATCGTGCCGCTCGTGCCCGATACGCCCTCGAGCATGAACACGCGGCCCGGCGAAAGGTGCGCCATGCCCTGCCCATAGAGGATCCCCGGGCTCACGAGCACGCCGGTGGTGCTCGCAGACCACGCGTCCGTCGCCGCGGTGTACCGGCGAAACAGCGAAGATCCGAAGGTCCCGGCCATGGTGCCCTTGCCGCCGTAGGTGAGCACGACGCCCGTCGCGAGGTGCGCCGCGCCGCCCTCGTAACGCCCTCCGTTCGTCGGTGCCGCGACGGCCGACCACCGCGACGTCGCCGTGTCGAAGACCCACGCGTCGTCGAGCACGGGATGCGTCCCCGTCGCGTTGCCGAGGCCTCCGAGAAGGAGCACGCGTCCCGCGCCGAGCCACGTCAGATCGGCGACGCCGCGGGCCGGCGGGCCCGACACGGCGAGCTCGGTCCACGTGTGCGTCGCCGTGGCGTAGGAGAACGTTCGCGCGGTGTACGTGCCCTCGCGACGACGTGGCCGCGGCGACGCCAATGTGATGGACCGTAAGATACACGGATTGTTACGTACCGCAACATTGCCGATCGACGCGCGAGCCGTCGCGCCGGCGGGAGCCGCTACGCGATGATCCCCACGCGGTGCGCGTAGCGCACGATGTCGGCCACCGTGGGCGCGTCGAGCTTCGTGCGGATGGCGCGCAGGTGCGTGCTGACGGTGCTCGCGTGCAGGTCGAGC
>CAIMWA010000480.1 GCA_903845045.1 uncultured delta proteobacterium | reverse complement strand
GGGTCTCGGACTCCGGCGCCTTCGTCCGAAAGAATCGGCGAAGGCGCGGCCATTCGATCTTGATCAGGCGCTCGAGCGTTCGTTCGCGGTCCGTGCTCATCGTGGGCTCCGGTGGCCATGTCCGGCGAGCGGGGCGGAATGGCTCACCGCCGCCGTCGATTCCACCCGGCCCGAAAAATTTCCGAGGCGCCGGTCGCCGGTGGCCGCGAAGGTTCCCTCGACGTGGCCGCCACGGAGCCACAGATGGAAGTCGTAGGTGCGGTCCTCGGCCGTGGCGCGGATCCGCACGGAGCAATCGTCGTCTGGCACGACGGTCGTGACGTGGAGGTGGTCGACCTGCGGAGTGCGCTTGGTGAGACTCGTGTCCGCCTGTCGCAGTTGTTGTCCGAGCGCGAGCATGTAGTTCGCCGAAGGCGCACCGCCGGGACGGTCACTCGTCGTTCGTACCGTGCGAAAGTAATATGTCCGATTCAGCGCCAGGCACGAGACTGTGCCGGCATCGACGTTCCCCTCGGATCGCGGCTGCGGTACATCGCGCGGGGGCACGATGGGCGGTGGACCGAGCGACGCCGTAGACGGTGCTGCGACATCGCCGTCGGTGGCCGGAACATCCGGGTGCACGGCACCGGCGTCGGAACCGGCTCGATGGCGGTGGTCCGCGTCGGCAGGCTGCGCCGCGGCAGGTCGCTGGGGCGAGGTCACGACGCGAAAGACACCTGGCAGCCGCGACGCCATCGCGGAGATGGACGCCCCACCCCACCCCACGGCCAGCACGCCCGCGGCGACGAGCGCGACTCCGACGACGGTCAGCCTTCTCCATGCGGAAGCCGGAGCAGTCGGCGCTGCCTGGAGTTCGGCCAGTAGCGCGGCCATGTCGTCGTATCGACGGTCCACCCGCTGCGCCGTCGCCCGTGCGGCGACGGACCAGATCGCGCGAGGCACCGACGGAGGCCGTCGTCCCGCCGGCGCTGCCACGCCAGTGAGCGCCTCGACCAAGGAGACGCCGAACGAATACTGATCGCCGCGGCGGGTCGGACGCCCGGCGCGCGCCTCGGGAGCCATGTACGCGTCGGTGCCGGCGACGTCGTGGTTGAGGGCCGGCTCGCCCATGCGGGTCGACGACGCCGGACCCGCGAACCCGAAGTCGAGCACCATCGCGACGCCGTCGCCCTCGCGGACGACGACGTTGTCGGGCTTGAAGTCGCGGTGGATGACCTTCTCGCCGTGCGCCGCGGCGAGTCCCCGTCCCGCGTCGAGGAACACGCGCACGATCTCGTCGAGGGGTTGCTGCTGCTCGGCGAGCCAGGTCCGCAGGCTGCGCCCGACGACGAGCTGCATCGAGACGAGCCACAGCCGAAACGACACGCCATCGATGACCGTGCTGACGATGTCTACGTCGTGCACGCGAACCACGTTCGGATGATCGAGCAGCGCCAGCGAACGTGCCTCCTCGAGCATCGCCGCGTCGCCGCCGGTCACGCTCAGCTTCAAGGCGACGGCACGGCCGAGGCGATCATCCAGCGCCGAGACGACGACCCCCGACGCACCCCGCCCCACGATCTTCTCGACGACGTAGCGGCCACCGAGCTTTGGCGGCGCGGCGCCGAGCAGACGGCTTCGGAGGAGGTCCGCCCCGAGTGCCGAGTAGAGAGCCGTATTCGGGTCGACACGCACGGGCAGCCCGCGCGATGCTATCGAAGCATCCTGAACGGGAAAAGAGGGGGCGATTGCATTCCGCTTCCCCAGTCGCGCGGGAGCGTACGAGCGGGGATTCGCCGTCGACGGCCCCGCACCCCCGAACCTGGCACGGTCCTCAACCGAATCGAAGTACGCGAATCACGCGCAGCGCGTCGAAATCCGGACTTCAAAGCGCCGTTCAGTGGGTCCGAAACGTGTTCCACTTCGACGTATCGAAATGCAGCGCGGCATACGCCTCGAACAGGTAGAGTTCGAGCGGATCATCGATCTGAATCGCGGCGACGCGAATCTCCTTCAAGTATTCTCGACGTTCCTCGAAATGCTTGCGGAAAGCGGCATCGCTCATGGCGCCGCCTCTCGTCATCTCGTGGGGCATCACTTCCTTCGCCATTCGGTAGGCGAGGCTCGCGTCAAAGTGCGTGCGGCCCGCGACGTGTTGCTTCAGGCGCTTCGGAACGTGCCTAGAAATGCCCACGTAGATCGGTCGCTGATCGATTAGTACGTAGCATCCCGAGAAGTCCCGCAGATCGACGACGTTTGGCACAAGCTTCGGCGGCGGCGTGCGGGTCGCCGCGAAGTCTCCGAGTCGCACCGACGCCGGCATGGCAGCCTCGAGTCGGCGCAGATGGTCCGGCAGAACGCGCTGGGCCAGCTCCTGAAAAGAGTGGGGGCAATCGTCGATGGGCATGGTGTCGAAGGTACATGAAGACGCGGGGTTGGTCATCGTCTTGGAACCAGCGGCCGCCGGTTCTGACCCGATGGGTCGACGATCCGATGGTCTGGTCTGGCATCGATGCGAAGGAGACGCCGTCCGCCGACGTCTGCGGTCATGAATCGCGGGTCTGCCCGCGAGGTCGCGTCAAGACGACGAAGCGGCGACGGAGGTCCGCGCTCGCGGCGCCCTCTTCGATGCCACCGCCGGTGGACGGTGCCTTGCGGCCCACGCGACGAGGACCCCGTGGGGTACGGCGTCGCGGTGCCCATGGGCCGGCGCATGGGCTCGCCTCGGGGTGTGGTCGGGGTCGATCGGGGTCATGGGCTGCGCACGGGCTTTCGCGGAGCCGCCGCGGGGCGACTCCCTCTTCGGGTCCGCGACGCGGTGCACGCCGCCGCGCCTTCCCCCGAGGCCGCGACATCGCGTCCGGAATCTCGTAGCGTCGCCGTGCGATGGCGATTCACGCGGGGATGCGCATCAGCTCGAGCTGGGTGGTGGGCACCAAGATCGCCGACGGCGGCATGGGATCGGTCTGGCACGTCACGCACGCCGAGTTTGGTGACCGGCGGGCGCTCAAGGCGATGCACGACTTCCTGCTGAAGGACGCCGACCTCTGCGCGAGGTTCATCGACGAGGCGAAGAACACCCGGAAGATCCGCCACCCCAACGTGGTCGAGGTCTTCGACGCGGGACGCGTGCAGGACCCGGATTCACCGCCGACGACGGAGAAGCTCATCCCGTGGCTCGTGATGGAGCTTCTCGACGGCCACGACCTCGCCACGGAGATGGAGCAGGTCGGCGCGGACGGTCTTCCGTGGGAGCAGGTCGCGACGATCTTTGCGCAGGTCGCCGCGGGCCTCGAGGCGGCCCACGCGATGGGCGTCGTGCACCTCGACCTGAAGCCGGAGAACCTGTTTCTCTCGCGAGCGAACGGCGAGCTGCGCGTGAAGGTGGTGGACTTCGGCATCTCGAAGCTGCTGCGCGAGACGGGGCATTCGGTGACGCTCACGGGCAAGATGCTGTCGCCGGTGTGGGCTGCGCCGGAGCAGATCCAGCGCACGAAGGTGAGTCCGCGCTCGGACGTTTGGGCGCTCGGCCTCATCGCGTTTCGGATGCTCACGGGTCGGTTCTACTGGCACGCAGCCAACGCAGGCGCCGCGGCGGGCAACGATCCGGTGATGGTGCTCGTCAACGAGATCGTCGCGTCGTTCGATAGGCCCGCCGCGCCGTCGCAGCGAGCGCTCGAACTCGGAGCGGGAGGAAGGCTCCCGGCAGGCTTCGATGCGTGGTTCGCGCGCTGCGTGACGTACGATCCGTCGGCCCGGTTTGCGAGTGTGCGGCAGTGTTCGGAAGAACTCGGCGTCTTGCTCGGTGGTGTGGCGCACGATCCGTCGCTGCCGCCCCCGCGGTGGTCGCCGCGCGTGGCGACGGTGCCGCTCGAGCGGGTTCCAATGCCGCCCAGAGAGCAGGTCGAGTCGGAAGAGCGCAGATCGGAAGAGCGTCGTGTAGGGAAAGAGTGTCTTCGCCTG